>NZ_MUXW01000001.1:0-100707 GCF_002015085.1 Glaesserella parasuis
AAATGGACAATGCCGATTCAGAACTGGAAACTGGCGATGAATCGATTTATGATTGATTTTGCTGATCGCCTAGACGATCACCGTTAAGTTGAAATGGGTGTTTACACAGAATTTGGGATAGGGTCGTTATAAGTTATCCCCAATAATTTGACAATGCCCTCTAATTTCCTCTGTGGAAATTTCAGTCATTAATTTATGTCCAAAATACTTCTTAATTTCCCTTTCGTAAGTCGCAAGTCTTAATGATCTTGTACTTTCCGCAAAATCAGTTTCGGCAATATATTTAAGTGCAAACGCTTCAAAATTATTCGCACTTTTTATTTGATTTTTCTTCTTCCGTTTTTCTGTGGCTGGAGAAATCCCATCACTCACCATTTTACGAGCCATCATTAGCTTTTCTCTTGCTTCAACAAGAGATATGCCGTCCTTTCCATATTTTCCTATTGTTAATGTTTCTCTTCGTCCGTTAATACGATAATCATACCTAAACGTAACCGTGCCGGCAGGAGATACAACAACGTACAATCCATCACGATCTGCTACTTTATAAGCCTTATCCTTTGCTTTTAAAGATTTAATTTTACTATCTGTCAGCATTCTCCCCCCTATTTTAAAATACCGTCAAATTAATGACGGTATTTTGATATTAAGGGATAAACAGGTCAATCTTTACCGACAATTTTTACGCAAAAAATTGAAATACTATGAAAAGCTGTGAATAAGTGGGATATTATTCCCACTCTATCGTAGCTGGGGGTTTTCCGCTAACATCATACACCACTCGAGAGATCCCGTTCACTTCGTTGATAATACGATTTGAGATTTTGCCTAATAGATCATAAGGTAAATGCGCCCAATGTGCGGTCATAAAGTCGATAGTTTCCACTGCACGTAATGAAACAACCCAATCATATTTACGTCCATCGCCCATTACGCCCACTGATTTGACTGGTAGGAACACAGTAAAGGCTTGGCTGACTTTGTAGTACCAGCCTGAAGCGTGTAGTTCTTCCATAAAGATCGCATCGGCACGGCGGACTAAATCGCAGTATTCTTTTTTGATTTCACCTAACACACGCACGCCTAAGCCTGGGCCTGGGAATGGGTGGCGGTTGAGCATTTCAACTGGTAAGCCTAGTGCCAAGCCGATTTTACGCACTTCGTCTTTGAATAATTCACGCAATGGCTCAACTAAGCCTAATTTCATATAATCCGGCAAGCCACCTACGTTGTGGTGCGATTTGATCACGTGTGCTTTGCCTGTTTTGCTGGCAGCGGATTCGATCACATCTGGGTAAATCGTGCCTTGTGCTAGCCATTTCACTGAAGTCAATTTTTTCGACTCATCATCAAACACATCAACGAAGACTTTACCGATGGTTTTGCGTTTCGCTTCAGGTTCATCAATGCCTTTAAGAGCATCTAAGAAACGATCTTCAGCGTTTACACGGACAATGTTTAAACCAAATTTATCGCCGAACATTTCCATCACTTGATCGCCTTCGTTTAAGCGTAATAAGCCGTTATCCACGAATACGCAGTGTAAGTTTTTGCCGATGGCACGATGTAAAAGTAGTGCGGTAACAGAGGAGTCCACGCCACCTGATAAGCCTAAAATCACTTCATCATCGCCAACTTGCGCTTTAATGCGAGCCACAGCATCTTCAATGATGTTTTCCGCTGTCCATTTGGTTTCGCAGCCACAAATGCCGACCACGAAATTTTTCAGTAGTTCTAAACCACTTTTCGTATGGGTCACTTCTGGGTGGAACTGCACACCATAGAAACGGCGATTTTCGTCCGACATTGCTGCAATTGGGCAAGTTGGGGTGACGCCTGTCACTTGGAAGTTTGACGGTAAACGAGTAACTTTATCGCCGTGGCTCATCCAAACGTCTAATTTTGGTTGAGAAGCGGTCAAATCATCGTTTAATTTTGCAAATAAACTGTCGGTTGCTTTTAACTCAACAGAGGCATAGCCAAATTCACGATGATCTGAAGTTTCAGTCAAACCGCCTAACTGCATCGCCATAGTTTGCATACCGTAGCAAATGCCAAGCACCGGCACGCCGGCGTTAAACACATATTCAGGCGCACGTGGGCTGTTTTCTTCGGTGGTACTTTCAGGACCGCCAGAAAGAATAATACCCGTTGGGTTAAATTCACGGATCTGTTCTTCCGTCACGTCCCAAGCCCAAAGTTCGCAGTAAACCCCAATTTCACGCACACGGCGTGCGATCAGTTGGGTATATTGTGAACCAAAGTCCAAAATTAAAATTTTATGGTTGTGGATGTTTGTCATTTTGTTTCTCTTGATATTTGATGGTTAAATTTTCTCCTGCTACAAGTTTTAGTAATGTGTAGCTTTCAGGTAGTATGGCATTAACTTCAGTATTTAGCTTGCTTGCTTTATTAGCAACAATAAGATTGCCATGTCGATTAGATTTTAAATTGCCCCCAAACTTATTAATTAATTCAATAATTTTACAATATTGAGCATCTATATTTGCTTTATCTTTTTTGTCAAATTGATAAAAATACATAATTGATTTTTCAACATTCCAAAATTTATTTAATAATTGATTATGGTAATTTAAAAAACTTTCAGGAGTTGAAGTAAAATCTTCTGAGCTGAATTGATAGATATAATTATCAAAATCTACGATAGCATTTATGAAATCTTTTCTTGCTTCAGGGATACGCTGAGCTCGCCACGACAAGGCCGTATAAAGTGCGACAATAAATAATAAAACTGTGCCGAATGCAATTATCCAATTTGTAACACTACCAGTATCAATTCTACTCCAGTCAGAAAAACCTAAACCAAATAGTATTCCAATTATTATACCAATAGATATTAAAAGAATTTGTTCTGTTATATTTTTCATTTTTTGTCAACCAAGCGGTCAAATTTCCACAAATTTTTGCAAAAACTAACCGTAATTTTGCCCCTACACACGGAAAAACTCACATGATTACGAGGCTCTAAGGACCTATGAGTTACTATGCAACTCTTTGTTCATTTGTAACTCCCAGCTCCGGAGGAGCTGAACTATGCGTAACCCCGTACGGCTTGCCGTGCGGGGAAAATATCGTTATTTCAACTTCTTTTTACTTTCCGCAATCATTTTCTTCGCCGATAAATCACTCACGACTTTTTTACCTGTTTTGCTCTCTAACTCTTGTAAAGCCACTTTAGCAACATTGCCACCTTGTTCGGCGACTTTTTGATTTTCTTCAAAGGTTTCAGGATTTACTGCTTGCGAAATATCTTTGGTTGAGGCTTCTGCAAGCATATTTAAAATCAACTCGGTGTTCGTCATATTATCGCGTAAGTTTTCTTTTTTTAATCCTTTGAATTGCTTATATTCTTTGGTAGTTTTTCCGCTCCACGCTTTAGTGATAATATCGGTTAAAACGGCAAATTGTTGCCCTTCTTTCACACCGCCCCGTTTCCATTCGTCCGTCAATTCTTTGCGGATTTCAATGCTTTTTAAACGTTGGTTAATCCAATTTTCCGAATAGCCTAATCGCAAGTAATCCTGCATTGCTCGATTGATAGTAAGTTCTGGATCTTGCAATTCATCTAAACGTTCACTTCCCACTTGTGCTAACCAAAGTTTAAATGGCTCAGCTTTCGGGGACGGAATGGATTGAATTAAGCGCAGTAGTTGCGGTACATCGGCTACGTCAGTTAGTCGTAACTTGCCATCTTCCGCTCTCATTTTCAACTGGTTACAATTTGTAACCGTTTCATTTCCTTCTTTTAATAAACGGCTTTTTAGAACTTTCCAATAGTTCCTTGCACCTTGATAATTGGGTTGTTCCGTCAAAATTTCGATTACATCAATAATCGAAAAATACCATTTTTCTTGTTCTTCGTCCCAAACGGAACGCACTTCTTTGTGTTCAAAAAGTTTGATGTCCATATTTTCAACCATTATTAAATTGCTAACTTAGTTTTGCTTATGCTGATTAAACCACCCAACATAATCAAACTGATCGTAAAAACGTTTCCCATTCAAACCGCAATACTCAAACAGATCGCCTATTTTTTGCTGTTGTTCAAAGCCTTGAATATAAACTGCGGAGGTTAGTTCTGGATATGGTTTATGGGTAAAGACAACTTTATTCTTAAACGGTAGTTGTTCAAATTCAAGCAGATCTTCATAGCGACAGCCATCTCGCTCTGCCATCATAATGAAAAGATTATTGAGATCCATTCGAGCGGTGCGTTCTTGCCATTTTTTTACAGCTTCTTGCTCTGAATGATAGTGCATAAAATAAATGTGAATATCGCCTAGTAGCCCAACGGGGTATTTTCTTTGAATTTCTTTGGGGAAAGTGATTTCTTGGGTTTGGTAGTGGGCAATATTTTTTACATATTTAATAAAATCAGTGGGGGTTAAAAATAAATTTACAAAAGGGGAATTAAAGCGTAAACCTAAATCGTGCAACATAAAAGCCCCTGTGCAGTTACTAGCAATTACAGTCAGGGTGTTAGTGTTTAATCGTTGGCGATTTTTGGCGTTGTGTTTTTTGCGAAAAAAATCGTTGATTTTATTTGTTATTTTTCTGATTAAAGGCATTTATATTCCTTGTTAGCGGTAAGATTTTCCCATTATTTTACCGCTTGTTTTCAGTATTATGTATCAAAGAAAGAAACAAGGGGCATCACGCTTGGTGTCCATCGAATAAAGCAGGACACCAAGCGTAGCAAAAAATTAACTCATTCGATAGTTCGGCGCTTCTTTCGTAATGGTTACATCGTGAACATGGCTCTCTTTGATACCTGCACCACTAATGCGGACAAATTGTGCTTTGGTGCGAAGTTCATCAATGGTTGCACAGCCAGTTAAGCCCATACAAGAGCGTAAACCACCCATTTGTTGATGGATAATTTCTTTGAGTAAGCCTTTGTAAGGAATGCGACCTTCGATACCCTCAGGAACTAATTTATCTGCGGCATTATCGGATTGGAAATAGCGGTCAGATGAACCTTTTGACATTGCCCCTAATGATCCCATTCCACGATAGGCTTTGAATGCTCGCCCTTGGTAAAGCTCGATTTCACCTGGAGCTTCTTCTGTGCCTGCAAACATTGAACCCACCATTACACAAGATGCACCTGCAGCAATTGCCTTAGCAATATCGCCTGAATAGCGGATACCACCATCTGCGATGACAGGAATGCCACGATCTTTTAAGGCTTCCGCCGCATCAGCAATTGCTGTGATTTGTGGCACACCTACGCCTGTAACAATACGAGTTGTACAAATTGAACCTGGACCGATACCAATTTTAACTGCGCTTGCTCCCGCATCAGCAAGGGCAATCGCACCTTCAGCAGTTGCCACGTTGCCTGCGACAATAGGTAAGTTCGGGTATTTCGCACGGGTTTCACGCACACGTTGTAACACACCCTCAGAGTGACCGTGGGAAGAGTCGATAAGCAAGACATCAACACCAGCCTGAACAAGAGCATCAATACGTTCTTCATTACCTGGACCAGCACCGACTGCCGCACCGACACGCAGACGACCTAACTCATCTTTACAGGCGTTCGGTTTTTGTTCAGCTTTTTGATAATCTTTAACGGTAATCATCCCTTTTAGTTTGAAGTTATCATCCACCATTAACACTTTTTCAACTCGGTGATCGTGCATAAGTTCTAAAATTTCTTCACGATTAGCCCCTTCTTTGATCGTCACTAAACGCTCTTTAGGTGTCATCACTTTAGAAACGGGCTTATTTAAATCACGCACAAAACGGGTATCACGAGCGGTGATAATACCTACAAGGTTATCTTCTGCATCTACGACAGGATAGCCTGCAAAACCATTTTTCTTCACTAATTCAGCTAACTCGCCTAATGTTAAATCAGGGGAAACGGTCACTGGTTCAGAAACGATACCGCTTTCAAACTTTTTCACTTTACGCACACGATCTGCTTGGCGTTCAATTGACATATTTTTATGGATAAAGCCAATTCCGCCCTCTTGAGCAAGGGAAATCGCTAACTTAGCTTCTGTCACGGTATCCATTGCTGCAGAAAGCATTGGGATATTTAAGCGAATGTCTTTGGTAAGTTGAGTAGAAAGGTTTGCGGTATTTGGAAGCACGGTAGAGTGTGCTGGGACAAGAAGAACATCATCAAAAGTCAGTGCTTCTTTAATTACTCGTAGCATTGCAATAGTTCCTTAATTTGAAAGTTAAAAAATAAAACTGGAAAAATTGCGAGCGGATTATACAGAGATTTAGTTGAGTTGTAAATTTACAAGTGGTTAGATTTGTTAAATTTTTTGCCAAAAAGATGGGCTATTAGCCCATCTATCTTTGTTAGACAATCTCGTAATACAACTCTTGATACTGCTGTGCCACTTTTGCCCAACCGAAATCTTGAGCAAGGGCATTTTGGCGTACACTCGACCACAATTTATTTTTACCCCATAAATTGATCGCACGCAGTACGGCATCGTAGAAATTATCTGCGTCAGGATAGTTAAACACAAATCCTGTTGCTGTGCGGTTTTCAATGCTTTCTTTGTGTGCGTCATTGACAGTATCGGCTAAACCACCTGTTCGGCGAACTAATGGTAGAGTACCGTATTTTAAGCCGTAAAGTTGGGTTAAACCACAAGGTTCAAAGCGACTTGGGACTAAGATAACATCACCACCTGCGATAATTTGGTGTGAAAGAGCTTCATCATAACCAATTTTTAAGCCGATTTTATGTGGGTAACGAGATTGTGCATCACGCAATGCCCATTCTAAGTCAGGCGATCCACTACCAAGCACTACAAGTTGAACGTTGTGTTGCATCATTTGGTCAATGCGTGCAAGTAAGAAATCTGCCCCTTTTTGTTCGGTTAAGCGAGTAACCATCACAAATAAGAGTGCATCTTTATCTTCTGGCAAGCCAAAGTAACGTTGTAGTTCCGATTTGTTTTTACCTTTACCTTGCATATAGTTCGGGCGGTAATTTGCCACGATGTTTGTGTCGGTTTCAGGGTTCCAAACAGCATCATCTACGCCATTTAAAATGCCACGCAATGCCCCTTCTGCAAGGCGTTGTTGCAGTAAGCCGTGCATTCCTGCCCCTGCAATTTGCTCAGTAATTTCACGAGCATAGGTTGGGCTTACGGTTGTTACACGATCTGCGTAGAATAAACCTGCTTTAAGATAGGAAATTTCGCCGTAAAATTCTAAACCGTGAACATTATAAAATTCCCAAGGCAAGGCTAATTCTGCTAAGTGGTAGGCTTGGAAACGTCCAGGGTAGGCGATATTGTGAATGGTGAAGACACTTTTAACAGGGCTGTTCCAGCTTTTGAGATAAGCACAAGCTAAACCTGCTTGCCAGTCGTGAGCGTGTAACACATCACTTCTGCCCCACCAATGATCTAAACCTGAAGCAAGTTGTGCTCCGAGATAACCTAATAGTGCAAAACGTTTGTAGTTATCGGTGTAATCTTGGTAGTTGTCGTCGTAGTAAGGTAAACGACGATCAAAGAGATGTGGGGCATCAATCACATATACGCCTAAGCCATTCAAATAAGCAAAACGAACAGTGACAACACCTGCAAAGGTACCGACGGTCGCAACTTCAACGGTTTCGCCTAACTTGGAAGCCACTTGTGGATAATAAGGAATTAATACTCGAACATCATTTCCAGCTGATTGTTGTGCATAGGGTAACGCTCCCATTACATCAGCAAGTCCGCCTGTTTTGATAAGCGGGTACATTTCTGAACAAATATGTAAAATTTTCATTAACTATTTACCAATTTAAATAAATTCTTCCCCCACTTGTGGGGGAAGTGGTTGAGTGAAACGAAACCGATGGGGGCAAATAATCCCCCATCCCCACCTTTGGTGGGACTTCCCCCGTAAACGGGGGAAGAATTATAAATTAAGCAGCCGCTTTATCTTTTGCCAATTTATCTAACATTTTTTGGCAAACTAAGACGATACCACCTTTACTGATACGGAAATATTTCGCATCTTCTTCTGGATTTACACCGATTTGTAAGCCATCTGGAATATCACAGTGACGGTCGATTACTGCACGTTTAATTACACAGTTTTTACCAATGTTCACTTGTGGAAGGATCACTGATTGTTCAATAATGGAATCTTCATGGACATGAACACGGCTAAAAAGTACTGAATTACTGATCTCTGCATCGGTAATCACACAGCCCCCTGCAATCAATGAGTTATCAAGGGTATGCGCACGCGCTTTTTTATAGAAGAAACGAGCTGGTGCAGTTTGTTGTGGACGACCGTGGATCGGCCAAGATTCGTCATATAAATCTAATTGAGGTTTTTCGCTGACTAAGTCCATATGGGCAGACCAGTAGCTATCAATCGTTCCTACATCGCGCCAGTAGATTGTTCCAGTGGTGTTACGACCTTCACAAGAACGCTCAAATGGGTGAGCATAAATCACTCCTTGTTCAACGGCTTTTGGAATAATGTCTTTACCAAAGTCGTGTGAAGTATCTGGGTTGCTGACTTCTTTTTCTAACATTTCATAGAGATAATCTGCGTCAAACACATAGATCCCCATAGACGCAAGAGATGAGTCTGGTTTGTCTGGCATTGCTGGTGGATCTGACGGTTTTTCCACGAAGGCTTTGACTTTTAATTTTTCATTAACCGCCATCACACCAAATTCCGTTGCTTGTTCACGTGGCACTTCGATACAACCTACGGTACATTTTGCCCCTGAATCAACGTGATCTTCAAGCATACGGTTGTAGTTCATTTTATAGATATGGTCACCCGCAAGAATAATCACATATTTTGGACGATAGTGCGATTTCATCATTTCCATATTTTGATAAACCGCATCAGCTGTACCACGATACCAAGTGTTCTCATCAATTTGTTGACGAGCTGGAAGCATATCAATGTATTGATTACGCTCATAAGGTAAGAATGACCAACCACGTTGTAAGTGGCGGAGTAGTGAATGCGCCGCATACTGTGTAATCACCCCAACTTTCAATAAGTTAGAGTTAATACAGTTGGAAAGGGCGAAGTCAATAATACGACGGCTACCACCAAAATAAACCGCAGGTTTTGCACGTTTGTCGGTTAATTCATAAAGGCGTGAACCACGACCGCCTGCTAAGATAAGAACTAAAGTTTGTGCAGTAAGATTACGTCTGTCAGTTGATGCTTCCTGTTTTAGCATATTGTTATCTCCAAATTGGGATGGTGAATATTAATTCCTTTGAAGTACACATACCTCAATGTGATTGAGAGTAACCGCAAGCGTATCGGTCATTAGAGTGGTTTCTTTTTCACCTAAAAGTATTTGCCAATCACCCTTAGGTAATAAAAATTGTTGCATTGCTTGTTTGGCATTGACCAAAATAAGCCATTTATCTTCTAATAGTATTTGTAAGGCTTTGGTTGAATAGTCTTGCCAATCTTTAAATTGAATAACATTCGCATCAGGGCGTAGCCACTGAACTTTTTCACCAGACCACCATTGATTATCACGAGATAACAAAGGGATCTGCTTACGAATAGCAATCAGCTTTGACGTATAATCAATCAATGCTTCGTCAGCGGTTTGCCAGTCAATCCAGCTAATCTCGTTATCTTGGCAATAGCTGTTATTGTTACCTTGTTGGCTATGCCCTAATTCATCACCAGCCAACAACATCGGTGTTCCGCCCGAGAGCAACATCGTCGCCAGCAGAGCTTTTTTCGCTAACTGCCGTTGCTCAATAATCGTTTTATCGTTGGTATCGCCTTCTACCCCGAAATTATGGCTGATATTATTTCCGTGTCCATCTCGATTTTGTTCACCATTTGCCAAATTATGTTTTTTGTTATAGCTGACTAAATCGTGCAAAGTAAAACCATCGTGAGCCGTAATAAAGTTCACACTGTTTGAAGGTAAACGATGGCGAGCAAAAATATCATCACTGCCTGCAAATCGGCGAACAAACAGCCCTAAATCACCGCTTGTTTGCAAAAAGAAACGACGCATATCATCACGGAAACGGTCGTTCCACTCGGCGAATGGTTTAGGGAATGCCCCTAATTGATAACCACTCCAGCCAATATCCCACGGCTCTGCAATCAACTTAACGTGAGATAATTTTGAATTACTATATACCGCCGTAAAAAAGGCGGATTTTTCCGAAAACGTTGGGGTACGTCCTAAGACTGCCCCTAAATCAAAACGGAAACCATCAACGTGACACTCTTTAACCCAATAGCAGAGGCAATCAATCACCCAACGCAACACCGCCACATCAGACGACACATTGAGCGTATTGCCACAGCCAGTCCAGTTTAGATAGTCACTATTATCAGTAAGCCAATAATATGCTTCATTATCAATGCCACGCTGAGATAGCGTTGGACCATCTTTACCAGCTTCCGCCGTATGATTAAAGACCACGTCCATAATCACTTCGATCCCTGCTTTATGAAGCGTTTTGACCAACTGCTTAAATTCCGTTAGCGGATCGGCTTTGTTATAAGCTAATTTAGGATCAACCGCAAAATGCCCTAAAACGTTATAACCCCAATAGTTGCATAACCCGATTTTTTGCAAATGCGGTTCATCAATGTGATAGGTAATCGGCAATAATTCCACTGCCGTTACCCCTAAACGTTTCAAATGAGCAATTGACGTTTCGTGGGCTAACCCTGCAAAAGTGCCTGCAATTTCGCTCGGCACTTTAGGATTAAGTTTACTAAACCCTTTAACGTGCGTTTCATAAATAATCGTTTCAGCCCAAGGGGTAAAAGGTTTATAGTCACCTTCCCAATCAAAAGTATCTCGTGCAACCACGACAGATTTTGGGGCTAGGTGAGCATTATCTCTCGGATCATTCCACTGAAACCATTTCACCGCTTCATCACTGGATAAATCAGGTTGTCCTACAATGCCATTTGCATAAGGATCTACCAGTAATTTATTGGGGTTAAACAGGTCGCCTTTTTCTTCATTTACACACCCTGTTACCCGATAGCCATATTGCGTCCCTGCTTTTAGACCGACCACAAACAAATGCCAAATTTCATCGGTTTTGATCATCGGTAAACGAATTTCTTTACCGTCGCAAAAAATTGCTAATTCCACACCGCTTGCACGGCGAGAAAACAATGCAAAATTTACGCCTTTTTCTCCATTTATTTCAGTTAATCGGCTACCTAATGGAAATGGTCTGCCTGCAAGGTACTTCATATACAGCCTTAGTACTTATTGTAGGGACACACTGCGTGTGTCCGACATCTTAAACAATTATATTATTTGAAATCTTCGCTCCCCCTGTTTACGGGGGGAGCTGGGCGAAGCCCTGAGGGGAGAACAATAATATCCCCCCTTCCGCCTTCGGCACCTTCCCCCGTAAACGGGGGAAGGGAATTTAATCAACTTTTTGTAACTACTACATAATGTAGAACATTTGAATTATTAGATTTGTAATTAATGGACACACGCAGTGTGTCCCTACATTATTTTGCTTTTTTTGCTTTTACTGCTTTGACTTTTTCCACTTTCGGCTCTTCCGCTTTTTTTTACCACTTTATGTAGATTTTTTCGCTTTTTTCACCGCTTGTGGTTTGGCTTCTTTGACGATAAAAATCGTCGCAAGCGGTGGGATAGTGAGCGAAATGGAATAAGGTTTGCCGTGCGACTCAATCTCTTCACATTGAATAGTACCGAAATTCCCTAAGTTACTACCCATATAGTAAGCTGAGTCTGAGTTGAGAATTTCTTTATATTCCGCATCTTCGTGAACGCCAAAACGGTAATTATCACGAGGGATCGGGGTAAAGTTACTGACCACAATAATGCTTGCTCCCTCTTTTGCTTTACGTTCAAAGGCAAACACAGACTGCTCTGCATCATCAACCACCAACCACTCAAAGCCAGCAGGATCGTAATCCAACTGATACAGTGCTGGATATTGACGATAAATACGGTTCAAATCACGCACCCAGTTCAACATACCTTTATGCCAACCGCCGTGTTCATCGTTAAGCAAGAACCAATCCAAACTCTCTTGATAATTCCACTCACGCCCTTGAGCAAACTCATTGCCCATAAAGAGCAATTTTTTACCTGGATAACCCCACATATAACCGTAATATGCTCTTAGGTTTGCAAACTGTTGCCAGCAATCCCCAGGCATTTTACCGAGTAACGAATATTTACCGTGAACGACTTCATCGTGGGAAAGCGGTAACATAAATTTTTCGCTATACTGATAAATCATACCGAATGTCATCAAATCGTGATGATATTTACGATAAATCGGCTCGGTCTTCATATAGCGTAATGTATCGTTCATCCACCCCATATTCCATTTATAATCAAAGCCTAAGCCGTGATGTTCCGTTGGGTGAGTAATACCAGCAAAAGAAGTGGACTCTTCCGCAATAGTCACACCGCCTTTGCCTTCTTTCGCTAACATATCATTCGTTGAACGTAAGAAATCTAACGCTTCCAAATTCTCACGACCACCATAGCGATTTGGGATCCACTCGCCATCTTTGCGAGAGTAATCACGATAAATCATTGAGGCAACCGCATCGACGCGCAATGCATCAATACCGAAACGCTCAATCCAATAAAGCGCATTACCCGTCAAATAGTTACGCACTTCGTGACGACCATAATTGAAAATCAAGGTATTCCAATCTTGGTGATAACCTTCTTTTGGATCGGAATGTTCATAGAGATGAGTACCATCAAAATACGCCAGACTATGTTCATCGGTTGGGAAATGTCCTACCACCCAGTCTAAAATCACATTAATCCCTGCTTCGTGAGCCTTACTGATTAAGGTGCGTAAACCTTCAGGTGAACCAAAACGACTGGTTGGGGCATAAATTCCTGTTGGTTGATAACCCCAAGAGCCATCAAATGGGAATTCTGTGACTGGCAATAACTCAATATGGGTAAAGCCCATTTCCTTCACATAAGGAATTAGCTCATTCGCAATCTCTTCATAATTTAGCCAATAGTTATTTTCTAAATTACGTCGCCAAGAGCCTAAATGCACTTCATAGACAGAAATCGGCTGATCAGGATCGTTCGCACGACGACGTTTCTCGTCACTCTCGACAATCGCAGGTAAACCAGAAGCAACAGAAGCCGTATCAGGACGGAATTGAGCTGAGAACGCATAAGGGTCTGATTTCAAACGGATTTGTCCATTTCTATCTAAAATTTCAAATTTATAGAGCGTTCCTTTTGGCAAGTTTGGCACAAAAATATCCCAAATACCGCTGTTTGGATGAAAACGCATTGAATGGCGACGACCGTCCCAATAGTTAAAATCACCCACCACAGATACACGGCGAGCATTCGGCGCCCAAAGGCTAAAGTGAATACCGCCAACTTCATTTTGGGTAACAAGATGAGCACCTAATTTTTCATAAGGGCGAACGTGGGTTCCTTCAGAAAGCAACCAATTATCTAAATCGGAAAAATGGGACTGGAAACGGTAAGGATCTTCAATATCAATTTCAGTGTGGGCATAACGCACTAACAAGCGGTAGGAAAGGTCAGTTTTTTCACCAACCAAATTCGCAGCAAAGAAGCCACGATCATCAATTTGCTCCATCTGCACAATCGGCTCACTGTTATCATTAATAACTGTTACCTGTTCTGCTTCAGGTAGATAAGCCCGAACAATCACGCCATCATCAACTTGATGAACCCCTAAATAAGCAAAAGGATCTTGGCAACACCCGTTCGCAAGCTGTTCTATGAATTGATTATCTTGCTTAAGTGAGGTGGTATTTTTAACTTTTTCTTTCATTTGCTCTCCTTGGCTGATTTATATACGCTGGGAATGATGAAATAAACGTTTGCGTAGCATTCTATTAAAAATAGCTTTACAAAACAATCACAATTTTTGATATAGATCATAATCTCATAGAGAAAAGCTCCAATAGTTAAAAATCAATAAGTTAAATAAAAAATGATAGATATAAAAAATTTTTCAAATGTATAAAAAATTTCATTTGAAATATGGAACTTAACTTTGTAAATAAAAGTAAATAAAGATGAATTACTTTATACTAACTCAGCAGTGCGGCACTGCCTAAAAGATAGGGAACGACTTCCATCGCATCAGATAAATGCACAAATAAGTGGCTGGTTTCCACCTTTGCATAAGCACAAACGCCCTGCGTTAAGCTGAGCGTAAATACAACAAAAAAGCGGTTAAAGTTGTTCAAACAATGATTTACCCAAGTAATCATTTTCATCTTTAACTCCTGCAAAGCACGCAAATAATCCGCTACCGATATGGGTAATGTATTCGTTCATCTTGTCGATATTGCCAAGGCTGTTTTGAATGGTAATAAATTGTTGCGGATCTTTTTGGAACGAGATAAACAACAAGCCTGCATCAAACTGCCCTGTTTTCGGATCAACACCGCTGGCATAAGAGAAGGAACGTCTTAACATCTGTAACCCTGTCTTTTTCGCCAAATGCAAATGGGAAATTTCAGGAATTACTGGATTGCCTTTTTCATCTTTCTGCTCAAGATTAACCGTATCAAACTCCTGTTTTTTACCAATCGGTGCACCGCTATCCCGATGGCGGCCAAAGGTTTCTTCCTGCCCGTTAAGATTTGTGCGATCCCAAGTTTCCAAATGCATTTGAATACGGCGAGCGACTAAAAATGTACCGTTTTTCAACCAGTTATCGCCCTGATACCAGATGGTTTCATCAAGAGCTTTGCCTTGCGGATTACCCGTACCGTCTTTAAAACCAAACAGATTGCGTGGCGTGTCGCCTCCTTCAAAGGAATTAAAACCGGCTTGGCTCCAACGCATCGTAATGTTCGCACGAGCAGCTCGCACCAAGTTACGCACGGCGTGGAATGCTACTTGCGGATCATTGGCACAGGCTTGAATACAGATGTCGCCTCCCGTGTAATGCTCTTTGAGCTGATCACGCGGAAAGTGCGGTAGATCTTTAAGCTGTTTTGGCTTGAATTGTGCGATACCCAGTTTATCAAAGAAAGATGCCGTGACACCAAAGGTCAGCGTGAGATTATACGGATAATAGATATTTTTAATTTTAGGCGTTGCTCTCGGCTCCAAGGCAAAAGCGGTGCCAGCCATCACGCCAGCACCCAATACCGCAGCTTGTTTAAGGAAGTCACGACGAGCAGTAGAATTTGTTCCGCTCATAACTTATCCCTATTTACCAAGAAGAATACCCATTTGAGCTAAAGGCTCGCCCAGTTTGTTCACTGCTTCTGCCAGTGCTTTAATCTCTTTATCCGTCAAAGTGTTGTAAGGCACGTAATCATAGCCGTCTTTTGACTTATTATGTTTCTCCAATAACACATTCACATCTTGGAAGCGATCAGCAATCTCTTTTGCCAATTTCGCATCTTTTTTCTCTAATTTTGCCTTAAAGATCTCATAAATTTTTTCCGCCCCTTCAATGTTGGCTTTGAAATCGTAAAGGTCAGTTTTTGAGAAAATCTCTTCTTCGCCCATTACTTTTGTGGTGGATACTTCATTTAACAAATCCACCGCACCGGTAATCATTAAATCAGGGGTTACTTCCTCCGTTGGAATTTTCGCACGCAATTCTTTCACATCTTTGATCAACTGATCAGCGGTCGCTTCTGTGCCTTTTGTGGTATTTTGCTCCCAAAGTACTTTCTCAATTTTATGGAAACCAGACCAATCTTTCTCGGTTTTTCCTTCTTCGCTTAAATCCGCAAGACGAGTATCAATACGAGGGTCTAAATCGCCAAAACTCTCTGCAATCGGCTCTGAACGCTCAAAGTACATACGTGCAAGCGGATAGATTTGCTTCGCTTTTTGCACATCACCAGCTTTCAAATACCCCACAAATTTCTCGGTATCTGTCACTAATTGATCGATTTGCCCAACGACAAATTCCTTATAAGTTTGGGTTTCTTTCGATAAATCCGTTGCAAAGACTGAACTGGCAACAAATAAACTTAAAATCGCAAGGGTGAGAGATTTTAAACGCATAGAAAGCTCCTTTGGTTTGTCTCATTAAGAGAAATAAATAAAACTTATTATCAATAAGAATAAAACTTTCATTTACGTTTTACAATTGAATTTACTACAAAATTAATAAAATTTTAATTTAGCTTAATTTTTAAGCTACAAAACAGTCAAAATAAAAACAGATTCTTTAAAAAGAAAAAAGCCGATCAACTATTTAGATGATCGGCATACAATAATTACATTTAATTTGACGTTACCGTTTCTTCGCAAACTCTTTTTCAAGTTCAGGTAACACTTCTTCACGATACCAACGAGGGTGGTGTTTCTTCGCCCAGCGGACTGTAACCCAACCTTCAACCATTCCTCGAATTGAACCTTTCACCCAGAATGCCATATACATATGCACCATGATGCCAGTGAACAACATAAAGGCACAAGCTGAGTGGAATAAGATCGCAATACGAATTACTGGAATTGAGAAATTATGTGCGAAATATTGACGCCACATAATAATTCCTGTAATCAGCAAGGTGAACATTGCAAGGATCAAAGTCCAGAACAACATTTTTTGACCAAGGTTATATTTGCCGTTGTCGGAAACTGCGTGTTCGTTACCTTTTAATACTTCCACAATGTTGATCAACCATACCCAGTCATTTTTCTCTGGAATATTATGATGCCAGTAAATACGAACCATATTTACGAAAGCAAGGAACATAATAATCCCTGTGAATGGGTGGATCATTCGGGCTAATTGTGGTGTACCTAAAATATCCACTAACCACGCAAAATCAGGGAAGAAGAATGCTAACCCTGATAAGCCAGTTGTGAAGAAGCAGATCACCAGTAACCAGTGGCTCCAACGAGCAGGCAATTTATGGCGAACGATTCGGTAATCGTTAGGGATTTGAATCTTACTCATCTTTGCCTCCTTTATGTTCTTCACCCTGTTCACCGTGGTGTTCTTCGTGTTCGTCAAGATCCTCTGTATTTGGACCGATTGCGATATAGTGTGCAATTTCAGAAAGAACCAAGCCGCCCATTGCCACTGCAGCAACTGGTTTGAGTACGTCTTTCCAAAGGGTGACACTTAAATCAATCTGCGGATCTTTCGGTAAACCTGAGTATAGCTCTGGCTTGTCTGCGTGATGTAACACATACATAACGTGTGTGCCGCCCACGCCTTCTGGGTCGTATAAGCCTGCATTTTCGTAGCCACGAGATTTGAGATCGGCAATGCGTTTAGACGCATATTCTTTCATCTCTTCTTTGCTACCAAAGCGGATTGCACCCGTAGGGCAGGTTTTCACACAAGCTGGCTCTTGTCCCACAGTGACACGATCCACACAGAGTGTACATTTGTACACACGGTGATCTTCAGGGTTCATTCGTGGAATATTAAACGGACAGCCTGCGATACAGTAACCACAGCCGATACATTTGTCTGATTGGAAATCTACAATACCGTTTGCGTATTGAATGATTGCACCTGGTGATGGGCAAGCCTTCAAACAGCCTGGCTCAGAACAGTGCATACAGCCATCTTTACGGATCAGCCATTCCAAGCGGTCGTTTTCTTCCACTTCGTTAAATCGCATTACCGTCCACGCTTTCGGATTGAGATCCGCAGGGTTGTCATAGACCCCAGTACAAGCTGCATCTGGGGTTGAACGAATGTCGTTCCACTCTGAACAGCCCACTTGACAGGCTTTACAGCCGATACAAGTGGTGACATCAATCAATTTCGCTACTTCCACTTGATGACTACGAGCCTGTGGCGGTGGAGTTAAGAATGAAATTGCAGAGGATTTAATAATATCTTGAGATTGAACTGTACTCATATTATGCCCCCACAATCTTCTCAATATTGACTAACATACATTTCGATTCAGGCGTTTGTGTATTTGCATCACCTGCACGAACCGTTAAGTTATTGGCAAAGAAACCTTTTTTCGCTCCAGTGGTTGCCGCAAAGCCCCAGTGGATTGGCACACCGATAGTGTGAATTGGTTTTCCATCTGACACTAATGGACGGATACGTTTTGTCACCACTGCGACCGCTTTAATATAGCCACGTTTAGAGCTGACTTTCACCATATCACCGTTATTAATGCCTTTTTCTTTCGCGAGTGCCTCGCCGATTTCCACGAATTGCTCCGGTTGAGCAATCACGTTTAAGAGAGCATTTTTCGTCCAGTAGTGGAAATGTTCCGTTAAGCGATATGTTGTCGCAACATAAGGGAACTCAGCAGAAGTACCAAGCTGTTCTTTATCCGTTGGAAAAATACGAGCAACTGGGCTTGAAACCACATTCGGGTGTAATGGGTTTGTGCCGATTGGCGTTTCCATTGGCTCATAGTGTTCTGGGAACGGACCATCAACCATACGCTCACGCACGAATAAGCAACTTACCCCTTCAGGTTGCATAATGTATGGCAATGTCGGGCTATCTGGCGGTGCAGCACCAAAGTCGGCAACGTCCACATAGTTCCAGTTTTTACCATTCCATTTAACAAGCTGACGTTTCGGGTTCCACGGTTTGCCTGATAAATCCGCAGAGGCACGGTTATAAATGATACGGCGGTTCATTGGCCACGCAAAGCCCCAACCTAAGGTATTACCTAAGTTAGATGGGTCTGAGTTATCGCGGTTTGCCATTTGGTTGCCTTTTTCTGTCCATTGACCCGTGTAGATCCAGCACGCACCTGAAGTCGTACCGTCATCACGCATTTGTGCAAAGCTTGAAAGTAGCTGACCTTTTTTCAAAATAACATTGCCATTTGCATCTAAAAGATCTTCTAAGGCATAGCCGTTATTCTCTTTTGCCACTTCTTCTGCTTTTGGTTCAAGTGGATTTGCATAGTTCCAGCTCATTGCCTCCAACGGTTCAAGCGGTGCTTTTCCGCCTTCTTTATGATAAAGGTGAATTAATTCCGCACGCAATTCAGAGAGGATTTCGCCGTCTGTTTTCGCCTCACCTGGTGGTTCTGCCCCTTTCCAGTGCCATTGTAACCAACGTCCAGAGTTAGCAATTGAGCCATCTTCTTCAACGAAACAAGTGGTTGGCAAGCGGAATACTTCTGTTTGAATTTCTTCGGTTTTCACGTCGTTAAATTCGCCGTAATTTTTCCAGAATTCAGAAGTATCGGTAATAAGCGGGTCGAAAATAACTAAATATTTCAAATTGCTTAATGCTTTAACAATTTTTTGAGAATTTGGATAAGAAGCAATTGGGTTCATTCCTTGACAGAAGAAACCTGTTACCTTGCCTTGATACATTTCTTCAATGTAACGCATATGATCCATTCCGTCTTTTGGTAATTTAGGCAAGTAATGGTAGCCAAATTCATTATCTTTCGTCGCTTTATCACCATAGAAGGATTTCAGCATACTCACCATAAATTTCGGTGTATTTGCCCAATAGTTCACCTGATCTTTCATCATCTGTTTCGGCGTAATACGTCCTAAGAATTTCTCTAAAGAAGTATCCGCTTCCGTTGGTAATGGAAGATAAGCTGGTAAACGATTTGGGAATAAACCTAAGTCGGTGATACCTTGTACGTTTGAGTGCCCACGCAATGCGTTCACACCGCCACCTGCAACCCCAATGTTACCTAATAACAACTGGATAATTGCCATTGTACGGATATTTTGTGAACCCACAGTATGCTGTGTCCAACCTAACGCATAAAGGAACGTTGCCGCTTTTTCTGGTGCAGCAGTTTTCGCAATTTCTTCACAGAAAATGTGGAAATCTTTTTGTGGTGTACCCGTAATACGTTCAACCATTTCAGGCGTATAACGTGAAACGTGTCCTTTTAGCATATTGATCACACAACGTGGATCTTGCATTGTCATATCACGTTTTGGTTGCCCTTCTTCATCAAATTGATAACCCCAAGTTGAACGGTCGTATTTACGCGTTTCAGGGTCATAACCTGAGAATAAACCGTCTTCAAACTTAAAGTTTTCATTCACTAAGAATGTCGCATTGGTATAGTGTTTAACGTATTCGTGTTGGATCTTATCGTTTTCTAAGAGATAACGAATAACACCCGATAAGAATGCAATGTCAGTACCTGGACGAAGTGGCATATAAATATCCGCCACAGCAGCAGTACGGTTAAAGCGTGGATCAACCACCATTAACTTCGCACCGTTCTGTTTTTTCGCCTCAATCGCCCAACGGAAGCCAACAGGGTGGGCTTCTGCGGCGTTACCGCCCATTACAATAACGAGATCAGCGTTTTTAATGTCAACCCAGTGGTTAGTCATCGCACCGCGACCAAATGATGGAGCAAGACTTGCTACCGTTGGTCCGTGTCAGATACTCGCTTGGTTGTCAGTAAAAACGATACCGAGAGAACGTACAAATTTTTGAGTAAGAATACCCGTTTCATTACTACACGCAGAGCCTGCTAAGAAACCTGCTGTCATCCAACGGTTTACCGTTTCACCCGCTTCATTTTTCTCAATAAAGTTAGCATCACGGTCATCTTTCATATGGCGAGCAACACGCTCAATTGCTTCGTGCCAAGAAATACGTTTCCACTCTTTTGAGCCTGCTTCACGCACTTCTGGATAACGTACACGGCGATCACTATTTACATAATCTAACGCACCAGCACCTTTCGGACATAACGCCCCACGGCTCACTGGGTGGTCTGGGTCCCCTTCAATATGAATAAGTTTCCCACGACTATTCATTGCTCCATCGCCAAGACTGTATAGCAACATACCACAGCCTACAGCACAATAAGTACAGGTGTTACGAGTTTCTTTTGCTCGTAATAGTTTGTATTCACGAGGTGCGGCTAATGCTGTTGCTGGGGCAAATCCCAACATAGCAGCAGACGTACCTGCCATACCACCTGCACAGATCTTGAAGAATTTTCTTCTACTGACCTGCATAAATCACTCCAAACCGCATTTGCGGTGTTTATTAATAAATAATAAAATTTTGTCTATTAACTAGGATTAAATACTAAATGAATTTCAGAAGGCGATTAGTAAATAAAAAATCTCCATAATGCCTTATTTTACAATTATTATGTATCAGATATTTTTCTGTTAAATAAGCCCCTTTGTAATAGTACACATCATCGGAAATTTTTATAATAGGGTTATTTTTTTTATTTTCTCAAAAAATAACGCTTGATTTTCTCTTGTTTTTTGCCTTTGTTTTTTAGCATCAACAAATGCCAAAATGGAAAATGTAACAAGTCCTAGGCAAAAAACAAAGACTAAATATTTAATAAATAACATAATTTAATCCTTTATAAAATAGTTTTAACAACCTAACAAAATAATTAATGATATTATCCTACTAAACCAACTTAAAAAGCAGCACTATTACGGATTAATTACCATCTATTTGATATAAGCTAAAATTCTGTAAATGATACAATTTTTTAACAAAATAAACTACTTAATAAACAAATTTTTTCGAGGAATAATGTGAAGAAGATCACAAAATCTGATGTAGATCGACTTTTTGTTGAGAATGGTTCTCTACAACAGCAATTTCAACAAGATAATATCATCAGAGAAGTGCCTGTGGCTCTCGTTTATAATGGAATTTCACATACAGTTATGATGTGTACCCCCGACAATTTAGCCGATTTTGCCTTAGGTTTTTCCCTTGCCGAAGGGATTTTAAAACAGAAAAGCGACCTCTACGGCTTAGACATTGTTGAAAGTTGTAACGGCATCGAAATCCAAATGGAAATTTCCACTCGTCAATTCACTCAATTGAAAGAGAAACGTCGTTCAATGGCAGGCAGAACAGGCTGTGGCATCTGTGGGGTTGAACAACTTGAACAAGTCAAACAGAGTTACCAAACTTTTCCACAATCGCACCGCTTGTCAAATATATCCCCTTTAATCTTAGATGATTGTTTAGCTCAATTAGAACAGGCTCAAACTCTTGCTAAAGAAACTGGGGCAAGCCACGCTGCTGCTTTTTTTAGCCCTGACGGCACACTCTTAGCTATCCGAGAAGATGTAGGGCGACACGTTGCCTTAGATAAACTGTTAGGCTGGTATGCAAAAGAAAATGCCCCACTTGGCTTTGTGTTTGTCACAAGCCGAGCCAGTTTTGAAATGGTACAAAAATGTTTAGCTTGTGGCATTGAAATGCTTTGTGCGATTTCGGCTACCACTGAAATGGCAGTCAATATCGCAAGGGAAAACGACTTTACACTACTCGCTTTTACTCGAAAAGGAAAGGCAACAGTCTATTCGGGGGGTAATCGTTTGTATTTTATTAAATAACCCATAATAACATCCGCATACAAAACATGCGGATGTTATTTTATCTCAAAGAGAAATTAAGCATTACCGCCAGTGATTTTCGCTACTTCTGCTGCGAAATCTTCTTCAACTTTCTCAATACCTTCACCTACTTCTAAACGAACGAAGTTAGCTACAGAGGTATTAACTGATTTTAAGTAAGCACCTACAGTTTGTGATGGATCCATAACGAATGGCTGACCAGTTAATGAAACTTCGCCAGTGAATTTCGCCATACGACCTTCAACCATTTTCTCTGCGATTTCTTTTGGTTTACCAGAGTTCATTGCGATTTCGATTTGGATTTCACGCTCTTTAGCAACGACTTCCGCAGAAACATCTTCTGGGTTTACGAAATCAGGTTTAGACGCAGCAACGTGCATTGCAACTTTCTTAAGTTCTTCTTCAGCACCTTGACCAGCAACTAATACACCGATTTTAGCACCGTGTAAGTATTGTGCAATCACTTGACCTTCTAAGTATTGAACACGACGGATGTTCATGTTCTCACCAATTTTAGCCACTAATGCAGCACGTTTTTCTTCGAATTGTGCTTGTAATGCTTCGATTGATGTACCTTTGTTTGCAAGTGCATAATCTGCCACTTCGTTTGCTAAACCAACGAAACCTGCATCTTTTGCTACGAAGTCAGTTTCGCAGTTCATTTCAACTAACACACCGAAACCTGCACCGATACGAGCAAGGATAACACCTTCAGCTGCTACACGACCTGCTTTTTTCGCTGCTTTCGCTTGACCTGATTTACGCATATTGTCGATAGCTAATTCGATATCACCGTTTGCTTCTACTAACGCTTTTTTACATTCCATCATACCAGCGCCAGTACGCTCACGAAGTTCTTTTACTAATGCTGCTGTAATTTCAGCCATTTTTTATTCCTCTCTTAATAGATAAAAAAGCAGGGGTATAATTGCCCCTGCTTCACAATGTTGAATGTGTTTTAAGGGCTTGCCTTAAAGACGATTACTCAGCCGCTTCTTCTGCAACAAATTCAGCAGCAACGGTTTCTTGACCACGACCTTCTTTGATTGCTGCTACTGCTGCATCTAAGTAAAGTTGGATCGCACGCGCTGCATCATCGTTACCTGGGATAACGTAGTTTACGCCAGCTGGGCTTGCGTTAGTATCAACGATAGCAAATACAGGAATACCTAAGTTATTTGCTTCTTTGATTGCGATATGCTCGTAGTCTGCACCGATAACGAAAATTGCATCAGGAAGACCAGACATATCTTTGATACCGCCTAAGCTTAATTCAAGTTTAGCCATATCACGAGTACGGTCTAATGCTTCTTTCTTCGTTAATTTGTCGAAAGTGCCGTCTTGTGATTGCGCTTCTAAATCTTTTAAGCGTTTGATTGATTGACGAACTGTTTTCCAGTTAGTCAACATACCACCTAACCAACGGTGGTTTACATAGAATTGTTGGCTTTCTACTGCTGCTGCTTTAACTGCGTCAGATGCTGCACGTTTTGTACCAACGAAAAGAATTTTACCGTTGTTGCTTGCAATGCGAGTTAATTCTGCTAATGCATCGTTGAATAATGGTAATGTTTTCTCTAAGTTGATGATATGAACACCGTTACGAGCACCGAAGATGAAAGGTTTCATTTGTGGGTTCCAGTAACGAGTTTGGTGACCGAAGTGAACGCCTGCGTTAAGCATATCGCGCATAGATACTTGTGCCATAAGAATAGTTTCCTTGTTGTTGTTTCTGCCGCGGCAGAAAGGGTTTTGCCTCCACATATCCTAAGTCATCGACCGTTTTTCAACAGCACCCCGACGCTTAGTCTGCGATATGTGTGTGATTTAGTGAATAAAAAATAAAATGTTTTTTGCCTACATTAATCTGCAAGGACAAAAAACGGGCGGATTTTACTTGAATCTGAAGCAAAAAACCAGTACTTTTCAATAAAACGTGTACAAGATTTTGAAAATTTATATATTAAGAAATTATTCCAATAGAATAACAACTAGTTTCGTAACATTATGCTATTGTTCCTCACGTTTAAACACCAATTCGGTGTCTGTTGAAGCCGTTTCATCAAACCAATAGCCACCATAATTAAAGGCTTTAAGCTGTTCAACGCTGGTTGGTTGGGTCTGCAACATAAACCGCACCATCATTCCACGGGCTTTTTTCGCATAAAAGCTAATCACTTTGTATTTGCCATTCTTTTCGTCTAAGAAAACGGGTTTGACAATTTTTGCGGTTAATCTCTCCGCTTGCACCACCCCGAAGTATTCATCAGAAGCAAGATTGACTAAGATGTTATCTTCTTGTGCATCAATAGCTTGCTGGAGATGTTGAGTAATGATGTTATCCCAAAAGTGATATAAATCTTTGCCTTTTGGGTTAGCCAATTTCGTTCCCATTTCTAAACGGTACGGCTGCATTAAATCTAAAGGTTTTAATAAGCCATATAGCCCCGATAACATACGCAAATGGCGTTGAGCATAGTCGATTTCAGCATTGGTTAGTGTTTCTGCTTCTAAGCCCGTATAAACATCACCTTTAAAAGCAAATAATGCCGCTTTGGCGTTTTGCTCATTGTGTTCCATTGTCCATTCGGCAAAGCGAGCAACATTTAGGCTTGCCAGTTTGTCGCTAATTGACATCAATGATGCCACTTCCGCAGGGGAAAATTGTTTGCAAATATCAATTAATTGCTGGCTGTAAGCGGTTAGTTCAGGCTGAGAAAATACAAATCCGTCAATTTTAGTTTCAAAATCAAGGGTTTTGGCTGGGGAAATAATGGCAAGCATTTTGACCTCAAATTAGTTTGATAGATAGAATTAAATGGCTAGCTTCTTAGCTCTAATACTGTTTCTGGGTGGCGAGCAGCAATTTTTAATAATGTGGCAGCTGCACCTGTTGGCTTACGTCTGCCCTGTTCCCATCCTTGTAAAGTGCGTACCGAAATGCCCATCACTTTCGCAAAAGCAGATTGTGATAAGCCTGTTTTCTGGCGTGCTTCTATTACTTCATTTGTTATCTGTCTCTCTGCACATTTCCCCATTTTAATTTGTCTTACGGAGGCAAGAAGTAACTCGCCCAACTCATCCTCAGTAAATTCATATTCCACTGCGTTAATATGGTTCAAATCTATAGCCATACTTCTAACTCCTGTTTCAATTGTTTCAATATATGTGCTGGGATATTTTCAGATTTAGCTTTCGTATAAATCAATAATAAACAAATTTTGCCATTTTCTAGGCGATTAAAGTAAATTACTCGACAACCACCCTGTTTTCCCATACATTGACGATGCCAACGTAATTTTCGACAACCACCTGAAGCAGGAATAACATCACCACATTCTGGCTCAGAAGCAATAAATGTCGCAAGTTCCTCTTGCTCTTTTTGCGTTAAAATATCAGCAACTAACTTAGTATAAATCTCAGACTCAACGATAGTGTACACCTCGATTCCCTCATTTTCATACGTCATTGTAGTATAATAAAAAATAATGTCAAAATACCTTTATTTAAACAGTATTTAAAATAGTTATTTCCAAAAAGCACAAGGGATACTAACTAAAGTAGTATCCCTATTTGCTTTTATAATGGGTAAATAAACCTATTTCTGACGCATTGCTGGGAATAGGATCACATCACGGATTGACGGTGCGTTAGCAAAAATCATCGCTAAGCGGTCGATACCTAAGCCTTCGCCTGCTGTTGGTGGTAAACCGTGTTCAAGGGCGACAACGAAATCGTCATCGTAGAACATCGCTTCATCATCACCCGCTTCTTTTGCTGCAACTTGTGCTTGGAAACGTTCCGCTTGATCTTCAGCATCATTTAATTCTGAGAAGCCGTTACCGATTTCACGTCCGCCGATAAATAATTCAAAACGGTCTGTCACTTCTGGATTTTCATCATTACGGCGTGCAAGCGGTGAAATTTCCGCTGGGTGAGCCATTAAGAAGGTCGGCTGAATTAATTGATGCTCTGCCACTTCTTCAAAAATCGCATTGACGATAGAACCTAAACCCCACGATTTTTGGATTTCGATATTTAAGCCTTTTGCAATTGCCACTGCTTTGTCGAAATCGTGTAGGTCGTCCATTGAAATACCGTTGCCATATTTCACAATCGCTTCGTGCATTGTGATACGTTCAAACGGTTTACCGAAATCAAACACATATTCGCCGTAAGGCACGGTCGTTGTACCTAAAATATCTAAGGCTAATTTGCGTAATAATTCTTCGGTGTTATCCATTAAATCGTGGTAATCTGCATAGGCTTGGTAGTATTCAATCATCGTAAATTCAGGATTGTGACGAACAGACACCCCTTCGTTACGGAAGTTACGGTTTAACTCGAATACACGCTCAAAACCGCCAACCACAAGGCGTTTTAAGTAAAGCTCTGGAGCGATACGCAGATACATATCCACATCTAATGCGTTATGGTGAGTAATAAAGGGTTTTGCCGCTGCACCACCTGGGATCACCTGCAACATCGGCGTTTCCACTTCGATAAAATCTTTCTCTAAGAAGAATTGACGGATACCTGATACCACTTTTGAGCGGATAACAAAAGCACGGCGAGATTCTTCATTCGCAATAAGATCTAAATAACGCTGACGATAGCGAGTTTCTTGGTCAGTTAAGCCTTTATGTTTGTTTGGTAACGGACGAAGCGCTTTGGTGAGCAGTTGTAATTCGGCTGCACGAACAGTTAATTCACCTGTTTTGGTTTTAAATAGCGTGCCTTTTACACCGATAATATCGCCTAAATCTAATAAGCCCACCGTGTTTTCATATTCACCTTCGTGCAAATTATCGCGAGCCACATAAAGCTGGATCTGACCGCTTACATCTTGAATAGTAACAAATGTCGCTTTACCCATCACACGACGCAACATAATACGCCCTGCAACTACCGCAGGAATTTCTTTGGCTTTGAGTTCTTCGCCGTCGACTTCATCATATTTTGCGTGAAGCTCTTCAGCTTTATCTTCACGACGGAATGTGTTTGGGAACGGATTACCACGCTCACGCAATTGAGCTAATTTTTCACGGCGAGCGATCATTTCGCCATTCAGATCTAATTCTTGGTTTTCGACTTCTGACATTGTATTACCTTAACATTTTAAAAATAAATTCGGTTTAATTCATTTAAGTTTGAAAGGGCGAGATTATAAGCGATTTTGGAAGATTTTGGTAGAAAACAAGCGGTAAGATCCGCTAAGTTTTTACAAAAAAATCAAGGTTGGAAAACCAACCTTGACTTAGAACATTTTAGATTAATTGTGCTTTTTGTAATGCTGCAGTAATTACCGGATGATACTGTTTAGATAATACTGTAAGCGGTAAACGTAAGCACGGATCACTAATTAATCCCATTTTATGAGCTGCCCATTTCACTGGAATCGGGTTGCCCTCAACAAACAGATTTGTATGTAAATCCATTAAGCGTTGGTTGATCTCTTCTGCTTCATCAAATTTACCTTCAAGAGCAAGTTCGCACATTTTTGCCATATCTGCTGCAGCTAGGTTATTAGTTACAGAAATCACACCTTGCCCACCTAATTTCATTGATTCTAAACCAGTCGCATCATCGCCACTTAAGAAGATAAAATCTTCGCCAGCAAGTGCTTTGATTTGTGCAACACGGCTTAGATCACCAGTTGCCTCTTTCACTGCAACGATATTTGGAATTTTAGCCAAGCGTGCAATTGTTTCAGGTTTTAAATCTGTTCCTGTACGACCTGGCACGTTATATAAAATCTGAGGTAACGATGTGCATTCTGCAATCGCTTTGTAATGTTGATATAAACCTTCTTGGGTTGGTTTATTGTAGTAAGGTACAACACTCAAACAGCCAGCAACACCACTGTCTGCAAGCAATTTTGTCATTGTAATTGCTTCACTTGTTGCGTTTGAACCTGTACCTGCAATAACGGGAACGCGTCCTGCTGCAAATTCAACAGTTTTCTTAATCACTTTCACATTTTCATCAATACTTAATGTGCTACATTCACCCGTTGTCCCAACAGAAACGATAGCGTGTGTACCCGCTTTAATATGAAACTCAACTAACTCTTTTAATCCATCAAAGTCAATTTCTCCGTGTTTCATTGGGGTAACCAAAGCCACAATACTGCCTGAAAAAAGAGGTTTTGACATAATTCTCTCCTGCATATCTTTTTGTAAAATAATGCGATAGCTTGCAAAATTCGGCTTCAATATGCAAGTATTTTCCACCAAAATTGCAAATTTTTTCTAAAATCCTACCGCTATTCAATGCCCTTTTGATAAGACATCATCACTAATGTTCTCCATTTTTCATTACCATCGCTGTCTTTCCCCATATTCGCAATATTTGGAAAACGCCCCCAACACTCAAAGCCGTGTTTTTTCATTAAATTCATACTTACTTGATTTAATTCAAAAACATATGCCATCAAAGTATGAATTCCACGTTCTAACATCTGTTCTTGCATATACTGGATAATTTTCGAGCCATAGCCTTTACCTTTTGCTTTTTCATCAAGGTAAAGGCTGATTTCTGAAGTATGCACAAATGCTGGGCGTTCATAATATGGGGAAAAGCTAAACCAGCCGATTACACCATTTTCATCTTCCACTGTCCATAAGGGATATTTCTCACTAGATAGATGAAATTCAAACCACGCTTTGCGTGTTTCTCTTGTTGCAAAATAAAGATCTGCAGTCATTTGGTGAGTCGGAATCGCTTGATTATAAATGGCTAAAATAGCATCAAAATCCGTTTCAACTGATTTGCGAATATGCATTCATAGATCCTTTTAATTTAGCTGTAATAATTCATTTAGCGTTTGAGCAATACTGTCTTCGTTATTTGAGCCGATCACTTTTTTCGCACTTTGCTGGACTTCCAGCTCTGATTCGCCCATTGCAATCCCCATACCAACCAGTTTTAACATACTAATGTCGTTAAAATTATCACCAAAGGCAATCACATTCTCTGTGTCAATTTGTTCACGTTTTAATAATTCTGCCAAACAAGCCCCTTTGCTATTTCCTGCTTTAGTAATATCGACACGATCTACCCAAGACCATTCAGCACTCACCTCAAGCGGTAATGTTTCGACAAATTTTTGCATTTTCTCTAGGTTAGGATCGCTAATTAACACTTTCCAAATGGTTGTGTCATTATCAATAAAGGTTTGGAAATTTTCGGCTTGATACACATTAGGGCGAACATTTTCAGGACAACTTGCCACCCATTTTAAGAATTTGGTGAAATGAGCATTTAGCACTTCATAGGTCATCGCATCACGAGTATAAACAGCAACATGAATCCCTTCTGCTTTTGCTGAATGAATTAACTTTTCTGCCAATGCATTACCTAACGGGTTAGCCGATAACACTTCATCATTATGAAAATCATACAAATAAGTCCCGTTACAACAGACAACAGGGGTATCTAACCCAAGTTCTGCATAATAAGGACGTACCGCCGTATGATGACGACCCGTTACAATATAAACCTTTAGTCCTTTCTCTTGTGCTTGCTTAATTGCTTTTTTACTTGATTCTAAAATGGTGCCTTGACTTGACAGCAGTGTGCCGTCAAGGTCGAATGCAATCGCTTGATAAGACATTACTTCGCTCCTTATAAAACAAAAAAAGGGTCATTCCCTTATGAATTGACCCTTTTATTTTACTACGTCATAAACATCAAAGCAGCAAATTATTTAGCTGGATTATATGAAGGAGTTTGATAAAGCGGAGCTGGGCCTTGAGGACCTGCAACATTACGACTTTCGTTCTGTTTTAATACACCACCATTAGCTGTAATTTCCACACGACGGTTTGGACGTAAACAGTCACGTAATGCTTGACCTGATTCACCATCACAAGCTTTAACTTGGTTTGCTTTACCATAACCAACAGCCTCAATCGGCGCTTTAATACCTTGCTCTACTAAATGAGCTTTAACCATATTAGCACGACGTTGTGACAAATCTAAGTTATATTCCTCAGAACCTAGGCGATCAGTGTAACCCACAACTTTAACCTTCTCTGCACCTGAAGATTTTAATTGTTCTGCAACATCATCAACAACCTCTCTGCCCTTTGTAGTTAATGTATCTTTATCAAAATCAAAGAGGAAATCACCGACTAAATTAAATGAAGAATTACCATTACAACCATTTGGATACCAAAAGAAACTTTGCGCATTCATATTTTTATCAAACAAAATTTTGAATTGACAAATTTTGTGTACGCCCTTTTCTCTATAGTTAAAAGCATAGTCCCACTCATGTACTTCATAAAGTCCTTCAGAAAAATGAGGGCGACCAATCAAATTATAAAGCTGATCTTTGTTCATCCCTTTTTCAATTTGACGAACATTTTCCCAATTCGGCCATGATCCAAATTGAGAGCCATCATGATTAAATTTTGATTCCGAAATTTTTGGAAATACCGGTTTTTCTGTTGTACCCTCATCAGACACCTTACTCAAACTACCACAAGCAGTAATTGTAATCGCTATAGCCGATAACACTCCACGAAAAAAAATTGTTTTTTTCATTCTTTACCCCTTAAATATCAAATTAACTATCTCTTAATATAGAATATTATCAGAAATATCTATACTTCTTTCTATAATAAAAACCTAGCTTAATTCTACTATACAAAATAGTCTTATTCTATCTTTTTTTATTTGAATTGATCCTCTTCTAATAAATATTCAATAAGTAGTTGGAGGTTTTTTCCTCCCCTAAATTCATTAATATCCAATTTATAAACAAATGTTGCCTGTTTAATAGATAAATCAGGATAGCATTTTACATCAACATTAAACCAGATAGCATCGAATAGCGTACCATATTCATTTTCCACCATCATTTTCAGATGTTTTCCAGCCAAAAGTTTCTGTTGCAAGATACGAAACCGTCCCTCAAACGTCGGCTCTGGAAAATGTTGTCCCCAAGGACCCGCTTGTTTAAGTAATTCCGCTGTGGCTAAATTAAATTCATGGGCGAACAACTCGCCGTCCGTATAAATCACACCTTGTAACCATTCAGGTTCCGCAACTTCATTTACTGTTTCGTCAAATACAGTTTGAAATTGAGCTAAATGATCTTGGTGTATGGTCAAACCAGCCGCCATTGCGTGTCCACCAAACTTGACAATCAAATTGTCATATTTAGCATCTATACGTTCTAGTAAATCTCGCATATGTAGCCCAGCAATAGAACGAGCAGATCCTTTTAAATATTCACTTTCATCACTTTCCTGAGCAAATGCAATAACAGGACGGTGAAACTGATCTTTAATGCGAGAAGCCAAAATACCAATCACTCCCTGATGCCAATCAGGTTGGTATAACACGATACCTTGTGCTTGATTTTGCTGAGAGAGCGTTGGCAACTTAGCACAAAGGGCTAAGGCTTCCGCTTTCATCTCTTGCTCAAATTCTTTACGAGTCTGATTTAATGAGTCCAGCTCTAAGGCAAATTGACGAGCTAAAGCGAGATTATCGGAAATCAATAGCTCTACACCTAAAGACATATTCTCTAATCGCCCAGCCGCATTTAATCTTGGGGCAATGGCAAACCCTAGATCACTGGCTTGCAAAGCATAGAGATCTCGTTTAGCCACTTCTGCCAATGTTTGAATCCCTACTCGGCAATGTCCTGAACGAATACGATTTAACCCTTGATTAACCAAAATGCGATTATTGTGATCAAGCGGAACAACATCCGCTACTGTTCCTAAAGCAACAAGATCTAGTAATTCTGCAATGTTAGGCTCTTTCTCTTTGAAATGCCCAAGCTCACGCATTTTAGCTCGCAGAGCCATCATCACATAGAAAATCACCCCGACACCTGCCAAAGACTTTGAGGGAAAAGTACAAGCGGCCAGATTTGGGTTTACCATTGCATCTGCATTTGGCAGGCTGTCTGCAGGTAAATGGTGATCGGTTACAAGAACCCGAATCCCTTGAGCTTTAAGTAAAGCAATCCCTTCAAAAGAAGAAATGCCATTATCTACCGTTAAAACAAAATCTGCCCCTTTTGCAATGACCATTTCCGCAACACTAAGGCTTAAGCCATAGCCTTGTGAAAAGCGATCAGGGATCAAATAATCAACCTGCTGAAAACCGAACTGCCGTAGCGCCAAAATCGCCAAAGCAGTACTGGTTGCACCATCTGCGTCAAAATCCCCCACAATCACAATCCGATCTTGTCGAGTTAAGCTATCTAACAACAAATCAACTGCTTGATCAATATTGGCAAGCCCCTTAGGGTGATGTAAACCTTTGAGAGATAAATCCAACTCTGCAGGGCTTTTTACCCCTCGACTTTGATAGATACGGTTTAATAGAGGATTTTCTGATAATCGTCGTTCTGTTAATTGGGGACGACGTTGGACTAATTTCTGCATAAAACCAAACTTAGTTGTAATAATATTTATCCATGCTTTAAAGTAGATATCATTCCGTTTGCTTACGATCTAGATAATGATAAGACTGAATTTTACGAATAGTACGAGAACGTCCTCGAATAAGTAAGGTCTCTGTCACTGCTAAATTTCCTTGACGTAGAATACCTTTAAGCAAATCTCCTGAAGTAATCCCAGTCGCAGAAAAAACTAAATTATCATCTCTAACTAGATCTTCAAGCTTCAATATTTCATTAATCGGTACATTCAATGCTTCGCAACGATTTATCTCTTTTTCCGCATAAGCAAAATTCTCTAAGGTATTGCCTTTAACTTGGTTCCGTGGAATTAATCTCGCTTGCATATCACCGCCTAAAGCACGAACTGCTGCCGCAGCCACGACACCTTCTGGGGCACCACCAATGCCATATAACATATCTAAATCTGCTTCAGGTAAACAGCACTGAACTGCTGCTGCCACATCACCATCAGGAATCGCCATCACACGAACGCCTAATTTTTGCATTTCAGCAATAACCTCTTTATGGCGTGGTTTATCTAATACAGCAACAGTTAATTGAGAAAGTAGTTTCCCTTTTTTAGAGGCAACACGGCGTAGATTTTGCTCAATAGGAAGACTTAAGTCGATCATACCTTTAGCTTCACTGCCTACCACCAATTTTTCCATATACATATCAGGAGCTTGTAAAAAGGTTTCTTTGCCCCCTGCAGCTAATACCGATAATGCATTCGCTTGCCCCATCGCTGTCATGCGAGTACCATCAATCGGATCAACCGCAATGCTGACTTCTTCATCTTCAGGACGGCATAAACCAATTTTTTCACCAATATAAAGCATCGGAGCTTGGTCAATTTCCCCTTCTCCAATCACGACTTCACCACGAATTTCCATTTGATTTAACAAAAAACGCATCGCTTTTACTGCAGCATCATCGGCAGCATTCTTATTGCCACGACCAAGCCAAGCAAATGCAGCCAGTGCTGCCGCTTCTGTTACACGGGAAAATTCGATAGAAAGGGATCTTTTCATTTTAGGTTCCTTAAATAGAGATGTGTTTGCAAAATTTTTGAGGAATCCTACCGCTTGTAGGAAGTTATGTGCGGAATGAAATTGTAGGCGTTAGAGATTTTTTAGTCAATTTTTATCGTAATTACTTGAACCATTTTGCGTTAAGCGTAATCAAGTGTAGAATGCAATGATATTTTTATTAAATGAGAGTAAATATGAGCAACGAAGAAATCTTAAACAACGAACATCACGATGTTCGAGCCAACTTTATTACCCATATTATTGATGAAGATTTAGCCTCAGGAAAACATGATAACGTTTATACTCGTTTCCCACCGGAACCAAATGGTTATTTGCATATCGGTCACGCAAAATCTATTTGCTTAAACTTCGGGATTGCAGAAGATTACAAAGGCTTATGTAACCTACGTTTTGACGATACTAACCCTGTTAAAGAAGACGTAGAATACGTTGATTCAATCAAAGAAGATGTGAAATGGTTAGGCTTTGAATGGGAAGGTGAGCCACGTTATGCGTCTGATTATTTCGATCAACTTTACGGCTATGCGATTGAATTAATTAACAAAGGTTTAGCCTATGTTGATGAACTATCGCCTGATGAAATGCGTGAATATCGTGGTACATTAACTGAGCCAGGTAAAAACAGCCCATATCGTGATCGCCCGATTGAAGAAAACTTAGCGTTATTCGAGAAAATGAAAAACGGCGAAATCGAAGAAGGAAAAATGAGCTTGCGTGCGAAAATTGATATGGCTTCACCATTTATCGTAATGCGTGACCCTGTATTGTATCGTATCAAATTTGCGAGCCACCACCAAACAGGCGATAAATGGTGCATTTACCCGATGTACGATTTTACCCACTGTATTTCGGACGCGATTGAGCGTATTACTCACTCAATTTGTACATTGGAGTTCCAAGATAACCGCCGTTTGTATGACTGGGTATTAGAAAACATTTCGATTGAACGTCCATTACCGCATCAGTATGAATTTTCACGTTTAAATTTAGAAGGCACATTAACCTCTAAACGTAAGCTGTTGAAATTGGTAAATGACGGTATTGTTGATGGTTGGAACGACCCTCGTATGCCGACAATTTCGGGCTTACGTCGTCGTGGTTATACCCCTGCTTCTATCCGTGAATTTTGCCGTCGTATTGGTGTAACAAAACAAGATAACGTAGTGGAATACAGTACGTTAGAGTCTTGTATTCGTGATGACTTAAATACCAACGCACCGCGTTCAATGGCTGTGATTAATCCGGTTAAAGTTGTGATTGAAAACTTTGAAGGCGAAGAGTGGCTAACCGCACCAAATCACCCAAACCGTGAAGAGCTTGGTAGCCGTGAATTGCCGTTTACCCGTGAACTTTACATTGATGAAGCAGACTTCCGTGAAGAAGCAAATAAACAGTACAAACGCCTTGTATTAGGCAAAGAAGTACGTTTGCGTAATGCTTATGTGATTAAAGCAGAACGTGTGGAAAAAGATGCAAGCGGTAAGATCACTACAATTTATTGCACCTACGATCCTGAAACCTTAGGTAAAAACCCTGCGGACGGGCGTAAAGTGAAAGGCGTAATTCATTGGGTGTCTGCGGTACATAATAAACCTGCGGAATTCCGTATTTACGACCGCTTGTTTACCGTTGCAAATCCAGGGGCTGAAGAAGACATCTGCTCTGTGGTAAATCCAACATCGTTAGTGGTTAAACAAGGTTTTGTTGAGCCAAGTTTAGCGAATGCAAAAGCAGAACAAGGTTATCAATTTGAACGTGAAGGCTATTACTGTTTAGACAGTAAAGACGGCAGTGCAGATAATCTTGTCTTTAACTTAACGGTAAGTTTAAAAGAGAGCGTAGCGTTTTAAGGCTATAAATAAGATAAGCAAATAAGCGGGCGGATAGCCCGCTTATTTTGTAAATTTTCTTGATCAAAGTAAACATTGGCTATAGATTTTCTCAAATTATCACAAGGAGATATAAATGAGAAAGCTCACATATCTAACTTCACTTGCTATTTTTACAAGTGCTTTACTTGGTTGCAGTTGTAGTTGTGAAAAAACGCAAAAACCACAGGAAGAGAAAAAGGATGATCAGGCGTTATTTGAGGAAACGCTAAACCCTACGCCCCCTTTACCAACAAGTCTGTTAAAACTGCCTGGTCCACCAACGGTCAATTTGTTAGCAACCAGTCCATCAAATACTGCCGAATTTAACGACTTTATCAGCATTATGGGACAAAATGGGGCGGTGATTACGATGTGGTCTGTTGATCGTCGTAGCTGGCTTTGGATGTATCCGCCGCTTAATTCTCAAGATTTTGGCAAATTGCGTAATTGGCGAATTGAGCGGAGCTTCCGTCAAGAACATTTCCGCTTTACTAATCAGCAGATGGGATCTTGTATGCAGGCTTATGGAAATGGTGTGATTCAAGATAGCTGTGATCCAAATAATTTAGATCAAGATTTTGAGTTACTGCCAACCTCGACAGGAGCGGTGTTCATTAAAAGTGTTTCTCAACAACGTTGCTTAACTTACAATGCGGTGAGTACCACTGGCTATTTTACGCTGACTTTGGATCGTTGTGATGATAAACGTATTACACCGTTACACGATCAAACGTTCTATCTCACACCACCATTACTTAGTGCTAATCCATTATAGGAGGAAAAATGACGTTATTTAATCGAGTTATAGCATTGGTATGTTGTTTACTTCCTCAAATTGTATTAGCAAATTTGGAAAACTATACGGTTGCAACGTGGAACTTGCAAGGTTCTTCTGCGATTAATGAAAGTAAATGGAACATCAATGTTCGTCAGCTTTTGACGGGGCCTCAAGCGGCAGGTATTTTAATGGTTCAAGAAGCTGGCTCATTGCCATCTACCGCCGTTCATACACGCCGAATGGTTCAGCCCGAGGGGGTTGGCTTTCCAATTGATGAATATGTGTGGAACTTAGGGACAAGAAGTCGTCCAAATAATGTTTATATCTATTACTCTCGCTTAGATGTCGGGGCAAATCGAGTTAATCTTGCGATTATTGCTCGTCGTATGGCAAGCGAAGTATATGTGATTAACTCTGGTTCTAGTGTATTAACCTCTCGTCCAGCCATAGGCATTCGTATTGATAATGATGCTTTCTTTAGTATTCATGCTCTTTCATCTGGAGGAGCAGATTCACTAAGTTTGATTCAAAATATTCATACGTTCTTTAATACTGAGGAAAGACGACATATCAATTGGATGGCAGTAGGTGATTTCAACCGAGCACCTGGTCGTATGCAAGAGGCTTTAGATTCTGAACCACAGCTTCGCAATACAACATTAATTGTTGCACCAACGGAACCTACCCATCGTTCTGGCAATGTATTGGATTATGCAGTGTTACACAATGCGAATCAAACCACACAAAATACAACGGTCAGTGCCAGCATTATGTTTAATCAGATGAGATCGCAGATTACCTCTGATCATTTCCCAGTCAGCTTTGTGAAAAAACGTTAAGGGGGAACTATGTTAAAGCGTTTTACTTTATTGATGACATTAGGACTATGCCAGTTTTCCCTTGCAGAAACACCACCGATGCCACCTGCACCTACGCCAACACCATCAACTTATCCTGATGTTGTTGAAATAAAGCCCCCTATTATCTCTTTACGCAGTTTAAATACGGGGGAGCCAGTATCTAATCGGAGCTACGATCGGAATGATCCAAGAGAGGTGCAGTGGAGACTTGTCGATGCTATTGTTAAAAATCGTCGGTTCGTACAATTTAAAGTAGTTGATAAAGAAGAGCGTTGCTTGGTTGGAGATGGTGGTACTTTGCCTTGTGGACAAACAGACACTTTATTTAGGTTAGTCCCAACCGACACGGGAGCATTTATTCTGACAGAACCCAACACAGGAAAATGTTTAACCAGCGAGAATTATGGCAGTTATGGTTTTCAAAACTGCTTACGGACTTCTTCAGCAGAACCTAGCAATATTCCGTTAAAACATCTTTGGATTATTGCTCCGCCTTTTGGACCTAGTAGGTTATTATAACATTACAATTTTTAGGGGCTAAATTGATTAGCCCCCATTCCAAATCAGTGCCTTCCTCAATGCCATAAAAAATCTATCATTTTCCTCTGCCAACCCGATACTGACACGCAAGGTTTGCATGCCATAACCTGCATCCAAACTATTACAATTAAACGGCTGACTCAAATCGTATCCCAATCTTTTGCTGGGATTTAACGTGCTATCTCATCAATCTCTTTAGGGACAAGCAGAATAAGCAAATTTTGTACAGATATCAATCAATTAAAATTTATTTCTATTTAGTAGGATAAATTTCATTTGACAGCGAAATAACAAAACGTTATTTCTATGCAAGTTTTTCGTGGCTGACGAAAGAAAGTTATAATGCAAATTATAGCGGGAGAGGTGCAACACTCAGATAGCTTATTTTAGGGAACTAGACCGTTTGAAGAATAAGTAACGGGGGTGATTGCCGAGGTGTGAATTCACTAGATAGGAATGATCATCGGCTGTATAGGTTGAATCTTATCAGCTGTCGTTTAACAACCGTTAAGCGGAGTGCTCTTAAATTTGTTTTTCAACAAACCAAAAGTAACTCAAAAATCCCATTTCCTATCTTTTTCACTTCATTGCAAACACAATTTTATTTATAGGAAATTTTCATGTCTCATCTTTCTGTTGCTAAATTTGGTGGAACTAGCGTTGCCAATTTTGAAGCAATGTCTGCCTGTGCAAATATCGTTACTACAGACGCAAATACTCGAGTTGTTGTGTTATCTGCTTCCGCAGGTGTGACAAACTATTTAGTTGAGCTGGCGAATGGTTGTGAAACAGAGCGTCGTGAAGAAATTTTAGCGGCAGTTTGTACCATTCAATACAACATTATCGAAAAATTACAAAACCCTGCTGCAGTTTCTGCGGAAATTGACGCATTATTAGAACACATTTCAGCCCTTGCCCTCTCTGCAAGCCTTGCAACCTCAGCAGCACTGACCGATGAGTTAATTTGTCACGGCGAAATGATGTCTACTAAAATCTTCACTCAGCTATTAAAAGAGCGTAATTATCCTGCGGTGTGGGTTGATGTGAGAGAGATTGTAGCTACCAATAACCATTACGGCAAAGCTGCACCAAACGATGAGAAAACCCAAGCTCAGTCAGATGCAATCCTTAAGCCATTAATTGCAGAAGGCAAAGTCGTTATTACTCAAGGCTTTATCGGTCGTGATGATGAAGGCAAAACAACCACATTAGGACGTGGCGGTAGTGACTATTCAGCAGCGCTATTAGCAGAAGTATTAAATGCAAACGATGTGTTAATTTGGACTGATGTACCAGGTATTTACACCACCGATCCTCGTGTTGTACCAGCAGCAAAACGCATTGATACAATGAGCTTTAACGAAGCCGCAGAAATGGCAACTTTCGGTGCTAAAGTTTTACACCCAGCGACCTTGTTGCCTGCGGTGCGTAGTAATATTCCAGTATATGTTGGCTCAAGTAAAGCCCCAGAACAAGGTGGTACTTGGGTAACTCGAGATCCACAACCTCGCCCAACCTTCCGTGCATTAGCACTGCGTCGCAATCAAATTTTGCTTACGCTTTCAAGCCTCAGCATGTTACACGCCCAAGGCTTCTTAGCCAATGTCTTTGCGATTTTAGCAAAACACAAAATCTCTGTTGATGTGATTACGACATCAGAAGTTAGCATTGCATTAACGTTAGATAAAACAGGTTCAGCATCGTCAGGTGCAGATATGTTATCCCCTGAATTATTGGAAGAGTTACGCCAATATTGCAATGTGAAAGTAGAAAACGATCTTGCTTTAGTGGCAATTATTGGAAACAACCTACATACACAAGCGGGTATTGCGAAACAATTATTTGCAACACTCTCACCATATAACGTTCGCTTAATCAGCTATGGTGCAAGCACAAATAATGTATGTACCTTAGTACAAAATAGTGAAGCAGATGATGTAATTCGTTCGCTACATTCTGCGTTGTTTGAATAATTGGCTCGCCATATCGAGGAGCCTCTCCCACAATTTGTGTAAATACCTGTTTCTGAGATAATACATTCAGACACAGGTATTTTATTATGAACGAAAAACAACCTCACGCCTTGGCAGCGGAATTTGCCAATTACCATTAAAACGGCACAGCACATTAATTTCCCCTTGAATTTGGGTAAGTTCAATAAGGCGGTCAAGATAGTCCATCATTTTTCATTAATACAATAAGCATGAGCTATCTCAACTTCATCTGAAAAATCACCGCTTCCGCTTGGCAACTAAATAAGAATTTCGCTTGTAACAAAAAGCCATCTTCGGTTTGGCTGATTTGGCTACTGATATTGCACGGATCGCTTTCAACTTCTCTTGCTTTTGCCGTTAATGTGGCCAGTCCTTGTTCTGCATCTGCTTGGGTTGGATAGACAAGGGCTAATTCAATGGTGCTGTCCGCATTGTCGAACATAGACGTGCTACTTGGTTTACAAATACCACCACAACAATTGGCTTGGTCACTAAAGGTTTTTGACATATTTACTCCTTGATATTTTGAAATTTAAGTAAAGCGTATCATAATATGGTAATCAATTCATTGAGGGGAAACAAATTATGTCTATTTCTAAACAAGCTATTCTTGATGCCTTCCATTATCGCCATGCTTGCAAGCAATACGATCCAACGAAAAAAATCAGTGATGAAGATTTCCAATTTATTTTGGAAACAGGGCGTTTATCGCCAAGTTCTTTTGGCTTTGAGCCGTGGCGATTTTTAGTGATTGAAAACCACGCTATCCGTGAGCTTATTCGTGATAATGCGTGGGGGGCAAAGGATAAGGTGATGGATTGTAGCCATTTTGTTGTGATCCTTGTTCGTCAGCCTGAAACTCTGCTTGCTGACGGCGAATATGTACAACATATTATGCGAGATGTTCACCATATTCCTGAAGAAGCGTTAAAAATGCGTCAAGGTTTTTATCGTAACTTCAGTGAAAAGGATTTTGGCTTGACCCAAGATCCTGTGGCGTTTTATCACTGGGCTTGTCGCCAAAGCTATATTGCATTAGCCAATATGCTAACAGCTTCAGCAATGATTGGCATTGATAGCACCGCGATTGAAGGTTTCCCATTGGAAAAAATGGATCAGCTTTTTGTCGAAAAAGGGTTGTATGATCCGAAAGTCTATAAACTTAGTGTGATGGTCGCCTTTGGTTATCGTGCGGTAGAACCTAAAGCGAAGACCCGTCAAGCAATCTCTGATGTGGTGGAATACATAGAATAATGCTTCTTAATACACCAATCCTAATATATCCGAATTAATATACCTATGATGATATCCACTACAAATATCTACCTTGTCGGTGGTGCAGTACGGGATCAACTACTCGGCTTAGCAGTCAAAGATCGTGATTGGTTGATTGTTGGGGCAACGCCCGAACAGCTTTTAGCTCAAGGCTATCAACAAGTCGGTAACGATTTCCCCGTATTTTTACACCCTAAAACCAAAGAAGAATACGCCCTTGCCCGTACCGAACGCAAAAACGGCAACGGCTACAACGGTTTTATCTGCGACTTTACCCCTGAGGTTACTCTTGAACAAGATTTAATCCGCCGAGATCTTACCATTAATGCGATTGCTCAAGATCTTGACGGCAACTACCACGATTTTTACGGGGGGATTGCAGATCTTAAACATCGCCTGCTTCGCCACGTTTCCCCTGCCTTTGCTGAAGATCCGCTACGGGTGTTGCGTGTGGCTCGCTTTGCCGCACGCTTCCATTCTCTCGGATTTCGGATTGCTCCTGAAACGGTAAAATTAATGCAAGAAATGACCGCTTGCGGTGAGTTAGCTCATTTAACAGCGGAGCGTGTTTGGCTGGAAACCCAAAAAGCCTTCGCCACCGACACACCACACATCTATTTCCAAGTGCTACGAGAAGTCGGGGCATTGAAAGTGCTATTTCCTGAAGTGGAAGCACTCTTTGGCGTTCCACAACCTGAAAAACATCACCCTGAAATTGATAGTGGCGTTCATACTTTGATGGTTTTGGAACAGGCGAAAAAATTAGCGGTTCAAGCAAATGATCCTGAAAGTGTGTTATTTGCCGCACTCTGTCACGATCTTGGCAAAGCTCTAACCCCAAAGGATATTCTGCCCCATCATTATGAACACGGACAGAAAGGCGTTGCCCCAACAGAACAACTGGCAAATCGCTTGAAAGTGCCAGCTCATACTAAAGCATTCGCTAAACTGGTAACGGAATTTCACACCCATAGCCATAAAATCACAGAGCTACGCCCTGAAACCGTGGTGAAATTGTTTAATAAACTTGATGTATGGCGTAAACCCGAACGTTTTTTTGATTTTTTATTGGTTTGCGAAGCGGATAGCAAAGGGCGTTTGGGCTTTGAAAATCGGGAATACCCACAAGCGGATTATGCAAAACAGCTCTATCAAGTCGCTTGTGAAGTGGATATTCAAGCGGTGATTAACGATGGCTTCGAGAAAGCGGGGATTAAAAGAGAAATTGATCACAGAAGACAGCTAGTTATCCTAGCTAGGAAAGAGGAAAACCTGAACTGTAAGAAGCCAAAAACATAGCTAAAAATAAAGTAGCTTTAATCCCCTACTCTCCAAGACTTAAAGCTACTTTTGTCTACTAAACCCTCCCAAACCCCTTCAATCCAACAACGTGTACATACTCTTGGTTATTGGTGATCTTACGCACTAACTTGTAGGTTGTACCACGTTCTGGGCTGATGTTTTCTGGGGCAGCGATCAGCAATTGCATATCCAAACGCTCGCAGAGTTCAAACAAGGTATTGATAGAAGTTGCGTCTAAACGAGCTGCTTCGTCAAGGAAAAGCAAGCGAGCAGGCAGAATATCTTTAGCACGCATACGGCGAGATTCTTCTTCCCAACTTTGCACCACCATTAACAAGATCGACATACCCGTACCAATCGCTTCTCCTGTCGATAACGCACTACTTTCCGCACGCATCCAACCGTCTGCACCACGGAAGGTTTCAACTTCCAGATCGAGATAATTACGGTAGTCCAATAGCTCTTCGCCAATGGTCTGCGGCGTACGTTGCCCTAGTTCAATATGTGGATTAACACGCTTGTAGAGCATTGCTAACGCTTCTGAGAAACTGAGTTTTTGGTTCTCAAACAGATCGCTATGTTGCTCACGGTCATTTGATAAAGCATTGAGTAAAATCGCGTGTGTATCACGAATGTTTACCACCAAACGCACCCCTTTCACCTGACCGAAGGCAATATTTTGCAAGCCTTGGTTCAGTTGCAAAATACGGTTTTGCTCACGCTGAATGGTTTTACGCAAGATATTTGCCACACTTTCAGAGCTGATCGCCAATTTTTTCTCACGGCTAGTCAGTTCGTTGGTTAAGCGAGATAGCTCAATTTCCATCTGCTCAATCGCATCAATCGGATCGTCCGTTTTAATGATGTCTTGGCGAATACGCTCACGCAAATGTTGGTAAACCAAAATAAAGAACGCCACTTTATTTTCAGGTTTACGGCTATCTTCTGACGCACGCAAGCTATCACGCAAGTATTCGTTATCTGCCACAGCGGTTCGCAACGCCCCAAGGGCTTTATCGGAAATCGAACGCAACTCTTCTGCCGATTGATAAGCAAGCTCACGACGATTTAAGCGTTTTTCTACATCGCTATTACGAGAGAGTTTCAGCACCAAACACCAGCTCACTTTTGCCTGTACCACAATTTCACGTTGAGTATGGTAATCACGCTCTGCTTTACGTACCGCTTTATTAAGATTATCCATTTCCGCTTGAATAACCGCCACTTGCTTATCAATATAAGATTTACGCATACGGTGTTGGCTTAAGCGTTGTTGCAATTCATCACGGCGTATTCTCGCACGCTCTTCTGCTCCATCATCATTGCGGATACCGTATTCGTCCATCTCTTGCAACAATTCTTGAAGCATCTGATTTTTCGCATCAAAGGCACTGCGTAACGACGTTAAAACTTGGTTATATTCGCTAAATTGTGCCGTCGCTTGGCGAAGCTGTTCACGAGCCTGCTCACGCTCACGTTGTGCATTGTCTAAACGTTGGCGAAGCTGTTCGTTAAGAGCCGAACCTTCCGCCCCCACCGTTTCTTGATAGCTGAAGTGCAAACGGCGGTTCATCACATCAGCAAGGGCAAAGACTTTCTGTTGTTGCAATTTTTGTTGCTCAACAGACCGCTTGTAATCCGCTTGTAGCTGTTCAAACTGGGTCGGATCGCTCTTTAACGCCACTGCAATCGGCTCAAGTTGTGCTAACGCATTGCCGAATTGACGGATAAATTGTTCGTCTTCCTGTGCTTCTAGTAGCTGTTCACGACACTCTTCCACACGATCTTGTAAGGTTTCATCGGCAAGAATGTTGAGTTGTGGCAACACTTTATTCAACAGTTGCAACTGTGCTTTGCTGTTTTCCAGCTGGTGACGTAATTGCTGTTCCGTACCGCTTGCTTGATTGAGTTCACGCTCAATTTCAACCCGTTTTTGTGCAATCTCTTGCATTGCCGCTTCAGGATCAGGCTGGAAAGCTAAAGCTAAATGCGTACCGACAAACTGGCTTAAATGTTGGTATAAACGTTGGCATTTCTGCACATCAAAGGCACGTTCTGCGTGTTTTTCTGTCGTTTCATCACGTTCTGCTTTTACTTTCTCAAGCTGTTTCTCACGAGAAGCACGACCAAAGACCGCAAATTCAGAGAACTTAGAGTAACGCCATTGACGGTCAGACAGTTGCACCACCACGCCATCGCCCAGTTCTTCCGATTTAAAGACATTATCGTCAAAGGCATTCGGATCACCTTCGATCAAATAGAGATTTTCAGGACAATCATCAAGTTGCTGTAATTGTGCTTTAACCGCTTCCAAATCACGCACCACAATAGCGTGGCGAGCGTCGCCATAGAGTGCTGAGAAATAAGGTGCATCTTCAATCGACACATCTTCATATAACTCTGAAATCAGCACACCGCCAAATTTTTCCGCCAGCTGATTTAAGCGAATATCTTCCGCACCGTCAGGCTGGCTTAGGCGTGAAATTTGCTCATCTAATAGCTGTTCACGGCGAGCAAGTTCATCACGTTCAAGGGTTGCTTCACGCTCACGGCTTAAGGTATTTTGCATAAACTGCATAACCGCTTGGCTACTGTCAAAGGTTTCGCCACACTGCTCTTGCAAGCGGGCTAATGCCGATTGTGCCGTATGCCACGCAGGTGCAGTTTGTGCAAGTTGTTGATATTGTTGATTTAATTGCTCACGTTGCTGACGTTGTGTTGAACGTACTTCAACAAATTCAGCCAGCTCTGCTTCCAAATCTTCAAGACGAGCTTGTTGCTCTTCATAATAGCTTTCAAGATCTTCTGCATCTTCCAACTCTGCTTGTGCTTTTTGATTAAACTCAGCAAGCAAACGTTCTGCATTATGTTGTTGATGTAAACGCTGTTCTAATTCTGTCAATTTTTGACGCAAAGCCACCGCTTGTTGTGCGTGGGCTTTTTGGCTTGGATACGCACTCAGCAATTCACGGGCAACGCTGTCTGCTTGTAAGCGGTCAGTTTCCCCTGCAATTTTGCAAACAAGTTCATAGGCTTTATCAAACTGGCTTTTCGCCATATCGGACACTGATAAACGCTGTTCAAGCTCAAACACCTTGTCGGTGATTTCGTCAGCTTGAGCCACAAATTCAGCGTGATAATCTTCGACATTGTGTAAATCTAAATTAGCCAGTCCGCTGATCTGTTTCGCTTTTTCTAACGCATTTACCGCTTGCTGATATTGCAATGCTCGAGTTTGCTGTGCGTCCAACGCCTGTTGATAATCCGCCATTTGAGAACGCAATTCTTCAACTTGATCTTCGGCTTCTGTTGCACGAGCTTGAGCCATCTCTTGACGTTCCGCCACTTCTTCCAACGCCATTTGTTGTTCTTCTAGGCGTTCATTTAGCTCTGCAACATCATCTTGATAACGTTCCACTTTTTCTTGATGACGAACCGCATTCATCACTAAATTGAGATGATCGGAAGCACTATTGTACTCGGCTTCAAGACTACTTTCGCCCTGTTCCAGATCTTGCATTTCACGGCTAAATTCAACCAAACGTTGCTGTTCAAGGGTTAATTTAGATTTAGACTGATACCACTCTTGACGCTTTTCAATCGCCTGTTGCACATTGCCACGGCGTTCGTTGGCGTGTCGCATATAGTCTGCCGACACATAATTAGTGGACTCGGTAATCAGCTTTTTGAACATATCCCGATCTGACTGCGTAACCTTGATTGCCTCAAGGGTCATACGGTTTTCACGCAATGCCGACTCCATATCCTGAAAGGCTTGGCGAACGCCAGTATTTTCAGGCAAAAGATAATCACGCAAAGATTTGGTAATAACGCTAGAAATACCGCCGTAAAGGGAAGCCTCAATCAACTTATAGAACTTGCTACGGTCGCCTGATGTGCGTAAACGTTTTGGAATAACGCCAAGATCAAAGAGAAAACTATGATAATCAGTAATCGAATGGTACTGTTTAAATTGCACCTCACTACCATCAAATTTCTCTTTTAGATCATTTAACGCCAGCACTCGTGCATTTTTCTCACCAACCTGCTCAGTTAAAATAGAGATAACCGATTGATTTTCATTGATATTTTGTAATGAAAACGAACGAATATCGACTTTCTTATCACGCCCTGCGATCTGCTGTAAACGCACACCACTAATCACACGTTGTCCACGGGAATTTTCGCTTTCCAACACCGCATAACAAACGCCTGCTTTCAATTTACCGTACAACCCTTTATCACGAGAGCTAGAAGTTGAACCTGCTTCGGTGGTATTACGGAAGTTAAGCAAGGTGAGATCAGGAATTAACGCCGTCACAAACCCAGCCATCGTGGTCGATTTACCCGCCCCGTTACCGCCTGAAAGGGTCGTTACCAGTTCGTCCAAGTCAAAGGTTCGAGCAAAAAAACCGTTCCAGTTGATTAAGGTTAGGGAACGGAATTTGCCACGCACAACAGCATCTTGGCGTTCATTTCGGATAACAGCCGGGGAAATTTGTTCATTATTTTGCAATGTGAAATCCGTGTTTTCCATCAGGATTTTTCCTCTGTTCGATTTAATTCTGTATTAATAATGGTCGCAAGTTGCGTAATTGATGTCGTATTAAGATCAAAGAGTTTTGACGTTCGAGAATAAACTTCAAAATAATCAGGCTTTCCTTCTCTTAAAACTCGTTCCGCATTTAAAGCAAGCTGTGCAACGACAACATCAAAATGCTCTCTTGGTACATACCGAGGCTGAATACCGCTACGTTGTTGTTCTTCTGCTCGCTTTAATGTACTTAGCCAACTGACCTCTTTTGGGCAAGTACAAATCAACACGGCGGTTTTATAGCCTTGCTGCTTAAATAAATTTAGTTCATTTAATGGAATATCGGCGGTACGAAAAGTGCCTTCAATTAACACATTAAAACGGTGCTTAATCGCCTCGTTGCGAATACGCTGTACCATTTTCCCAGTAAATTCAGCCGTATATTTTGCTGCTTCTTTTCCATATTTTTGGTAAATTTCGTGATATTGTTGATGATAGGGGCGAAATTCATCTCCATTGATAATCAATAAATCAAAATTTAACCGCTTACTCATTTCAAGCGTACCAAAAGATTTTCCAGCACCAGGCTGCCTACCTAGAAGAATGACAATAGGCTCTTTCTGGGGTGTAGTGTGATTTTCTGCCATTAAATTTGCCCAAATTTTGGCAAACTTACTTCCTACATCTGCATTAACATCATAATCTTGCATAAGATCGCCCTAGATCAATGGCAAATAATGATATTTATCGCTAATTTGCTTTACCTGCGTTGAAAGCAGTTGAAAATCGAGTGCATCTGGTTCTGAGCGATAAATTTCACTTCTCAATCGGCTTAAATAAATTTGGTCATCATTTAAAGGCAATTCCAGACGTTTACTCAAATCAGCCTGTGCCGTTGCGATTAACTCGATCAAGACATCTTTTTGCATTAAGGTACACATCTACTCTTCCTCACCATTCAATTCTTCTTCATTTGCAAATTCTTCGTCAAAACTGACCGCTTGTTCTTTAATAGCGGTAGGGTTTGTCGCCTCACCATCACGAATTAAACGAAGTTGAGCTTCACGAGGATCGTCCCCTGTTCTCACATCTGCGCCAAAACGGAACACAGACTCCGAAATCACAAATTTTTTGCTGTTTTGATCGCCAACACGAGTAATCATACCCAAACGCCCTAAACGGCGTAATGCACCGCCCACTTTCTCAGCTAACTTCGCTTTGTCTAAATCTGATCCTGTTGAACGTGGATTGATTGCTTTAAGCAACTTGGTTTCGTCCGCCAAATTAAGCAACTCATCGTACACTTCGTCATAGTGGAAAATCCCTTGCTGTGCAAGGCGTTCTGGACTGAGATAGAGATAACACAACACTTTTCCTACCAACATTTCCATTTCAGACATCGCCGAACGAGCAATCAAGGTACTTGCCTTAGGTCGAAGATAGAAAAAGCCTTCAGGCGCACGAATAAGCTCGACGTGATAACGGCGATAAAACTGTTCAAGCTCGCTTTGGTAATCCATCAAAAAAGCGTGTTCATCAAGGGCTTCTAAACTAATATGTCGCCCAGCTCTTAATTGACTGTCAAGTTGCGGAAAAATCGGGTTAGCAATCGCTTCAGCCAATTTGGTTGAGATAAGTTCTTGGGTGTTTGTCATTGTCGTTCTCTATTTTTGTAAAACTTTAATTAAAACTGACCGCTTGTTATTTATTGTATTGGTCAATCACATTCGCCTGTACTTCTGCGCCTTTATCATTAATCGACTGCCATTCTGGGTAAATCGCTTGGCTGTCTTGGCTTGCCATACCGAGTTTAACGGCTTGATCGACAATAATTCGTGCCACATCAAAATGGCGAGAAAGCGGGTACATTGCCAACTGTTCACGCAAAATCGCACCGAGATCAATCGGCTTGCCTTGTTCACGGAATGGGGCGAGATGGGCTTGCATTGTCGCAATAATCTGCTCCTGCACTTGGGTGAGGGACTCATATTCTAGCTCAGTCGGTAGCTCGCCTACGGCTTCCGCTTCATTTAATTCGGTTTCATCATCACGCAGATCCATCAAAGGATCTGCTTTGGCAATGTAAAGTTGCCACGGGCTTTCAAAATAATCTTGAATAGACTGGCGTAAACGTTGCCCAAAAACACGATTTTTATCCATATCAATGGCGGTACGGATAAATTTATGGACGTGGCGGTCATAGCCGATCCAAAGGTCAATTGCCTGCTGTCCCCAACTGATAATACGGTCAAGTTTATTCTGCAAATTCACAATCAACTGATCGACAAAATCCAAATCATCACGCCCAATCAAGCAACTTTGAATACGCAATAATTGGGATTGCAACTTATCCCCTGACGCATTTAATACATCTTGTAGCTCACGCAAATTCCCCGAAGTTTCGTCTAACAATTGCTGACAAGTCGCAATAGCTTCGTGCCAATTTTGGCTTAACAACATTGCAATACGTTCACGGATCTGCTGTTGATTTTCGTCCATCATACGCTGGGAAAGATCAATGCTGTCAAAAATTTCTGCAACCGAGAATTTTAATGGCGCAAACACTTGATTACGCCAGAAACGTTCATCACCGCCTTCTTCTGCTGCATTAGACGCACGCTGAATTTCATCGGCAACAATAGAAAGTTGGATCGATAGACGTAAAGTCGAAAATTCACGTTGGCGAATATAATATTCAGATACGCCTACACCAAGTGGTGTTAAGCGATAAATCGCCAAACCTTCGGTAAATTCGCTCGAAAAACGGTTTAAAAAACGTTGTCTGACAAGATCGTTGATTGCATTATTCGCGCGCTGTGTTTGTGTTGCTTCAGACTGCTCAAAGGCATTTGAAACATGACGGAAAATATCTTGTAAATCGCTTTCAAGCAATTCACCGTCAGTGCGTTCGTTATTATACAGGGCTATCGCCAATAAAAATGCCAAGCGGTCGGAAGAAAGGGAAAGCGAAAATTCTCGCTCTTTTGTCCATAAAATCAGTTCTGGGATCGTTTGTGCTAATTCGTGTTGCATAGGCGATATTATTTAAATATAAAAATAGGCATTATTGTACCTTAATCAGAGCAGAATGGAAAAGACAAGCGGTGAGATTTGTACAATTTATTACAGTTCTCACCGCTTATAGGCTATTAACTAAATTATCTCAATAAATATTGGATCATTAAATCTGCAATATCCACTTTAGTCACCTGCTCAATCATTTCAAGCCCAGGGCTTGCATTGACTTCTAACACCATTATGCCTTGTTGAGAACGGATAAGATCGACACCTGCCACATCTAAGCCGATAGCTTTTGCTGCTTGAACTGCGATTTTTTGTTCTGCATCAGACAGTTGAATGGCTTGGGCGGTGCCACCTCTGTGAATATTGGCTCTAAACTCACCGCTTGCACCAGTGCGTTCCATTGTTGCAACAACTTGCTCACCAATTACAAAAGCTCGAATATCTTGCCCTTTAGCCTCTGCAATAAAGGTTTGTAAGAGGCTTGGTACTTTGGCACTTTTTAATGTTTCAAGTAAACTCAAGGCACTGCTATAGCTTTCTGCCAACATTACGCCTACGCCTTGAGAGCCTGACAGTGTTTTAATAACCGCTGGCAAGCCTGATTGACTTAAACCTTCAGCAACGCTGTAAAGCTCTCCCATTAATAGCGTATCAGGTACTGGAATGCCACAGGCGGCAAGTCGCTGTAGGCTTTGCCATTTGTCACGAGCGAGTGCAAAAGCTGAAGATGAATTTAAAATGGGTATCTGTTTTTGTTCAAAATGCCGTAATACATTACAGCCTATTTCTGTGCTAGTTGTACCAAATCGAGGCAAGATACCTGCATATTCCCCGATTTTTTCGGGTTTTGCTCGAGTTTTGTCGTAGCTTTCCCCAGTTTGATAATAAAGCTCGAACCGCTCTTGCTGCAGTTGTAGCAAGAAGCGGTTTGGATCGAGAATATCCAGTTGGTAGCCATTCTGTTCTGCCGCTTGTTTAAGTCTTTGACAACTATATAAACGAGGATCACAACAGAGAATTAATAATTTTTTAGCATTCATTATGCGTAAGGCTGTAACTCAGGGTTAATTGGTGTGTCTGCGAGGTTGTTTGCATAATTACACAAACTAGCTAGACTAACACCAAGTACCACATCTAGGGCGTTTTGTTGGGTGTAACCTACAGCAAAAAATTCATTAAGTAGCGTTTCGCCAACTTTGCCTTTAGTGTTGATAACAGCGAGCGTAAAGCGTGCAAGGGTATCTAATTTGTTATCTTGAATTGGCGTAGCTTTGCGTAATGCTTGCAGTAATTCGTCAGGCATTTTGATCTGTTTAATGGAAATTGCGGTATGCCCTGCTACGCAGAAACCACAACCATTTGCGACCGCTGCGGTAATTTGTACAACTTCTCTCTCTGTTGGCGTTAAGCTGGTGCGTTGGTTAATTGCCCCGACGGTGCGATAAGTTTCTAATGCGGTAGGTGCATTTGCTAATACTCCGATTAGGTTAGGAATGAAGCCGTTATTATTTTTAACCGCTTGTAATGCTTCTTTTGCTGCTTCAGGTGCAGTGTCGATAGTATGAATTTGAAATTTAGACATAGTGAACCTCTGTAATAAAAAATAAAATCTGTCAAAAATTTGCGATTAATCTACCGCTTGTAAAATGTTTTTTAATTGTATGAGATAGTCTATTACCCCCTTGGAATTACCCCCCCAAAATAGCCCTGAGTGTCAGGGCTAATAGCTACAATTTTTCTAAATAATTTATTCCGCCAAGATTATTAACCTGTCGAATAATCCACTGTTGCCGAGCTCGCATTGTTTGGCTTGGCATTTTAACCCGATAAATCATCGGATTTGGCAAAGAGGCTGCTAATAAGGAAGCCTCGTGTAAACTAAGCTGGCTTGCTGATTTCTTAAAATAATGTTTAGCTGCCGTTTCTACACCAAAGATGCCATCGCCAAATTCAGCAATATTGAGATAGACTTCTAACACTCGCTGTTTATCCCAAAGTAATTCCACTAAAAAGGTCAAAGGCACTTCGATCCCTTTTCTTAGCCAACTTGTTCCGTGCCATAAGTAAAGGTTCTTTACCGTTTGCTGAGAAATAGTGGAAGCACCGCGAGGTTTCTTTTGAGATTTACTATTTCGCTTAATTGCTGCTTCAATCGCATCAAAATCAATCCCAAAATGAATTGGAAATTTTTGATCTTCCCCAGCAATAACCGACATTTGCATTTGCCACGAAATACGATCAAGACTAACCCACTGATATTGAATTTTATATAAGTCCCCTTGTATTAGGTGTTCCACTTTTTTCTGTAGCATATAAGCTGAAAAAGGCACGGGAATTACTGAAAATATCAATGTTAAAGAAACATAGAAAGTTGTGACTGCCACACCAATACGACTAACGCCAAACCAAAGCCAACTTTTTAAAGATAGCATCTGTTTGGGAATAAAAAAGCGGAAAATAGATTGTAGCAAGGATTTTTGCTTAGGTTTTGGTGCCATTCAGTTTTGTATCTATCCACTTTAAAATATCTGGCTCAACAGTTTTTAACATATTTGAACCCCGTGTAATAGTCGCCGCACTAGTATTCAATTGCTGTTGGATTTCACGCTGAGAAATTTGATTTTCGAGCAATGCGCGTACAATTTGCACTCGCAATCCCAACGAAGTTCGTTCGTCTGTTGTCAATAACATCGACAATAATGCATCTGTTTTATCTTCTGCTACCGCTTGTTTTAAAAGGTCAACAAATTGTTGCCATTCTTTTGGATCACGTTGTTGATAAAGGGTTCTCATACTTACTTATCCTGTTAGTACAATAGTACGGTAAGATCTGCAAATCTTACCGCTTTACTCTTTGTTATGCTTATTTTTTACCACGTTGATCGTCTAATTCAGCCCCTTTTGGCATACTAAAACTAAACAGACTTTCAGATAAATGAGCCGTTGAAATGTTGCGTAATACATAGAGATTACTTTGCCCGTCACGTTCAATAGTGCTAAAACCTTTGACTAAGCCACTTGCATCAATACGAATATCAAATTGTTTGATCGCACTTTTTTTCGATTTTGGTTTTAATACAAAATTATCTACATTTTGTGTGACATCATATTGATCCCAATGGCTTTTATCATTGCTTGTTAAAAGTACAAATGGTGTGTTGCTCACAGCATCTTTAACCCAATTTGCCGTTACCTGAGATACAAAAGGATCGTAAAACCACAAAGTTTTGCCATCAGATACAATTAAATTTTCTTGAGGACTTTGGGTGTCCATACGAAATAAGTTCGGACGTTTAACTTGAAACTTCCCTTGCCCTTTTTGAATTTCCTTTCCTTTACTTGAACGAACGGTCTGTTCAAAATCTGCACTGTATTGCATTGCTTTATCTAAACGTTGTTGTAACTCTGCTACAGCTTGAGCATCAGCAAAAGCAAAGCCATTTAATGAGAGAAATGCTAAACCTAGCAACGATTTTTTTAACAAATTTTTCATTGATTTCCCTTTAAATATCTATAGAAAAGTGTCTATTTGACAGCAAAGCCATAAAAAGTTCTTAGAAACGGATACCCGTACCGATTCCTAAGCCAATACCGACTCCATTAGAACCACCACCTGCATTCACTCTTCCACCAAAAGTACAACCTGCGAGCATTAAAATAGAGGCAATCACGAATATTTTTTTCATATTTATCCCTTGTATTAAAAACTATTATAAACTTTCAGCTTCAAAAGATGCGCATTCTACTCTGTTTTAACACTTTAAACCAATTCCAAAGGAGATTTTATGAAACTTTTACATAAACTAAGCTTACTCTTTTTGATAATTTTTCCTATGACTACTCAAGCGAGTCCGTTGAGTATTTCAGAGCAAGAAATCAATCAATATTTGGCTACGCGTTTAGCAGAAAAAGTACCTTTGCAAGATAGTTTAGGTGTACCAAGACTATTTCAACTAGACTATAAATTATCTGATTTATATACAAAGGTGGGACAAACAGATGAAAAGGTTGTTGATATTTCAGGCATCATCGACAGTCTATTACAGATAAAGGGTAAAGAATATCAAGTTAAACTTAATATAAATATGGATACTCTTCCTTTCTATGATATGGAAAAAGGTGCACTATTTCTAAAAAATGTTCGTTTAAAAAATTGGAACGCTACCCCTGAAAAATATCAAAATGAACTTCAGGTGTTTTTACCAATAATTGCTGATGGTCTTACAAATATCTTAAATAGCCACCCTGTTTATACATTAGATGAACGCAAAACAAAAGAATCCCTTGTAAAAAAATTTGGAAAACATATTATTGTTGAAAAAGGACATATTCGTTTAGAAACAAATATTTTTTGATAAAGATCCCTCTTATTTTAAATAAGAGGGATTCTGCATTCTATTCCTTTAAAAAACCTTCCAACAATTCATTTAAAAATAATTTGCCGTGCTGTGTAATCTGCCAATATGTATTGTTTTCTGTGATAAAATTTTTGCTCAATGCCCAATCCATTGTAGCTTGAACCTTTTTCCGATCTAGCCCCGTATATGCCTCAAATTCTGTTTTTGGGGTTGCTTCAAGTAAGCGAAAACGGTTCATAAAAAATTCAAAAGGGCGATCATCATTTTCAATCATCTCTTGATGATAACGATATTCCCCTCGCATATAGCCTTTCGGGTGTTTAGTTTTGCTAAAGCGGTAAATTTCCCCTGTTGGATAACTTATTTTCCCGTGAGCCCCACAGCCAATCGCTAAGTAATCACCAAATCGCCAATAATTCAAATTATGCTGACATTGATAACCCTTTTTGGCATACGCCGAGGTTTCATACTGTTCATAGCCTGCGTCAGTTAAAAGCTGATGCCCTTGTTCAAAAATATCCCAAAGCTCATCATCGTCAGGTAATGTGGGCTGTCGATAGTAAAACATCGTATTCGGCTCAATCGTCAATTGATACCACGAAAGATGTGGTGGATTTAACGCAATACCTTGCCGTAAATCATCAAGAGCCTGAGCAACAGATTGATTTGGCAACCCGTGCATTAAATCTATGTTGAAACTTCTCAAGCCTACTTTTGTTGCATTTTGAGCAAATCTAACCGCTTGCTTCGCTTCATTGCTATCGTGAATACGCCCTAATTTCAATAATTTCTCTGGTTCAAAACTTTGAACACCCATTGAAATACGGTTCACGCCACCTTGTACATACCCGATAAAACGTTCTGCCTCAGCAGTCCCCGGATTAGCCTCTAGGGTAATTTCGCATTCGTGAGAAAAATCTATCCGCTTGCGAATTTCTGCAAGTAAATAATGAATACCTTCAGCGGAAAAAAGACTAGGCGTACCGCCACCAATAAAAATTGAGTGGATCTTGCGATCAGCGATTGCTGTTTTATAGCTTATGAGATCTTGCTCAAGATCATTGAGCAAATGCTGAATATATTCTTGCTCAGGAATAATGCCCTTTTGTGCGTGGGAATTGAAATCACAATAGGGGCATTTTTGTACACACCAAGGGATATGGATGTATAGGCTTAAGGGGGGCTGCATTAAATTCACCATATCTTCCAGTACATAAAATCCAAATAAAAATTCTTACATATAGTACTAGTATAACACCTAAGATATCACAAAGCTTTCCTTATCAATATAAAATCAGTCTCCTTAAAAAATTAGGATGATTGTTCACATATACAATTATGCCTACCCATTTTTAAAATAACCTATTAATTTGATTTACTCTCCAGATAATCTCAAACACCCAACTCTTTAAACAACCGTCTGCAAGCTGTGCCATCTTCTTTAAATAAGCGGCAACGGTTTGGGTTGATACCAATTGACATTTCATCACCTTCTTCAACTAATACGATGTCGTTTTGGCGATAAACAAGGCTTTGTTTGATTGGTGGCATTTCAAGGTAAATTTGGGTTTCGTTTCCAAGTTGCTCCACGACTTTTACTGTTCCTTTAATGCACACTTCACTCTGATCACAAGGTAGTAAATGCTCCGGACGAATACCTAAAGAGATATTGTCGCCGATATTCACACCTGTGTTATCTACTGGGATCCAGAAGTTGAGATGGGTGGAGTCAGGTAATTCAATTTTTACCCCACCTTCTCTTACATCAATCACTTTTACAGGTAAGAAGTTCATTTTTGGTGAACCGATAAAGCCAGCAACAAAGCGGTTGGCTGGGTAGTGATAAAGTTCTAATGGTTTACCAACTTGAGCAACGTTAGTGGTAATTTGTGTATTGTTTCCGAGCGCTTGTAACACCACGATTTTATCGGCAAGGGTCATTGCTTCCACTTGGTCGTGGGTGACATAAATCATTGTTCTACCTAATTTTTTATGCAGTTTGGAAATTTCCACACGCATTTGTACACGAAGGGCTGCATCAAGGTTTGAGAGCGGTTCGTCTAATAAAAACACTTCAGGTTGAGAAACAAGCGTACGACCAATCGCTACACGCTGACGCTGACCGCCAGAGAGTTCCTTCGGTTTACGTTGTAGTAAGTGAGCAAGTTGGAGAATTTCTGCGACTTGATTTACTCGTTGCTCGATTTCTGCTTTCGCTTTACCTGCCAGTTTTAAGCCGAAGGACATATTTTCAGCCACATTCAGATGTGGATAAAGTGCGTAAGACTGGAAAACCATTCCGATATTACGTTGAGCAGGTGGCACATCATTCATTCGGGTATCACCAATAAAGAGATCGCCTGATGTAATATCTTCCAAGCCTGCAATCATACGCAATAGGGTGGATTTACCACAGCCAGATGGGCCTACAAATACGACAAATTCCCCTTCTTTAATATCAAGGTTAATATTGCGTGAGATATGCACATCGCCGTATGATTTATTTACACCAATAATTTTTACATCTGCCATTGTCTTATCCTTTGCCTTAGGGTTACTACTTTTTGACGGGTGCCAAGATTACTTATTTCCTCTTGTCTTGAAATCATACTTTGTGAAAAAATTTTTCACTACCTTGTAAAAAATTTTTTCGCAGAAAAGCAGATTTTTTGTGACTTAGATCACAAATTCATACGCTTTTTTTGTGATCTCTTTCACACTTATTTTAAAAACAATCAAAAATGTGATACAGATCACTAAAAGGATAAGGGGGGAGGATAAGGGGGTATGATGAAGTATGAGAAGAAATCCTCCACTATTCGACTGTCAAAATTTCATTTCACTAAACTGAGGGAAAAACAATGAAAAAATTAACCAAAGCAGCATTAGCGGTATTAGCAGGATTATGTATCGCACAAGGTGTAAATGCAAAATTAGTTGAAGGACAACTCAACATCTGGATCAATGCCGATAAAGGTTATAACGGCTTAGCAGAAGTGGGTAAAAAATTTGAAGCAGAAACAGGGGTAAAAGTTGTTGTTGAACACCCAAGCAAATTAGAAGAATTATTCCCACAGGTTGCGGCAACTGGTGATGGTCCTGATATTGTGATCTTTGCTCACGACCGTTTTGGTGGCTATGCTCAATCAGGCTTATTAGCAGAAGTTCACCCAAGTGCAGAATTCAAAGCAAAATTATCTGATATCGGTTGGGAAGCTACAAAATATAATGGTAAACAGATCGCTTACCCGATTGCCGTTGAGTCGCTCTCATTGATTTATAATAAAGATTTAGTACCAAATCCGCCAAAAACTTGGGAAGAAGTGGAGAAATTAGATAAAGATCTCAAAGCGAAAGGCAAAAATGCGATTATGTGGAACTTAGCAGAACCGTATTTCACTTGGCCAATCATCTCTTCTCAAGGTGCTTATGCGTTTAAAGTGACCGCAAACGGCTATGATGCAAAAGACATCGGTGTAAATAATGAAGCTGCACAAAAAGGCTTACAATTTGTGGTTGATTTAGTGAAGAAAAAAGTGATTAACGCAGACACTGACTACTCTGTGGCTGAAGCTTCTTTCAATAAAGGCGAAACGGCAATGACTATCAATGGTCCGTGGTCTTGGGCAAACATTGAGAAAAGCGGTATTAACTATGGCGTAGCGGTATTACCAACCTTAAACGGTAAAGCAGGTAAACCGTTCGTTGGCGTATTAAGTGCAGCGGTAAATGCATCTAGCCCGAACCAAGACTTAGCGAAAGAGTTCTTAGAAAACCACTTATTAACGGATGCTGGTTTAGAAACCGTGAATAAAGATACACCGTTAGGTGCAGTAGCACTTAAGAGCTACCAAGCAAAATTAGCGGCAGATCCGCGTATTGCGGCAACAATGGCAAATGCGGAAAATGGTGAAATTATGCCAAACATTCCACAAATGAGCCGTTTCTGGTATTCAGAAAAAGCAGCGATTGACAGTGCAATCAACGGTCGCCAATCTGTTAAAGCCGCATTAGATGAAGCACAAGCGAAGATTGAAAAAGAGTAATTTTTAATAAATAAAAAATGTAGGGACACACTGCGTGTGTCCGTTAAATAATCCAAATTAGACGGACACAAGCAGACTAGTGGACACACGCAGTGTGTCCCTACGAGTATCAAGCGGTCACATTCTTCTCATTTTTTGCAATTTCCTCTTCGCAGTACTAAAACAAGGAAAATAAAATGCTAACTTCAACTCATTCCTCGATTTCGTCTGCTCAACTTTGGGGCAAAAGGGCTTTTGTCGGATTACTTTACCTACTTGCTTTTTACTTGGTTTTTACAATTTATCTGCAAGGTGAAATTTTATTTGCATTACTAACCTTAGTCGTAGTGGCTTCAGGTATTTTTGTGTTTAGCTCAGAACGGGCTTATCGCTGGCGTTATCTGTTCCCAGGCATATCCGCAATTGGCATATTTGTAGTCTTTCCACTTGTCTGTACTGTTGTTATCGCTTTTACTAATTACAGCGGTTCAAACCAGCTCGCCTTTGAACGTGTAGTTAATCAATTGCAAAGCCAACGCTATTTTTCGGGCGAACGTTACGATTTCAAATTACTTGAAACAGCGGATAATCAATATCAGCTTGCCCTTGAAAATAAAAATGTGCAAAAAACTTACCTTTCTGCACCGCTTGCACTAGCCGATTTAAAAGGGGAAATCAAATTAGAAGAAGTGGCAACATTGCCAGAAAGCAAAGTTGCACCGTTTAAAACCATTACCCAAAATCGCCAACAACTTCAAACGGTGAATGCGATTTTACCAAGCGAAGAAATGCTCACGATGAGTTCACTTCGTCAATTTTCTCAACAAAGCTACCGCTTTAGCTTTGATGCAGAGAGCCAAATTTTAACCAACCACGAAACCAATGAACGTTATAAACCCAATGATGATGTCGGTTTCTTTGAGCAAATTGATGAGCAAGGTAACTTTACGGGTAAACGTGTTGAGCCGGGTTATACAGTAGCAATTGGCTGGCAAAACTTCGTGAAAATCTTAACGGACGAAGGTGTACAAAAACCCTTTATTCAAATCTTTATTTGGACAGTTACCTTTGCATTCTTAACTGTCGTGTTTACCACATTACTCGGTATGATTTTCGCCTCTCTAGTACAATGGGAAGCGTTAAAAGGCAAAGCGGTTTATCGTTTACTGTTAATCCTGCCTTATGCGGTACCGGGCTTTATCTCTATCCTTGTATTTAAAGGTTTATTTAACCAAAGTTTCGGTGAGATCAACTTAATTTTAAATAACTTATTCGGTATTCGCCCAGAGTGGTTTAATGACCCATTCTTAGCCAAAACAATGTTGTTAATTGTGAATACTTGGTTGGGTTATCCTTATATGATGATTGTTTGTATGGGTTTACTCAAAGCGATCCCAACAGACTTATATGAAGCCTCAGCGATTGATGGTGCATCGGTATGGCAAAACTTCACCAAAATCACAATGCCGTTGTTAATTAAGCCGTTAATGCCATTGATGATTGCAAGTTTTGCCTTCAACTTCAATAACTTCGTGTTAATCCAATTATTAACCCAAGGTCGTCCGTCAATGATCGGAACCAGCACACCGGCAGGACATACCGACTTGTTAGTGAGCTACACCTACCGTATCGCCTTTGAAGGTAGCGGTACGCAAGACTTCGGTTTAGCGGCGGCAATCGCAGTAATCATCTTCTTACTCGTCAGCGGATTAGCGTTGTTCCAAATTCGTTTGACTAAATTACAACAGGATTAAGGGGGATAAAATGGCTATCGTTCAACCTAAATCAATGAAAGCTCGCTTATTTGCAACGCATTTCTTTCTTATTGTGTTCTGTGCGTTGATTATGTTCCCTTTACTGATGATTTTAGGGATCTCACTTCGCCCGGGTAACTTGGCATTAGGGGAAATTATCCCAAGCCAAATTTCCCTTGAACACTGGAAACTGGCACTCGGTTTTAGCGTCACCAATGCGGACGGCACTGTTACTCCGCCGCCATTCCCTGTACTACTTTGGTTATGGAACTCAGTGAAAGTCGCAGGTGTCACGGCAATTATTACCCTAGCACTTTCCACTACGGCAGCTTACGCTTTCGCACGTTTACGCTTTGCAGGGAAATCAATGCTGTTACAAAGTATGTTGATTTTCCAAATGTTCCCAGCGGTACTTTCACTTGTGGCGTTATATGCATTATTTGACCGCTTAGGAACCTATGTGCCATTCTTGGGCTTAAATACCCACGGCGGTGTGATCTTCGCTTACCTTGGCGGTATCGCAATGCACGTTTGGACGATCAAAGGCTATTTTGAAACCATTGATAAATCGCTCGAAGAAGCAGCCGCACTTGACGGTGCAACCCCATGGCAGACATTCCGTTTGATTTTATTACCATTGTCAGTGCCAATTTTAGCTGTGGTGTTCATTCTTGCCTTTATCTCGGCAATTATCGAAGTGCCTGTTGCCTCTCTCTTATTGCGTGATGTGGAAAACTACACCCTTGCGGTCGGAATGCAACAATATCTACACCCACAAAACTACCTATGGGGAGATTTCGCAGCTGCGGCAATTTTATCCGCTATTCCAATTACGTTAGTCTTTATCATCGCACAGCGTTGGTTAGTCGGCGGATTAACGGCAGGTGGGGTAAAAGGATAAAATAAAATTGTAGGGACACACTGCGTGTGTCCGCTATTCAAACGAAAAATAATCAAATGGACACACGCAGTGTGTCCCTACAAAAAATAATACCATTCGGGAAACAATAACAATGAAACAAAATCACCCATTTTTAAATCGTTACTTCGTGGATGAACACGGTCGCCGTGTTTATGCCCAACCGTCCGTTTATGGCAAAGTGGCAAAATTGCTCGGTTCGCCAAAAAGTCGCAAAATCCTACCGCTTGTCAAAGTCGTCAAACAGGGCGAGCAAGTTTTTATTCCGCTTTTTGTAGCGGACAAAACCCAAACCGTTCACGCAAACTGGACGCTGACCCTTGAAAGCGGTGAGATTTTAACGGGAAAATGCAAACGCAATAGCATTGACCTGCCTCGTGATTTACCCCTTGGTTATCATCAATTAAGCCTGAACGGCACAACCGCAGAATGTCGTATTATCGTTACGCCTGAACGTGCCTACCAACCGCAAGAGTTGGCAGAGCATAAAAAATTATGGGGAGCAATTTTACAGCTTTACACCCTACGTTCAGAGCAAAACTGGGGGATCGGCGATTTCGGCGATTTAGCGGAGTTTTTAACGAAATTAGCGGAAAAAGGCGGTGATTTTGTCGGCTTAAACCCAATTCATTCATTATTCCCAGCTAATCCTGAAGGAGCAAGCCCTTACAGCCCCTCTTCTCGTTTATGGCAAAACATTGCTTACATCAACGTTGGGGCGATTGACGCTTTCCAACAAAGCCGTGAAGCACAAGCGTGGTTTAATTCGGCGGATATTCAGCGCCAATTACACGAAGCTCGCCAAAAAGATTATGTCGATTATTCACAAGTGATGTGGCTGAAATTACAAGGCTTACGCTTAGCCTACGAACAATTTAAACAGCAAGATCAAACCGCTTTCGAACAATTTATTGCTGAAAACGGCGAAGCCTTGAAAGTGCAAGGTACTTTTGATGCTCTACATCAATGGCTTTCTTCTCAATTCTGCGAACAATGGGGCTGGAACTGCTGGGACGCAAAATATCAAGATTATCACACCGCTTCCGTGCAACAATTCCAACAAGAACAGAGCGATTTAGTCCGTTTCTATATGTGGTTGCAATTTGTGGCACAACAACAGCTTAAAGCCTGTAACGAACTGGCAAAACAGCTCGGTATGCCAATTGGTTTCTACCGTGATTTAGCCGTTGGCGTGGCAGACAACGGAGCAGAAACCTGGGCGGATAAAGATCTGTTCGTGTTAGGTGCATCTGTGGGCGCACCACCGGATATTATGGCACCGCAAGGGCAAAACTGGGGCTTATCGCCAATGCACCCTGAAGTGTTACAAGAGCGAGGCTATCAGCCGTTTATCGACCTACTGCGTGCCAATATGAAAGATTGCGGGGCGTTGCGTATCGACCATATTCTCGGCTTTGCCCGTTTATGGTGGGTGTCGAAAGGCGACTCGGCGAAAAACGGCGCTTATGTGAAATATCCGTTGGAAGATTTGCTTTCAATCTTAGCCCTTGAAAGCCAACGCCACCAATGCTTAATCATCGCAGAAGCCTTAGGTACTGTGCCGAAAGGAATGTTGGAAACCCTTGAAAGCAAAGGTATTTTAGCCTACAACATTTTCTATTTTGAGTACGACCATCAAGGAAGCAAACCATTAGCTAACTATCCGTATCAAGCAATGACCACCCTAAGTACTCACGATTTACCAACGGTACAAGGCTACTGGAAAGGCTATGATTTCGAATTAGGGCAAAAATATGGCGTTTACCCGAATGAGAAAGTGCTGAACATTTTAAGAAATGCACGCCACTCAAATAAAGAAGCGATCCGCCGAGCCGTTGAAGCGGTACAACCGCTAGAAGCAGATAGTGCTGGCGTTACACAAACCTTCAACCATCAGTTACAAAGCTATGTGGCAGATACCAACAGCGTATTATTCGGTTCACAACCGGAAGACTGGCTAAATATGCTAGAGCCGGTAAATATCCCTGGAACAAGCACCGAATATCCAAACTGGCGCAGAAAATTGAGCAAAACCACACAAGAGATTTTTGCGGATCAGACGATTGTGCAGTTGTTAGAAAAGATTGAGGCGAAACGGAGAGGAATATTAAATTAAACTTAGACTCTATTGTTTTTGAAAAATCATAACCTTCTTATATACTTGCCATTGCAATAGCTATATAGGAAAACTAGTACAATCTGAATGTTTTCCCCCTCAATTTTGCAAATTTAATTTGCCAAATGCAGAGAGTTCTGTTATTTATACGCGCTTTCAAAACACCCTAAATAGAGCGGTAAAATTAGGGAAGAAAAATTCCAAAAACAGGAGTGAAATATGACAGTGGCAAAACCCACTTCTTTAAGTTTATTAGCCCTTGCGGGCGTGTCGCCTTACCAATTAGGTAAAGACGAAGAGTATATGAATGAAGCTCAAATTGAGCATTTCCGCAAAATTTTAAAAGCGTGGCACGCACAAATTATGGAGGAAGCGGAACGTACCAAAAGTCAAATGCAAGATGAAGTGACTAACTTCGCTGATCCTGCTGACCGTGCAACGCAAGAGGAAGAATTTAGCCTTGAATTACGCAACCGTGACCGTGAACGTAAATTGCTTAAACGTATTGAGCAAACCTTAATCAAGTTAGATGAAGGTGACTACGGTTACTGCGATACTTGTGGTATTGAAATCGGCTTAAAACGTTTAGAAGCTCGCCCAACGGCAGAACTTTGCGTAGATTGCAAAACCCTTGCAGAACTACGTGAAAAACAGATGGGCGGTTAATTAAGTAGGGTGGGTTTTAACCCACCACTTCCGCATATAAATTGAAACTGTGGGTCAAGACCCACCCTACAATTTTATATAATTGAGGTGATCTATTTTAAATTACATCAAATCTTTTTTTAGTCGTAAAAAAAAGGATACAAACCCACCGCTTGTTGAAACAGATCAAGCCAAGAAAGTTGCTCGCCCAATGCGTTCAGCCCCAGAATTGACTGAACCGCACCGACACACACCAAAGAAAAAATCAAACCATAAACAACAAGCTGTACCGCCCCATATTCTGCATAAAAAATTTACCCAACCTGCAGGACATTACGGTATTTCGCCAAAAGATTTTCCAAGTAACGCCATTGCCATTATCAATAAACTGCAAAAAAATGGCTATGAAGCCTATATGGTCGGCGGTTGTATTCGGGATTTATTACTAGGGCAAAAAGCCAAAGACTTTGATATTACGACCAATGCTCGCCCAGAAGAAATTCAAAAAATCTTTGGTCGCCAGTGTCGCTTAATCGGACGACGCTTCCGCTTGGCTCATATTGTCTTTGGGCGTGAGATTTACGAAGTCGCTACATTCCGAGCTGATCATCACAGCAATGCGACGGAAAAAATGTCGAAAACCAGCGAAGCAGGAATGCTGTTGCGAGATAATGTTTATGGCACACTTCAGGAAGATGCAGAGCGTCGTGATTTTAGCGTTAATGCCTTTTACTATGATGTTAGCCATAATTTGATCTACGATTTTTTCAATGGCATAGACGATCTGAAAGCAGGAAAACTCGCCTTGATCGGCGATCCTGTTACTCGTTATCAAGAAGATCCTGTACGAATGTTGCGTGCAATTCGCTTTATGGCAAAACTGGATATGTTCCTAGATAAAGCGAGTGATGAACCTATTCGCAAAATGGCAGTATTACTGAAAAATATTCCTGCCGCACGCCTATTTGATGAGTCGTTGAAATTACTGCAATCAGGCTACGGTCACAAAACCTACGAATTATTACGCAAATATGGTTTATTTGAACAACTTTTCCCTGTATTAAGCCCATTTTTTACCGAATATGGCGACAGCAACAGCGAAAGAATGATCAGCAAGGCTCTCAATTCCACTGATGAACGTATTCGTGATGATTTACGAGTTAATCCTGCCTTTTTATTTGCAGCACTACTTTGGTATCCGCTACGCGAGAAAATTGACGAATTGAAAAACCAAGGTGGTTTAAACAGCCACGATGCAATGATGTTGGCTGCCAATGAAATTTTGGCAGAGAGTGTCAAAGCGGTCGCATTACATCGTCGTTATACGACCGTTATTCGTGATATTTGGTCATTACAGTTCCAATTTCCAAAACGTACGGGAAAACGTCCACAGCAAACTCTCGAACATATTAAATTCCGTGCAGGCTTTGATTTACTCGTGATGCGAGCTGAAATTGAAGGTGGCGATTTAGTCGAATTAAGTGCGTGGTGGCACGAATACCAATTTAGCAATGAAGCACAGCGTGCGGAAATGTTAAAAACAGTCAAACAGTTACCCACTTTCCGTGACGAAGAACCAAAGAAAAAACGTCGTCCACGCCGAAAATTCAACCGCAAAAAGAAAGTCGTAAAAGGGGAAGAATAGTGACAACCGTGTATGTGGCTCTTGGCTCTAACTTAGAAGATCCGCTTGCTCAACTTAAGCAAGCGGTTGTTTCGTTGCAAACCTTTGCAAAAAATCTAAAAGTCAGCTCTTTTTACGGCAGTAAACCATTAGGTCCACAGGATCAGCCTGATTATGTGAATGCCGTGGTAAAATTTGACACGGATCTCACCGCTATCGAGCTACTTGATAAGTTGCAAAGCATTGAGAATGAACAAGGGCGAGTTCGTTTTCGTCGTTGGGGAGAACGCACCCTCGATCTTGATATTTTGCTCTATGGCAATGAACAAATTCAAAGCGAACGTCTAACTGTTCCCCACTACGATATGCACAACAGAGAATTTGTGATTGTGCCGTTATATGAAATCAGTCCTGAATTGGTTTTGCCGAGTGGGAAATCTTTAGCACAACTTTATCCGCAATTTGCAGAGCATCAGATGAATATAATAGTTTTATAATGCCGATTATTATGTAAAACTATTAATAAAATTGATAAATAGGTAGCATAATAAGTGGCATAGTAGACAAACATATTCTGAGTTTTGAACGTTAGTGAGAAACTTTATTTAATTTATAGTTATACCAACTTTTTAACACATTCCCCTTCTCATCACAAAACTCAACAAAGTTTTCACCGACTTTAAATTTAAAATCATTACTTAAATGAAGCACATCATCTTTATCCTGATCCCAAACATAAGTCCCTTTTTCTGTAAAAGGATATTGCTCTTTATTCTTAAAATAAACCGTGTTGTATTGATAGGTTTTATCACTATTTAAAATTAATTGTGCTTCGATTTTTTCGCAATCTGCACAAGGTAGTGTACCTTGATAAGTGCCAGAAACACTTTTTTGAGGCCATAGCGAACAGGCACTTAACATTGCGATAATACTGGCAAATGCAATTTTTTTCATAGTCATATCCTCTTAGGTTAAGCAGATTTAAAATTAGGATTTACCTTAAAGTCTAAGGCGGTTACTTCAGGAAAATCTGCCTGAATTAAGTGTAATAGCGCGGTTTGTTGCAACAATAGCCCCTGACGAATAGTGCCATTTTGTACTTCAAACCTAAGTAAATTATCGGATAAATTCAAAATTCGGTAAAGCCCACGGTATTGTTCGGGCAGTAATTGCTGAATTTTTCGATTTAATTCATTGAGTTCATTGGCTCGTTGGACAATTTTCGTCAAGCTAGAGTTCTGCAAAATCTCATTGATATTTTTTATTGTTGAATTTTTCATCTTTCCTGCTGTGCTTTAACTTGTTTTTGGTGAGATTGTCCTTATATTCTGCCTATTCTACAAAAATTATCGTATAATCAACATTATTTTTTTATTGAGTACTAAATGAATTTTTTACGTCGCTTTCATAAACCTGCATTGATTTCGCAATTCCTGCTTGGCATTGTGGCGATCTTTGCTTTGCCAACGGCTCAGCCGTTAGCGAATGAAAGTGAAACATTGCCTACAAATCAACTTGTATTACGCTTAAGTGATTTTTCTTCAGTTCAAAAAGTTGAGTTAGAGGCAGCACACTTATTACATTTAGAACAACAACCTCTCGTTATTCCAACTAAACAAGCGGTCGTTTTTTGCGAATTTTTTGCAAAATCATACCGCTTGTATCAAGTGTCAAATCCGCCGATTAGGGCTGGACCAACAGAGTAATTCTTCTATCTTCCTTCCTCTGTTTACGGGGGGAAGGTGCCGAAGGCAAAAGAGGAAGCTAAAGTTGCAAGTTAGTCGCAAAATCCCCCCTCAGCCTTCGGCAGCTCCCCCCGCAAGCAGGGGGAGCGTAAACTCGTTACTAATACTTATTACCTTATATTTTTTTGGAAAAAATTGATATGTTTACAAAATTAATGACTGCTATTTTTGGCAGTAGCAATGATCGTACTTTACGCCGTTTAAACAAGCGTGTCGCACAAATTAACCGTTTAGAAGCTGAATTTGAAAAATTAACCGATGAGCAATTACAAGCAAAAACCGCTGAATTTAAACAACGTTTAGCGGAAGGGGCAACTTTAGATAGCTTATTGCACGAAGCCTTTGCCACTGTGCGTGAAGCGAGTAAGCGTGTGTTAGGTATGCGTCATTTTGATGTACAGTTAATCGGCGGTATGGTGCTGACCGAACGTAACATTGCAGAGATGCGTACGGGTGAAGGTAAAACTTTAACTGCAACCTTACCTTGTTACTTAAATGCTTTAACGGGTAAAGGGGTTCACGTTGTGACAGTGAATGATTACTTGGCTCGTCGTGATGCGGAAACTAACCGCCCGTTATTTGAATTTTTAGGAATGACCGTTGCGGTGAATATCCCTGGGCTACCGTCCGATGTTAAACGTCAAGCTTATTTAGCGGACATTACTTATGCAACGAACAGCGAGCTTGGCTTTGACTATCTGCGTGATAACTTGGCTCATTCGAAAGAAGAGCGCTTCCAACGTCCATTACACTATGCTCTAGTGGACGAAGTGGACTCGATTTTAATTGATGAAGCGCGTACACCGTTGATTATTTCAGGCCCAGCCGAAGATGCGACACAAATTTATCAAGCGATTGATAAAGTCATTCCGCATTTAATTGCTCAAGATAAAGAAGATACCGAAGAGTACACAGGCGACGGCGATTTCACCCTTGATCTGAAAAGCAAACAAGCCCACTTGACCGAGCGTGGTCAAGTGAAAGTCGAAAATATTTTGACTGAAATGGGCTTAATGCACGAAGGAGAAAGCCTTTATCACCCAGCTCGCATTAGCTTATTACACCACGTTTATGCAGCATTACGCGCCCACAAACTGTTTGAAGTGAATGTTGATTATATCGTGAAAGATGGCGAGATCGTGATCATTGACGAACATACTGGTCGAACAATGGCTGGTCGTCGTTGGTCAGATGGTTTACACCAAGCGATTGAAGCCAAAGAAGGGGTGAACATTCAGGGCGAAAACCAAACTGTTGCCTCTATCACTTATCAAAACTACTTCCGTCTGTATGAAAAATTAGCCGGTATGACGGGAACAGCGGATACCGAAGCCTTTGAGTTCCAACAAATCTACGGCTTAGATACCGTGGTGATCCCAACTAACCGTCCGATGATCCGTGACGACAAAACCGATTTAATGTTTAAGAGCGAACCAGAGAAATTCCAAGCGGTGATTAAGGATATTCAGGATTGTATGGCTCGTAATCAGCCTGTATTAGTCGGTACGATTTCGATTGAAAAATCAGAAGCACTGTCAGAAGCACTAAAACAAGCTGGTATTCCGCATAAAGTATTGAATGCCAAATTCCACGCACAAGAAGCGGAAATCGTTGCTGATGCAGGTTACCCAGGGGCTGTTACTATTGCCACGAATATGGCTGGTCGTGGTACGGATATTGTGCTTGGTGGCAACTGGAAAGCTGAAATTGCAAAATTAGAAAACCCAACCCAAGAGCAAATTGACGAGATCAAAGCCAAATGGCAAGAGCGTCACGACATTGTAATGCAAGCGGGTGGTTTACACATTATTGGTACAGAACGCCACGAATCTCGCCGTATCGACAACCAGTTGCGTGGTCGTTCAGGCCGTCAAGGTGACCCAGGTTCATCACGTTTCTACCTATCATTAGATGATGCGTTAATGCGTATTTATCTCAACGAAGGTAAGCTCAATATGATGCGTAAAGCATTTACTGAAGAAGGCGAAGCAATGGAATCGAAATTGCTGACTAAAGTGATTGCTTCAGCTCAAGCAAAAGTAGAAGCACACAACTTTGACGGACGTAAACAGCTTCTACAATACGATGATGTCGCAAACGAACAACGTAAAGCAATTTACGAGCAACGTAACTACTTACTTGAAACGGACGATATTTCAGTGATGATCAACACTGTGCGTGAAGATGTGTTTAATGCGGTCATTGACCAGTATATTCCACCACAATCGATCGAAGAAATGTGGGACGTTCCGGCATTAGAAAACCGCTTGAAACAAGAGTTTGGTATGGAACTGCCGATTGTAAAATGGCTTGAAGCAGAAGATGATTTACACGAAGAAACCTTGCGTGAACGTATCATCAACATTGCTAAAGAGCAGTATCAAGCGAAGGAAGCGATGGTGGGTGCAGAAGTAATGCGTAGTTTTGAAAAAGGCGTAATGTTGCAAAACCTTGATGAACTTTGGAAAGAGCATTTATCTGCAATGGACTACTTACGCAAAGGGATTCACTTACGCGGTTATGCCCAAAAAGATCCGAAGCAAGAGTATAAAAAAGAGTCCTTTGCAATGTTTACCGATATGCTCGACCACTTAAAATCAAACGTGATCAGCGTATTAAGCCGTATCCAAGTGCGTAGCCAAGAAGAAGTAGAACAAGCAGAACGTGAACGACAAACTCACGCTGAACAAGAGTCATCTCACTACCACGCAGAAGGTGAAGAGCAGGATTTCAGCGATCTTCATATCGGACGCAACGAGCCTTGCCCTTGTGGTTCAGGTAAGAAATATAAGCATTGTCACGGTAGCAAAGCGAAATATGCATAATTAGCAAGCGGTCAGATAAGTAAATTATTTTACAGATCTGACCGCTTGGTTTTATACAAGGAATTATTATGTCTAAACCTCTTATTCAAGTTTCAGCTGGAATTATCCGCAATGAATTTGGGCAAATTTACTTAACACAACGTTTAGAAGGACAAGATTTTGCTCAGTCGCTAGAATTTCCTGGCGGTAAGGTGTCGCAAGGTGAAACACCTGAGGAAGCACTACGTCGCGAATTAGAAGAAGAAATCGGTATTTATGTGTTAAGTGCTTTCCCGTATGAACATTTCAGTTTCGAGTATCCAACTAAAGTGATTGAGTTTTTTTTCTATTTGGTGGAAGAGTGGGTAGGTGAACCTTTTGGTAGGGAAGGGCAAGAGGGATTTTGGATTGCTCAACAAGATTTAGAAGAAGGGCAATTTCCGCCTGCAAATAATACATTGATTAATAGGCTGAAATTTGAAGCCAGCTACTCATTAGAAAAATAATAAAAACTAACGATATTTTTCTATATGCTTAAAAATAGCGACAAGAAATAGTAGCATTGTCGCTATTTTATTGTTCTATGCTATGCAAAATGTCGACCTAGGACAAAATAACTTTAACATCCTTACCTCAGAATCGCAGAAGCTATCCGATAAACCCGATCAAACTGTTCCAACCCGTTTAGACGATGGGTAATCATCAGCAAGGTTTTTCCTTGAGTATGGGATAAAATCTGTTTTAGTATCTGTTGCTCTGTATCTCGATCTAATCCTTCCGTTGCTTCATCAAGTAAGAGAATATCGGCAGAGCTGAGTAATAGGCGTGCTAATCCTAATCGGCGTTGTTCGCCACCAGAGAGTGGACGACCGCCTTCGCCTAACCATAAATCTAAGCCTTGTTCTTCGAGAAGGTAGCTTAAATTAACTTTTGCCAGCGCTTCAGATAAAGCTTCGTCTGTGGCTTGTGGGTTGCCAAAGCGTAGGTTTTCACGCAGGGTATTGCTGAAAATGTGGACGCGTTGGCTAAGTACGGCAATTTGTTGGCGTAATGTTTTTTCAGGGTAATCTTTGATATTGCAACCATTTAAGAGGATCTCGCCGCTTGTGGCATCGTAATTGCGGGTGAGTAGTTGGAAAATTGTTGATTTTCCGCTACCCGTTTTACCTAATATGGCAATGCGTTCACCTTTTTTTATCTCAAATGAAATATGGTTGAGTACTTGCTCGTGCTCTGGTGAATAGGAAAAACTTACCTGATTAAAGCTAATAAGCGGTTGGTTAGCCTCGGTTTGTTTCCATTGAGCTGTGCCATTAAATTGGACTGTCGGTTGCTGTGCGGTAATTTCACTGATCCGTTCTGCCGCTTCAATCACTTGTCCTAGATGTAAGAATGCCATTCCGATCGGCATTAAGATTTCAAGGGAAGCAAGCACGCAAAAGACAACTAAGGCGATAAGAGCTTCGGGGTTGTCTGCCTGTGGTACATTAATGGCGGCCGCTGATAAGTAAATCACGGCAGTGACTAAAATGCCGTTAATAAACATTAAGAGGGCATTTGACAAACCGCCTAACTGGCTTTCGTGGCTTTGTGCCTTGAGCCATTGCTGTTCTGTCTGTTTTAGTCTGTCTGTGGCTTTTGACAATACACCAAATAGTAAAAATTCGCCGTTAAGTTGGATCCACTCGATAAACTGTGAGCGGTAGGTGGCTCTGGATTGTATCGCGATTTTGCCTAATTTTCTGCCTAAATGGTAAAAAAGTGTCGGGAAAATCAGCAATAATACAACTAAACTGCCACAAATTACCCACGCTAATAAAGGCGAAACAAAAGATAAACCTATCCCCATAAACAGAATAACCATAATGGCACTGATAAAAGGGGAAAGTAGGTTTAGATAGAGTGTATCAAGGGTATCAACATCTGCAACAAGGCGGTTAAGCAACTCACTGTGGCGATAACGATTTAATCCTGCAGGGCTAAGGGGAATGAGTTTGCTAAATACCGCAATGCGTAAATTAGCCAGTACACGAAAGGTGGCATCGTGTGTGACTAAGCGTTCAAAATAACGAGAAATAGTGCGACCGATAGCAAGTCCTCTTACCCCTGATGATGGATAAAAGAAATTAAAAAGTAGGCTTGAGCCAACTAAAGCAGACGCCGCTAAAAACCACCCCGATAAACTGAGCAAGCCGATACTCGCAGTCAGACTGGTGATCGCCAAAATGATACCTAATGTTAAACGCCCAAAATGAGTTTTATACAGGGCAAGAAAAGGGAAAAGTGAACGCATAGCTTATTGATTTCCTAATAATTCTGCAAAAAAACCTTGTAAGGCAAGCTCGGTAAAGTTTCCACGTTGGATAATTTGCCCTTGTTTCATTACCCAAATTTCATCAGCTTCTTTTAAATCTTCAATACGATGGGTAATCATCAATGTGGTTTGCTCTCGGCTGAGATTGTTCAATGCACTTAGCACCTGTTGTTCCGATTGCATATCAAGGCTAGCGGTAGGTTCATCAAGTAATAGCAGTTGAGATCGGCGTAATAAGGCTCGAGCAATGGCAATACGTTGAGCCTGTCCGCCCGAAAGCCCGATGTTGCTATCTTGGATTTCTCGATCTAATCCCAAACGATAGACAAATTCATCAGCCTTTGACAAGGCAAGAGCATTTGTTAAATCGGTTTCGTTGGCGTGTTCATTACCTAATAGAATATTTTCTCGCAGTGAGCCTCGCATTAGCTGTGGATTTTGTCCAACCCACGCCAAAGTCGCACGCCATTGAGCCATATCGAGTTCTCTTAACTCAATGCCATTAATTTTCACGCTACCTTGATAAGATAAGAAACCCAGCAACATATTCATCAGTGAGCTTTTTCCTGCCCCACTTTGCCCCACTAAGGCAATATGTTGATGAGCCTGTAGTTGGAAATTTAACGGTTCCGTTAATGCTTTACCTTGTGGCGAGAGGATCACACAATCTTGAGCGTGAATTTCAAGCGGTTGGTTTGGCACTTTTTTTTGCCCGGTGGTTTGAGCTAAAACTGTTTCACTTAAAAAATGCTCTAGGCTATCCGCCGCCCCGATTGCGGCTGCTTTATCGTGATAATAAACCCCTAATTCACGCAATGGTTGATAAAATTCGGGGGCTAACATCAAACAAAAAAAGCCGATAAAGAGGGTAACAGAAGTATCGTAAGCTCCAAAATTGAGTTCACCTAAATAGGTAAAACCGAAATAGACCGCCATTACCGCAATAGAAATGGCGGTAAAAAACTCTAATACCGCAGAAGAAAGAAATGCCATTTTCAGCACGTCCATTGTACTTTGGCGAAATTCTTCGGTGCGTTGGTAAATTTGCTCTGTCTGTTTGTCGGCTTGCCCAAACAAGCGGATCGTTTCTAGCCCTTTTAAGCTATCTAAAAACTGTCCGCTCAAACGAGAGAGAATACCGATATTTCTTTGATTTGCTTCAGCAGCTTTAATACCAGCTAACGCCATAAACAATGGCAACAGAGGCAAGGTAGCAAATAGAATTAAGCCAGCCGCCCAGTTCAACGGAAAAACAGCCGCCAAAATAGCAAGCGGTACGATGAAGGATAGATATTGCTGTGGCAAGTAGCGAGCGTAGAAATTATGGATATTTTCTACTTGTTCTAACATTAACGTTGCCCAGCTTCCTGCAGGGCGTTGTTGGATCGACATTGGACCGATTTGAGACAACTTAGCCATTACTTGCTCACGCAAATGAACACGCAACATTTGCCCAGCTTTAAAACCTGTCCGTTCTCTTAACCAAAGCAATATCGCTCTGCCTGCAAAGCAAGCCAGTAATAATCCAAGTTGTGACAGAAATTCTGTCGGTGAACGATGCTCGACAATCATCTGATGTAACATTGTGGCAAGTAAACCCATTTGTGCGATTAATAACATTGCACTGAATGAGCCGAATAAGACATTTAAATAAAGCCACTTTTTTACAATTTTTTGCTGTTGGCGTAGCCATTTTTGTAATTGTTTTTGACGTTGTTTTTCCACGAGTGTCCACTTATATGTGCGTAAATGATGAAATTTCAATTAAATTACTGAGATTTTTCAAAACCCTGATAATATTCTTCAAGCAATTTAAAATTACAACAATATTGTTCAAAGTTATCTTTTTTATTAATTGCTTTTGAATAAACTTTAGTTGCTTTCTCCTTTATTTTTCTTTGATTTATTGGGTTATTGATAAAAAGCATTTCTTTCATCAACAATGAAGCATATTTATGCTCTTCTTCAAATTCTTTAGTAAGATCTATGTCTTCAATAACAGTATCTAAAACAGGAAACATATTGTTTAGTTTAATACCCGCAATAGTTTTTTTATTATCGAAACCCGTTGTAATTTTAATAACAAAACGCTTATCAAATGGTTTCTTATTATTTTTAGTATTGGGGGCTGATGATAATGGAGCAAAATAAGAAATATGGTTAATTGTTAATACAACGCCAACAAAAATACGCCTTTTATTTTTATCCAATTCTTTTTCGGGAGAAATACGAGTATCAATAGAGTGTAAAAATTTTGTATATTCAGGATTAATTCTGCACAATTTGAGTTGAAGTTCTTGTTTCATATTGATATTCCTTTATAAACACAAAAAGGCACTTACCGTGCCTTTTTGTTTTATATCGCACTTTAATGGTAGCGTTCACCACATATACATCGCACTTTAATGGTAGCGTTCACCACATATACATCGCACTTTAATGGTAGCGTTCACCAAATCAGGATATTAATCCTATCGCCTTTGATGGTATAAATTTTCTATATAAAAGTCAATCTTTATTTGGCGTGCTAATTTCCATTAAAAACTAATCAAATTCATACCGATACATCAAATCTACCGCTTGATTGATACTTGACACCCATTGCAAATAGAGACTTGGGGCAAGGCGGTAGCGTAAGGTTAATTCGGTAAGAGGGGCGAAAAGTCCTACGCCATATTTTACTTTGAATTTCGGTGTTAAACTACCACTGACGACGACTTTTGTGTTGTCGCCAATCCCTGCGGTAGTGACATTGAGATCGTTGATACCAAAGGCACTGCCGACGGTGCCAACGGTTTTACTGCTTTTTGATAAACTCATTCCAATTAAGGCGGCAGCAACGGAATTGCTTGAACCTGCATCGCTACCACCGTCTAATCCTCGTCCAGTTAAAATGTAGGATAATGCCTGATCCTGTGACATTGACGGGGTTGAGAAGATTTTGACTTCGGGGGCATCAGCAATTCCCGTGACTTTAACCCCTGCAGTTACATTGGCATCTTCCATTGCTTCTGGGTTGCGGATCGCTTCAATGTCTAGGGTTGGTTGGGAAGGCAATCCAGTAAAGGATATAAGCCCTTTGCGGATAACGAGATCTTGCCCAAATGAGGCAAAGGTGCCGTTTTTTAAATGGACTTGTCCATATAAACCTAATCCTCGATTTCCTTGTTGGACTTTGATAATGCCGTTTAGATCTGTTTTAAGACCATAGGCATCTAATTTTACGTCGTTACCAATGTTAATAGCGACATCAGCTTTGATTGCCATTCCGTTGTTATTTTGAGGCAAGTTCTTGTTTAGTAAAGCGGTAGCTTTGTTCTTGTTTTTTGCTGATCCGTCCATAATCACTTCGTCGCTACTGATGGTAACAGCACTTTCAGGTAGTTCTTCTACGGCAATTCTTGCCCAAGGAATATCAATATTTCCGCCAAGGATTAACTCTTTTGGCGTAGCTTTTATTTCAATATGTGGGCTGAGATCAACTTTGGCGATATTAGGAATATCAACACGGAGGCGGTTGGCCTGTGCTTTTATTCGTGTATGCCAAGCCTCTAGTTTTTGCCAATTTGCATCGCCTTCAAGTAATAGTTGGCTTTCTTTCGTTTGAATATTGCCTTTTAAGGTTGAACTTGCACCTTTAAAGTTTAAGGCAAGCATTCCACCTGTTACATCAAATGGCATTGATTTAGAATGCACTTGTAGCCCTGTTAAGTTTAAATTGCCTAACAGTTGTGGAGATAGAGCTGTTCCACCCAGTGTTAAACGAGCGTTAATATCCCCATTAACTTTTTCATCTGTGCTAAGTAGCGGTTCGATTAAACGTAAATTTAGCTGATCTATATTGATGTTGCCAGACAGTCCTCGCTGTTTGGTAAGTTCTTTCATCAGTAGCTTGCTGGTTAAACGCCCGTTATTTTCTATGCGAATATCGCTATCCAAGCTCAAATTGTTTTCTGCGATTTTGCCATTTAATTTCAATGATGAAAGGGACAGAGGGAAACTGCGTCCGTTCAGTTTTTGTGTAAATTTAAGGCTATTTGAAAGTAGCTCTACATTAACTTCTGGCGATTTTTGGCTAAACCAAGCTACGTCGCCTTTGGCATTGATGATACCCGTCAATATACTCTCTTTCGGCAAGTATTCTTGTAGCATTTCAAGGTTAAATTGTTTGATTTCAAACGGCACTTTCCCCTCTTTACCTGCACTAAATGTTTGTGGCAAGCAGAGCGTTGCTTTTGGATTTCGCCAACAATGTGCGGAAACATCTGCTTTAAGTTCTTGATTGTGATAGCTAACTTGTAGATTTTTATCATTTTTCCATTCGCCAACAGGGGTATGGATATTGAGATTACTTAGTTCACCTTGCCATTGTTGTTTGCTACGATCAAACTTCCCTGCTAACTGAAGCTGGATACCCACAGGCTTTCCTTTAGCGGTCAGTTTCAGGCTATGATTTGCTTCACTACCATTTGCTGTAAGATTAGCGTTCTCTAGCGTTATTTCGCCGTAAGTTAATTGACGCAAGCCTATTTCGAGATCACCTTGCACTTGTTGTGCGGTTCTTACTTTCCCTTTGGCATTGAGATGTTGTAGCTGAAATTGATCATAGGCTACATTATTAGCGATAAGATCGAGATCTAAACTAGGTTCATTGATATTTCCCTGTAGCTTAATTTGTCCGTTGATATTGGCTTTTAAGTGTGGGATTAAACCTTGTAAATTCGGGGCTTTAATGGTGGCATTGAAATCAGATTTTTCGCCTAAAACACCTTGCATTACAATGCGGTTTTCGCCATAAATTAAACTTGCTTCAGGGATATTGAGTAAGGTGTTATGATCTGCTGTCAAGGTGCCTTTTAACTGTAAATGCTTTTGCTGTAAGTTGCCGTGCAAATCCACATTGTCTAGTACAACCGCCCATTCATTGCCTGTTTCACCTCGCCCAACAAAGCCTTGAGAACGAAATTCCCCCGATAGTAACGCAACCCATTCAGGAAAAATGGATTTAGTATTGACATTCTGTAAGGCAAGGTTGGATTGCCATTCTAAGCCGTTTGTCCAATCGACTTTGCCACTGAATTTGGTTTGCCCTTGTAGTGCGTTGAGCAATGCTTCATTGACTGCAAAATAGGTTAATTCCCCCTGCCCTTTTAGGCTTAAATCTGCTGGGGGAATGTTCATACCTTTGGCGGATAAGCTACCGTTTAAGTAGTAATTGAGTAGATCGCCTTTTAAAGCGAGGTCGATTTTTTCAAAGACAAGCGGATCTTTACCTTTCCCTGAGATAAAAGGATAGCTGAATTTTGGGCTTTTAATGCTGAGATCAAGCGGTGTTTTAGGCTCCGAAAATTGCACAGTGCCGTGTATATTTGCCTTGAAAGCACCGCTTGTTTTGAGATCTAATTTTGCGATGCCAAAGAGTTCCCCAGACAAAATAAGCTCTGCCTGACTTGTCGGGATTGCAAGCTCTTTTAAATGTGGAATTTGGGCATTGAGCTTCCAATCTAAAGGATAATTACCTGACAAGGTGAGTTTGCCAATTCCTGAAATGGTGCCTTTGTCGCTTTGCAGGTTGAGTTTTTGCAATTCCACCGATTGTTCGTCAGATTTCGCTTGTAACTCAAGCAAACTGATTTTTAATAGCGATTTTTCGCTTATACCTTTAGCGGTCTTAACTTTCTGGCTCAACTGCAATTGTTTTGCTTGAAATTCCGGCACAGAGAGATTAACAGGTAATTGAATAGGATCTAATTTGGTTAAGATCGGTTGTGCAAGTTGTTGTTTTAAGGCTTCCCAATCTATTGGCTGAGAGGGTGAGTCAGCGACTTTTTGAGGCTTTTCCGTGGTTTGTTGCGGTGCAAGGGAAACGGTTAAACCTTGTAATTGAGTTGGGGATAATGAAAGGCTCTTCCCTTTTCCTTGAATGCCCGATTGGAAATGCTGTAAGCCAATATTAAGTTCATCAACTTGAACCTTCACATTGTCTATGCTTATCTGTTTTAACGATACGCCAATTGGAAGATTAAACTCACCGCTTGTTTGTGTATTTGGAGTGGACGGGGGAAGTTTGCTGGTATCAACCGCCACTTGCGTGTCTTTGATTGCAATCTTTTCCACACAGGCTGAATATGTCAATAAGCAACTGAAATCTAAATGTAATTCCGCTTGTCCAACTCGAACATTGACCCCGTTGAGCTGATACGCAGTATCCGTAAGCGTTAAGCCATTTTGTAGGCTTCCCTCCACTTTGCCAATCGAAAGCGGATCTAACCATTTATCTGCAAGGGTTAAAGCGGTTCTTTGCCCCATTCCTGTTGCAAGAAAAGCTAAAGGCAATAAAAGCAAAATCAGTAGCACACATAAACCACGCCATAACCAACGCCATTTTGTGTTGTGGGGTTTTACTGCTGTATCATTGGGTGATTGTGCTAAAGATTGCTCTTTTTCCATAACATTATCTCACTAAAGTTCTGTGCCTAAGCCAATGTAGAATTGTAGCCCTTTTTTATTATCTGGCGATCGTACTGGCATTGCTAGGTCAAATTTAACTGCCCCGATAGGCGAAGCCCAACGTACACCAATTCCTGCCCCTGAATGTAGGGCTTTGCCACTGAATTTTTTATCGGATAAGCCCGTATCGTAAAAGGTCGCTGCCCACCAATCTGGGTACACTTGGTACTGATACTCAACAGAACCTGTTGCTAAATGCGATCCCCCTATTAGTTTACCTTGGTTATTTTTAGGGGAAATCTTTTTGTAACCAAAACCTCTTACGCTCATATCCCCCCCTGCAAAATAACGTAAGGAAGGTGGAATACGTTCAAATTCCGCTGATTTTAAATAGCCTATCTCTGCTCTTGCAACGATACGATGATTATCAAAATAGGTTCTTACCCACGCCGTTGAGGCTTTAAAACTGTAGAAGCTCACTTCTGAAATGAAGGCTTTATCCCCAAAATTGATCGTAACCTTCTGGCTATCCCCCCATAAAGGAAAGCGTCTGCCATCAGAACGCGTGCGATTTAGAGAGGCTGTTGGATAGAGCAAGAAGGTCTTAAATTTATCACTACCCTGCTCAAAAGCATCATAACGGGTTTTAACCCCGAAGGAAAACGCCCAGCCTGTTTCGTGGTTCCAGAAACGCTGAAAAGCAGAATATGCCCCTGTAAATTGGGTATCGTTTTGATTTTCTCGATCAAGCCCACCTGACACCTGATAGTAGTAATGAAGTGGCTGTGCTTTTACAGGCATTTTGTAACCAAACTCCACTCTCTGTTTAGGCTTAGATAAATAGCTATTTAGCTCTAAACTATGTCCACGCCCGTTTATCCAAGGTTTTTTCCAGTTAAATTGCAAACGAGGACCGACATCTGTGGCATAGCCAATACCTACTTCAATATCATTTTTCTTTTTAGGTATTAATAATATGTCTAAATCCACCTCTTTTGAGGGCTGCTTTACACTTGGTTCAACTAAAACAGATGAAAACCAGCTACTTGAAGAAAAATCGTTCGATAGTATCGATAAATCGTTCAAATAATAATAGTCACCAGACTTAATACGCAATATATTCGTGAGATATTCCTCTCGAATTTGATTGCCTTTAAACCCTATTTTGCCATAGCGGTAACGTTTCCCACTATCATAGCCCAATCGCCAATCGGCAAGATATTCCTTCGGATGGACTTCTAAACGGTGATACAACCACTGCCCATCAAAATAGCCGTTTGTTTGAGAGAGTTTTTCTATACTGCTTTTAAAGTTGTCGTAGGTTTCGTGATTAAGCACGGTTCCCATTGGCGGAACCTCTTTGGCTAATAACCGTTTAAAATCATCGTCTTGCTCGGCTTGTCCGGTGATCTTGATTTCCCGTTCATCTAATTTAACTGGCTGATCCAATTGTACATATAGCGTTAAGAGATCTTTGTTAGAAGAAGTACGAGGGGTTAGTTCAAAGCGATATTGAGTATTGTAATATCCCTTTGCTCGTAAGGCTTTATCGACAGTTTCTTGTACAAGCTGTTGGTAACGTTCTGAGCTGTCCGCATCATCGTTGCTTAACTGCGAGAGGTAAATACGCACATTTTGATAGAGATCTTTATCTTTGATCCCATCAACTTCAAGTAACACTGTTTGCTCTGCATTCGCTATACCAATTAAAACTAATAACGAACAAAAAGATAATCTTGTTTTCATCGTGTTATTCTACTTAAATTAACATAAACCTATTCCTGAGGTATCCCTCTTAATAACGGTACTGCCCGATAAGGTGCTTTAGAGGTTAAAGCAGGTTCAATCTCAAACAACATAATAAATGGTTTAACCGGTTCGACATTTTCCGTTTTCCATAAACTACTCAAACTCGCCAGCTGAATATCCGCAGGTAAATTTGCAATCCCCAGTTCAAGCACGGCGATACTGTGCTTACGAGGATGTCCAATCATAATCGCAATACCGTGTTTGCGAGCATATTGAACGGCGTGTTGAAATTGCCGTTGTACATCAGCAAACACATCACTATTATCTAAAAAAATGTGGCGTTCTAATGCATTTAACCCATAAGCTTTTGCTGTTTGATAAGCCACACTATCCCCTGCGGTTTTACTGTCTAAAAACCCCAACCCTTGCTGTGATAAGGCTTTCATCAAGTGTTGCATTGTCGTTTTATCCGCAGTCGCTTTACTACCCATATGATTATTCAAGGCAATGGCGTAAGGCACTTGCTGTTGAGCCTGATGAATTAACTCACTCACCTCGCTTTCCCCCATTCCCACTAATAATGCCCCAGCTTCAATAGGCTGTTTCACTTTGGGTTGCATAGGTAAATGGATTAAGATCTCTCGTCCTTGTTCTTTCGCTTTATTTGCTCGGACTGTGGCATAAGGTGCAGAAGGAATAATGGCAACATTGACCTCTTTGGGTAAGGCATAAATGGCATTATCTTCTTTTATTCGATAGCCAATATCATCAATAACGATCACCAATTTATTCGCATAAGCAAGCGGTGCAAAAAGCCCGAAAATTTGCAAAAGCAACAAAATAATAGACCGCTTGTTTATCCATTTGTTCATTTTACTGTACCCATTTCAAAGGATTGACCGCCACACCTTTACGGCGAATTTCAAAATAGAGAGCTGAACGACTTTGACCGCCAGAGTTTCCAACGCTTGCAATCACCTGCCCTGCTTGAACTCGCTCACCTTTACGCACATTGACTGATTGATTATAGCCATACAACGACATATCGCCTTTACCGTGTTCAATCACGACCACTTCCCCATAACCTTGCAACCAAGTTGCTAAAATCACTCGTCCACCAGCTATTGCTCTTACAGGTGTGCCTGCACTTGCTTGAATTACCACACCATTCCATTTAATTTCACCCATCTGTGTTGAGCCAAAGCGATTGATGATTTTCCCAGAAACAGGCATACGATATTTCCCAGATAAGCCATTACCTGCCCGAACTTGCTGTTTTTCAGATTCCGTTGCGCTACGACGTTCTTCCGTATTCTTTTTCTGTTCAAGTTTCGCAATATCTTGTTTTTCTTGCTGTTCAGACTCATTGCTTGCTTGTACCAACTGATTTCGCAACGCCTCTTCATTCGCTTTCAGATTTTCTAAATGACCTTGATCTTGAGCTAAACTTTTATCAATAGAACGCAATGTACTTTCACGTTCATTTTTGACTTTCTGAAGATCTTTTTCTTGCTTCTTCTGTTTATTAAGTTGCGTCTGTTGCCCTTTTTGTTGCTCTTTTAACTCATCTCGGCGAGCTTTAAGATCCGCTTGTGTGCGACGTAACTCATAGATCGCATCAATCCTCACTTGATTGATATGCTCATAATAAGCCCCCATTCGATCTGCATTTTTGGCTTCTTCGGATAACAATCTCTCTAAGACTGAAGGGTGAATACCCGAACGATAGGCAGAATCCAATTGTTCCTTAAGCTTCTCTTTTTGTACCGCTTCCTGCTTTTCTAACCGCTTGATCTCTTGTTCTGTGCGTTTAATCGATGCCCTTGTTTCAGACAAAGTCATTTCTGTTTGTTTTAAACTATTAAGGACTTTCCCCATTTCAATTTCTTGATTTTTTAATGTAGATTGCAAACTATCACGTTTTTTCTTTTGCTCATCAATTTTGTTTTTTAATGCCTGACTTTTCTGCTGAATTTTAGACAAATCACCAGCCATCGTTTCTGTAAACAGCGTTGGAACAGCATACACTAAAACAATCAGAGCAAAATATTTAATTAATTTCAAAAGAGATCCTTAATTCAGATTAATATAATGACTAGTGGTATATCTCAACCGCAGATATACCACTTATTCTCACTACAATTTTCCTTCCATCTGTGATTTCACTCGAGCAACTTCCTCATCTCTCAACACACGGCGTAAAATCTTGCCAATGTTACTTTTCGGTAGCTCATCACGGAATTCAATTTCACGAGGAATTTTATAGCCTGTTAAATGCTGGCGACAGTGATTACGTAATTCCTCACGGGTCAGACTTTCATCTTTTTTAGTCACAAAGACCTTAATACTTTCACCCGATACTTCACTTGGAATACCAACCACAACCACTTCATTCACTTTCGGATGTAATGCCACAACATCTTCGATCTCATTAGGATACACATTAAAACCAGATACAATAATCATATCTTTTTTACGATCAACAATGCGTAAATTGAGGTCTTGTCCCAGCTCAACAATATCACCTGTTGCCATCCAGCCATCTTTTAGCACTTCTGCGGTATCTTCAGGGCATTGCCAATAACCTTGCATTACTTGAGGGCCTTTTACCCATAACTCGCCACGCTCACCTATCGGTAAATCATTACCAGCATCATCAACAATACGAATGTCGGTATTTGGTACTGGCACACCAATAGATCCCGAATACTCCGTAGAATCGTTACGTGTTGCCGCAATCAATGGGGAACATTCGGTCATGCCATAACCTTCAATAATGTGGCACCCCGTTGTCTTATGCCAACGATCCGCCACCGCACGCTGAATTGCTGCACCACCGCCTACAGAGAGCTTCAAGTTAGAAAAATCAACTTCTTTCAGTTGAGGATTATTCAGTAACGCATTAAACAAAGTATTTACCCCTGTAATCGCCATCACAGGATACTTCTTCAACTCTTTCACAAAAGCTGGAATATCACGAGGGTTAGTAATTAACAACCCCGTTACACCTAGTTCGATAAATAATAAACAATTCACTGTCAAAGCAAAAAACGTGATAGAGCGGCAGAGCAATTACCCCAATTCGCTCTTGGCTTCGTTGGATTAAAGGATAGGCTACCCATTTTGCTTGAAGAATATTGGCAATCACATTGCTATGACTTAGCATTGCCCCTTTAGCCACTCCTGTTGTTCCGCCTGTATATTGAAGAAACGCCAGATCATTTTTATAGAGCGTTGGTCTTACATATTGACGCTGTTTCCCGATACTTAATGCCTCACGGAAACTGACCGCATGTGGCAATTTATATTTAGGCACCAATTTTTTCACATACTTCACAACAAAGTTGACCAGCGTACGCTTACCAAAAGAGAGCTGATCGCCCATACGGGTCAAAATAACGTGCTTCACCTGCGTATTGAACACCACTTTTTCTAAGGTTGCCGCAAAGTTTGACACGACGACAATCGCCTTAGCTCCACTATCATTCAATTGATGCTCTAATTCACGCGGTGTATAAAGCGGATTGACATTCACCACCACTAACCCTGCACGCAACGCACCAAACAACGCAATCGGATATTGCAACAAATTCGGCATCATCAACGCAATGCGTTCACCTTTCTCAAGGCGTAATTCATTTTGCAAATATGCAGCAAAAGCACGGCTACGCTCTTCCAATTTACGAAATGTAAGTACCTGGCCCATATTAATATAAGCAGGAATATCAGGGTGGCGTTGTACCGCCTTTTCAAACATCTCCACCAACGACTCGTAAGGCTCCACATCTAAGGTACGTTCAGCCTCTGCTGGATAATTATCAAACCAAATTTTTTCCATTACATCTCCTTTAAACTTTACCCAAAAATACAGGAATAAACTGAGCCTGAGATTTTTGAGCAATAGCTCTTTTAATCATAAAAAAAGTCACTGCCGTAGTACACAACACCCCAGCAGCCACCCATAATTCATTGTGAAGCCATTGCGATAAAACCAATGTTGATAACACAATCACAAATAATGGCACCGCATATAACCAAAAAACACCTTCTAACAAACTTCTCTCGGCTAACCCAATTTTCACTTTATCACCGACTTGCAAAGGCATTGCAATCACTAAATCAAATTGCGGTGCAAATTTTTCCCCCGCCAATGCAGAAAGGGCTTTTGAACCGCAATGGCTTTGAGCTACACAACCGCCACAACTAGATTTTGCTTGGCATTGCACTCTAGCAATTCCATTTTGATACTGAATAACAGTGGCTTGTTCAATCATCATTGTTTTTCACCCTGCGAGCTAAATTCAATCTCTTGCACAATATGGCGTGCCGATGCTAATGGAATTTCACCCACAATAATCACATCTTTATCCCCGATTGTCTGGCTATAAACACTGGTTTTTCCCTCACGCCAAAACTGATCTTGAAATGAAATCCCCTTATTTTGTAAGAGATATACCGTAAAAGAGAACAGACCATCACTGTATAATCGACTTTCAATCTGCTCATCTTGAGCCAGTATCTCAGACAAATTTTGTTGCCCCGAAGCCACCTGCTTAAATCCACGAGGTACCCATTTTAGTTGCCATTCTAAAGGTTTTAGTTCCGAATGTATTTTAGTTTGCAACAGCGTTGGAAGAATTAATGTACGAATCGGTTCCACAATGTACAATAATTGATCACCTACCACAGATTGAATTGTCCTAAATTGCTCTAACACATTATTATCTCTATCCAACAAGTGACTCTGCAACAGCAGATAATTTTCCTCATCAATCCACAACATATATTGATAACGGAAATCATCTCTTGGCACAATTCGAATAACCCTCGCAATACGATCTGCCACACGCATTTTCCCATTATCTAAAAATGCATAGCCATCAAGCTGAGAAAAATCACTATAAACGACCGTCGGGAAATCATCTAAAATATGGGGTGTTTTCAAACTAAACGGCTGATAATCACCAAAATAACCCACCACATTTTCCCTTAAAATCATCTCCTCTCTTATCGCATCAAGATGAAGTAATTGAGCATACTCATGCCCATTATAATAAGCATGCCGATAACGTAACGAAGTTACATCATCACCTTTTTGAAAAAGATAAAGCTGCTCATAGTTTAAAGTTTGATGAGCTTTATTCATCGCAGTCAAATAGTCTAATGGCGTAGATAACGGCTGTGCTATCCCCATTATAGAGATAAACAAGCTAATTAATAAGGCAATATATTTTTTCATAAAACACCTACACCATTTAAACAAGCGGTAATATTCTGCGGCTTTTTAGCATTACATTTGCGGAAAAGTGCGAAATATATTACCAAATATAATACTAAAATTGTAATAGTATGATTATTACTATGAACCCCATGTCCCAACATTCTCAACGCCCATATTAATGAAGATTAAAACAGCATAGATTCTTGACACATCATATCCCTGCATCTTGCAAGCAGAGTTTTACGGCACAGAGCTGATAAAAAATCCTCTTTTACACCAAAAGAGGATTTTCCTAGTACAATGAATTATTTCTTCGTCGGACGTTGCCAACCTTGAATATGGCGTTGTGGTACACGGGTAATAACCAGTTCATCAGCCGCCACATCTTTGGTGATGGTTGAACCAGCCCCAATGGTTGCACCGCTTGCGACAGTCACAGGGGCAACTAACTGAGTATCAGATCCGACAAACACATTATCACCAATGATAGTTTTAAATTTATTAGCTCCATCATAGTTACAAGTAATAGTGCCAGCGCCAATATTCACATTTGCACCAATTTCACTGTCGCCAATATAGGTTAAATGCCCCACTTTTGAACCTTCACCAATGGTAGATTTTTTGATTTCCACAAAGTTACCAACGTGAGCTTTTGCTGCCAGCTCTGTACCTGGACGCAAACGTGCGAATGGGCCAACATCAGCACTTTCGCCGATCACACTATCTTCTAAGACAGAATAAGGCTTAATCTCAACATTATCACCTAGCACCACATTTTTCAGCACACTGCCAGCCCCAATTTTAACGTTATTGCCTAACTGGATAGCACCTTCTAAAATCACATTCACATCAATAACCACATCTTTACCGTGCGTTACCGTACCTCGCAAATCAAAACGAGCAGGATCAATGATCGTCACGCCAGCCAATAACAATTTTTCCGCTTGTGCTTTTTGGTAATAACGCTCTAGTGCAGCAAGTTGCAAGCGGTTATTTGCCCCTTCAACTTCCATTAAATTTTTTGCCTGAACAGCTTCAACTTTATAACCATCACGGTTTGCCATTGCAATCACATCAGTAATGTAATACTCGCCTTGAGCATTGTTATTATCTAATTGCGATAACCATTTTTTGAAACTAGCACCACTTGCAACCATTACCCCTGTATTAATCTCTTGGATCTTTAATTGCTCAGGGTTAGCATCTTTTTGTTCCACAATCGCAACTACGGAACCATTTTCACGGATGATACGACCGTAACCCGTTGGGTTATCCAATACCACTGTTAATAACGCTATCCCATTTTCAGGTTTAGCCGCAATCAATTTCTCTAAAGTTGTCGCAGTAATCAAAGGCGCATCGCCATAAAGCATTAAAATGTTTTCATCATTGGCAAAAAATGGAGCAGCCTGTTGCATTGCGTGTCCTGTGCCTAATTGCTCCGCTTGTAAAACCCAATTTACTGGCTCTGCAGATAAGCGTTGTTGTAATAAATCACCGCCGTGACCATAAATTAAGTGAATTTGTTTTGCCGACAGCTGTTTTGCTGTATCAATCACGTGTTTTACCATCGGTTTTCCTGCAATCGGGTGCAAAACTTTTGGTAAATCTGAATACATACGAGTGCCTTTACCCGCTGCTAAAATCACAACGCTTAGTTGAGTCATATTAACTCCTTAATTAAAATAACTAGAGGATACTGAAAACTTTTACATTACTAAAACCATTCTCTTTCAAATAAAGAGCTTGCAATTTGCTCATCACACCACGCTGACAATAGAGCAGATAGATTTTCGATTGATCTAAGTTGCCGAAATGATTAGAGAGTTTATAGAACGGTAGCTCTTTGACTTCAACTCCTTCAAGGCTGAACGGTTTTTCATCCACTTCTTCAGGGCTACGAATATCCAAAATCACATCGTTTTCGCCTAATTCCGAAGTGGTTTCGACAGATACCACCTCTTTTTCCGTCTGTTGAGCAATTTCACGAATATCTAAATAATGGGCGTTTTGTACCGCTTGTTCGAGAACGTCAAAGTTGAAGTTGCCTTCTTCTTCGATAATTTTACTTTCAATCGCTTTTACTGTTGGATTTTTTGAAATCACGCCACAAAATTCCGGCATCGATTTGGCAATATCATCTGTGCCAATCTCTTTTGCCATTGCGATGATTTGCTCTTTATCGTGGGTAATCAGTGGCCGTAACACTAAAGTATCGGAAGCCTTGTCGATCAAACGTAAGTTGGTCAAGGTTTGGCTAGATACTTGCCCTAACGCCTCACCAGTCACAATCGCTTGAATATCAAAACGTTCGGCAATTTTGCTGGCAGCACGCACCATCATTCGTTTTAACACCACACCCATCTGTCCGTTATCGACTTTTTCTAAAATCTCGCCGACCACATTTTCAAAGTTGATTGCTACAAAGCGCACTTTATGGGACGAGCTGTAACGGCTCCAAATATGGTACGCCATCTGTTTCACACCGATTTCGTGTGCCGCACCGCCAAGATTGAAGAAGCAATAATGCACACGAGAACCACGGCGAATTAGCATATAACTTGATACGCCTGAGTCAAAACCGCCAGAAATCAGCGATAGCACATCTTCCTGCGTACCAATCGGATAACCGCCTAAACCTTCGTGACGAGCCTTGATGAGCAACATCTTATCCTGGTCAATATCAATACGCACCGTTACATCAGGATTAGTCAATTTCACACTTGCCGATTCGATATGCTGATTTAAGCCGCCGCCCACATAACGTTCCACATCAAGCGAGCGGAAATCGTGCTTACCTTTACGGCGAACACGCACGCAGAAGGTTTTACCCTCTAATTCCCCTTTTACTTTCGCAAGGGTATGCTCAAAAATGTCATGCATTGTGGTAAACGGCATTTCTTCTACTTCAAGAATATGATGAATACCAGGAGTGCGTTTGAGTAAACCCAGCACGAGTGGAGCTTCTTCAGCGACTTTTGCTCGCACTTCAATAAAATCCCAGTTGCGAATTACTGCCACATTTTCTGTTTCACGCAGTAACACATTACGGATATTGGAGGTTAAAATTTTGATAAAGCGTTTACGCACGGAATCGCTTTTAATCATAATTTCAGGGAAAAGTTTGATAATAAATTTCATAACTTACAATATTTGTACCTACTTCAAATAATACTTGCCTATTAATTATTTCAGCATTACTACCTCTACCTAATCACACATCACATAAGATGATCGAGGAAAGTAATGTTATATTCCATAGACATAATTAAGCACTAAACCAAACACTTATTTGTTAATTAACGATAAGAACTCTTTGCGAGTATCTCTGTCTTGCAAAAACACACCGCCGAATGCAGATGTCATTGTTTGGCTATGCGTATCTTTAACACCACGACATTTCACACAGAAATGGGTTGCTTTCACATAAACCGCCACATCTTCCGTTTCTAAAATGGTTTGAAATGCCGTTAAAATCTGCTCGGTAAAACGTTCTTGAACCTGTGGACGTTGCGCAAAAAACTGCACAACACGGTTAATTTTTGATAATCCAATAACCCAATCTTTTGGGTAATACGCCACGGCCACTTTACCATCAATTGTTACAAAGTGATGTTCACAGGTGCTGGTTAGGGTAATATCGTCCACCAAAACCATCTCGCTCACTTTCATCTGGTTTTTGATTTTTGTGATTTTTGGAAAGGTTTCATAATCTAAACCGCTAAAGATTTCGTCCATATACATTTTCGCTAAACGATGTGGCGTTTCTTCTAAACTGTCGTCGCGTAAATCCAAACCTAATAATTCAAGGACAGCACGCATATGTTGCTGGATTTCATTACGACGAGAATCTTTATCTTTCTGATGGCAAACCGTTGGGGTTTCAATCCCTTTTGCAAGAAGTGCATCACGCACACTTTGGGCTTCTGGAGAGATGTTGCTCATTGATGATCCTCTAAAAATTTAAGCGAAAGATTCTACCAAATTGCCTTAAAAATACAACGCAATCCACAAAAATCGTGTAGAATCATTCGCAATTACATCAAAAAGAGAATAATAAAATATGTATTACCATTTTAATACTCAACTTGTCGCCGATGAAAAACAATCTTTTGTGCAGCAATTACTAGATTGCAAAGATTTCAGTCAATCCAACCGCTTGTTAGGTTCATCAAAAGGGCGTGGTACAACTTGGTTTCTCAACACCGAAAAAGAACTCGGTGTAAATAGTGTGCTTCGTCATTATTATCGTGGTGGCTTATTTGGTAAGCTCGTCAAAGATCGCTATCTTTTTCAAAGCCATGAAAAAACACGAGCAATGCAAGAATTTCGTTTGCTCGCTCAGCTCTCTAAATGGCAAATTCCAGTGCCTCGGCCGATTGCAATTAGAGTGAAACGTCAATGTTGTTTCTATCAAGCGGATATTTTGTTAGAAAAAATTGCAGATACCCAAGATCTGAGCCAATATCTACAAACAAAGAGCTTAACACCAGCACAATATCAGCAGATTGGGCAACTGATTCGCCTGCTACACGATCATCAAGTTCATCACTCAGATCTCAACATTCATAATATTTTGATCGACAATCAAGGAATATTTTGGCTGATTGATTTTGATAAATGCCAAATCCAGCAAGGGAATGAATGGAAGCAAGGCAATTTGGATCGGCTATTGCGATCTTTTAATAAAGAGAAAGGAAGATTATCTATCCATTTTTACCCACAAGACTGGGAAATCCTATACCAGAGCTATATGAACAACTAAAACGCTCACTTTGACGTCCCCCATACCCAAAAGGACAGGGACGTCAACATAGTTCTCCCAAATAAGACTTCCCCTTGCAAACGCTAGACGTTTTCCATACTTAAAAACCAAAATAATATTGAAAAATTGCGTAAAACTCACCGCTTGTAAATCACTTTTATGCTACTATTCCCACCAATTTTATTTTTTAAGATGTAACTCCAATGGCAACCAAATCAAAATATCAAGATAAACAAATTGAAGCACTATTAAACGATCTTATTGTACCCCTTGAAAAACACAAAGCCCCAGTCGTTCTCTCGTTAATGGTTTTGGGGAATATGGTAACGAACATTTTAGTCACCAACGTGCAAAGCCCACAGCAACGTGAAGTGCTTGCTGAGGCATTTAGCTCTGCCTTAAAAAACTCATTAAAATCGGCGAAATAATATGTTAAATCAACTTCGCCACCTTCTTCCTGAAAATTCTCGGCAATATCGAGAAGAGATCTCACAACGTATTAGTTGGGGTCACTGGTTTGCGTTATTTAATATCGTTGTGGCGTTGCTGATTTCCTCTCGCTATGCCTTTAATGCCGACTGGCCAAACACCCTTTTCGGCAAGCTCTATTTTTTTATTAGCTTATTTGGGCATTTTAGCTTTGTCGTCTTTGCACTATATCTGCTGTTGCTCTTTCCCCTGAGCTTTCTGATTAAAAATAACCGAGCTTTCCGTAGTATTTCAGTGATATTTGCCACTGTCGGAATGACGATCCTATTAGTTGATACCGAAGTCTTTAAGCGTTTTTACCTCCATTTGTCACCGCTTGTTTGGGATCTATTAGTCAATCCTAACGACGACGGCGAACTGACACGCCAATGGCAATTGCCTTTTGTGCCAATGCCACTCATTTTATTAGCAGAAATGCTTTACTCTCGTTGGTGTTGGAATAAGCTCCGTAGTTTCAATCGTCAGAAGTGGGGAAAATATGTTGCAATACTGTTTCTAACTTGCTTCACAGCTACCCATTTACTCTATGCGTGGGCGGATATGACCCTATATCGCCCGATTACCGCCCAAAAAGCAAACTATCCGCTTTCCTACCCAATGACTGCGCGTAGTTTCCTTGAAAAACACGGACTTATCGACCGAGCAGTATTAGAACAGCAGATCGAAGAAAGCGGCCGGTTAGACACCTTTTATCTCAACTACCCACGCAAAGCCTTGCAATTTGTTGAACCACAGCATAAGCCTAATGTACTTTTCATTAATCTCTCTGGCTTAAAAAATGAAGCGATTACCGCAGAAACAATGCCATCGCTTTACCAAGTCAGCCAAAATGCTCGCCGTTTCACCCAACATTACAACAGCAGTGATAGTCTAAGCGGTAGCGTCGTTGGACTATTTTACGGATTAAGTGGACGCTATTTAGACGCAATTTTGAACGAAAAAGCCCCTTCGCTACTGATCGCTCGTTTACAACAGCTAAACTACCAATTTGGGCTATTTTCACACAACAGCTTTGCAGAACCTATTTACCACAGAGCCTTATTTACCCATTTCAAATTACCTAAAACAAAAAGCAATCTTGAAGCCATTGAGAAATGGAAAAACTGGATCGGCAAACGTAGCGACAAAGCATTTTTTAGCTATCTAGATCTACAACTTCCAGCAGGGATAGACTATGCCCAACAAAGCAAAAGTTTAGATTGGCAATTCAATGAAATTTGGCAAACTCTTGAACAACAAGGCTTAACCCAAAGTACTTTAGTTGTAATTACCTCTGATATTGCTGAACAAGCGGTCACTAGCGACAACAGTTTTGCACAAGCTCGGATCCAAGTACCAATGCTTATCTACTGGCAAGGTGATAACCGCACCTATAGCTTACCTTCTAGCCATTTAGACATAGCTCCAACACTGTTAAGCCAGTTCTTCGGGGTAACATCGCCAATTAGCGATTATGCACAAGGTATTGATTTAACGAAAGAAAATAGCCGAAAATGGCTTCTAGCCTCAAACTATAAATGGAATGTAGCGATAATGCCAAATGGCGAGCAATTTCATATTAACCGTAAAGGCGATTTTGAACATTTTGATCTACAAGGCGAAAAACAGACTAGCCGTCCGCCACTCGCCCTGTTTTTACAACTTATTCAACAAAGTAATCTATTTATTGAAAAATAAATCAAAGGGCTAAGTATCGTATTCCACCAGACTTAGCCCTCTACCTTTATCTATGTCTTTCTACCCACTTGCCATCAAGGTAATCCACAATCCATTTGGTTGCCTTGCCGTTTTTCTCAGAGGTCACATACTGACGTTTTTCTTTACGGCTAAAGCGGATAATGGCTTCATTGCCTTCAGGGTCTTGTTGTGGTGCGTCTGCAAGGTATTGCAGTTTTTCAGGCAAACGATCACGGTATAAGGCTAATTCTGCCACTTTCGGAGCGCGTGTTTCACGGGATTTCGGGAAGTTGTGTGCCGACATAAACACACCACTTGCGCCATCTCGTAGCACAAAATAAGCGTCCGATTTTTCGCATTTTAACTCAGGGAATGCCACTGGTTCTTCTCGTGGGGGGGCGACTTCGCCATTTTTGAGAATTTTGCGAGTGTTGTCACAGTTGGTACAGCCCATATATTTGCCGAAACGCCCAAGTTTTAAGTGCATATCCGAACCGCATTTGTCACATTCGACAATCGGGCCGTCATAGCCTTTAATTTTGAAAGAACCTTCTTCGATCACATAGCCGTCGCAGTTCGGGTTATTTCCGCAAATGTGAATTTTACGTTGTGGATCGATCACATAGCTGTCCATTGCCGTATCACATTTCGGGCAACGTTTGCGTTTCATTAATGCGTTCGTTTCCGAATCTTCGTCTAACACATTCAGCAATTCCGCTTCTGGAATTAAGTTCATCGTGGTTTTGCAACGCTCTTTTGGCGACAAGGCATAGCCTGTACAACCTAAGAACACGCCTGTGCTTGCGGTGCGGATCGCCATTTGGCGTTGGCAAGTCGGGCAGTGAATATCCGTTGCTACTAAATTATTCGGACGCATTCCACCTTCAAGTTCATCAAGCTCTGCGGTAGTTAATTTTTCTGAGAAATCGGCAAAGAAGCGGTTTAATTCGACTTTCCAGTTGCTATTGCCCGACGCAATTTGGTCGAGAGTATCTTCCATATTTGCTGTAAAATCGTAGTTCATTAAATCGCTAAAGGCTTCGTTTAAGCGATCTGTTACGATCTCGCCCATTTTCTCTGCATAGAAACGGCGGTTTTCTACTCGCACATAGCCACGCTCTTGAATGGTTGAGATAATTGCTGCATAGGTTGATGGACGACCGATCCCACGTTTTTCCAACTCTTTCACCAACGCCGCTTCGCTATAACGTGCTGGCGGTTTGGTAAAGTGTTGGCTAGGTTCAACGGCGTTCAGTTTCAAGGTTTCATTCAAACTAACTTCTGGCAACTCTTGATCTTCCGCTGTTTTGCCTTGAATTGGCAGTACTTTTGTCCAACCGTCAAAACGTAATACACGCCCTTTGGTTTTGAGTTCGTAATCCCCTGCCGTTACCGTTAAACTAGTTGAGTCATATTCCGCTGGAGTCATTTGGCAAGCAAGGAATTGTCGCCAAATCAAGTCATATAGGCGTTCTGCATCTTTTTCCATACCGCTTAGATCTTGCATTTTCACCATCACATCAGACGGACGAATGGCTTCGTGAGCCTCTTGCGCTTTCTCTTTGCTGGCATAAAAATTCGGTTTTTCAGGCAAATAACGCTCACCAAATTGCTTTTCGATATAGCTACGAGCCATCGTCAGTGCATCTTGGCTCAAGTTAGTTGAGTCGGTACGCATATAGGTGATGTAGCCAGCTTCATACAGACGCTGTGCCAACATCATTGTTTTCTTCACGCTAAAACCTAAACGGGTACTTGCCGTTTGTTGTAAAGTGGAAGTGATAAACGGCGCTTTCGCTCTTGATGAAGTTGGTTTTTTATCAATTTCAGTGACGATAAATGCAGAATTTTGCAAAGATTTTACCGCTTGTTCTGCTTCTTTTTGGTTTTTCGCTGAGAATTTTTTGCCTTTATGCTGTACAAGTTCTAAAGCGAGATCGCCTTTTTTCGCAGACGTTTTGGCTAAAATATCCCAAAACTCTTCAGGCTGGAACGCCTTGATTTCACGTTCACGCTCAACCAACAATTTCACCGCCACAGACTGCACACGCCCAGCCGATAAGCCACGAGCCACTTTTTTCCAGAGCAACGGCGACACCATAAAGCCCACCACACGATCTAAGAAACGGCGTGTTTGTTGAGCATTTACTCTATCCATATTGAGCTGTTCAGGCTTTTCAAAGGCTTGTTTGATCGCATTTTTGGTAATTTCATTGAACACCACACGGCTAAAACGCTCGTTCTCACCGCCAATCACCTCGCGCAAATGCCACGCAATCGCCTCCCCTTCTCTATCCAAGTCGGTGGCGAGATAAATATGATCAGCTTTCTTGGCAAGGGATTTCAGCTCTGAAACCACTTTTTCTTTACCTGGTAAAATTTGGTAAGTTGCATTCCAGTCGTGATAAGGATCCACGCCCATACGCTTCACTAAAGCGGTACGTTCTTTCTCTGATTTTACTAAGGCTTTTTGTTCTGCCGTCATACCTTTAGTCGAAACCGCTTTAGCTTTTTCGGTTTTTTCCTCTTTTTCTGCACCGCTTGTTGGTAAATCACGGATATGTCCGACACTTGATTTCACCACAAAGTCACTGCCTAGATATTTATTAATTGTTTTAGCTTTAGCTGGCGACTCGACAATTACTAATGATTTTCCCATTGAGAATACCTAAATTAAATAATAATATAAATAATATTGAAATTATTTCTTAAAAGTAAATATTAAAATTGAATTGCATCAAAATTTTTGTAACAATAGCAAGCATTTCCCTAAAAGACAATATCAAGCTAACATCTATGGATAAACTCAAGGCAATAAACCTATTTTGTAAAGTCATTGAAACCCAAAGTTTTACCCAAGCGGCACAACAAGAGCAGATTTCTCTTGCAATGGCGAGTAAACTGGTTGCTCAATTAGAAGAACACCTCAACGTTCGCTTATTACAACGTACCACACGCCGTATCAGTCCAACGGAAGCAGGTTTACTTTTTTACCAACGCTGTCAGCCCATTTTAAACGAACTCAAAGATGCTGAAGCCTGTGTAACGAACATTACCTCAACACTACAAGGGAAGCTCACAATGTCGTTGCCGATGGATTTTGGCTCCCGTTTTGTTGCCCCACATTTACACCGTTTTACCGAAACCTATCCACATCTGCAACTTAATTTAGAATTTAGCGACCGACGTGTTGATATCGTCGCGGAAGGATACGACCTCGTTTTGCGTATCGGGAAGCTCGAAGACAGTTCTATCGTGGCAAAACGGATCGCCCAAGCCCAACATTTCATTGTTGCCTCCCCTCGCTATTTGGAAAAATTTGGTGCGCCACAAACCGCTTTAGAGTTACAGCAACATCAATGTCTGCTCTATGAAAGCCAAACATTATGGCAATTTAATGAAAACGGTCATAAAATTAAATTTAAACCACAAAGTCAAGTTTATAGTAATAATGGCTATGCTCTTGTGCAAATGGCAAAAGCTGGACACGGGATCATTAATATCCCTAAATTTTTACTTAAAGATGAGCTTGCCTCTGGTGAACTGATACCGATTTTACCTCATCTTGAACAAGAGTTATCAGATATTAGTTTACTCTACCCAAATCGCCGTTATCTTTCCCCTAAAGTTAAAGTGACGATTGAATTTTTTAGTCAGCTTATGCAAGAACAGAAAATACACCTCTAACAGACTTAACCAGCACCATCCTATTAAAAACCACACAAAGAATCAAAGGCTGCCATCAATACACTTGAAGGCAGCCTTTATTATTAATATTTACTCAGATATTTAATATCTTACCACTGTAATGCAATACCTGCACCAGCATTGTATTTGCCTTGCGAAGTTGCACCTGCAGAAACTTTAAGAATCACACGACCATTATCAGACATTCTTGAGAATCCAACAGCAACTGCATTTTGTCCCTCGAAAGTACCAATACCAGCACCCAATGTGCTTTTACCTGGTAAAGTCACTTGTGGAATATTGCTCATAGCCGTTGTTGCAGCAATACCCGCACGAAGTTGACGACCTTCGCTCTCTAACTTCGCACCCAATCTATAGGCAACATTATACAACTGGCTACCATTAATCGCATCGGTTGAAGTAGAAGAAATTTCCCCTGTTGCAACATTTTGGATACGGCGCTCATCACCTGCAGCACCTACGGAAACCACACCGTTTGCGGTTGCACCAGCGAAGCCATCATAAATCATGTTACCCACCGTTACACTTGATACTGTACCAGTCGATCCTGCTGTAGTCGTTGAACCTCTAGAACCATCTTGTTTCCAGTTTTTGAGAGAGCCTGTTTGACTACCATCACCAGCTGTAGCCGTCGTATTGTTACCTAAATAAACGGAATTCTCAACCGTCCCTTCAGGAGTTGCAGACATCCAAGTTAATGCACCATTACTATCACGCTTATTATTCACATTATTACCAAGAACAAAGGTATTGCTTGATGTAATTACATTATCATTACCGAATGCATAGCTTCCATCAATGCCTTTATAGATTGGATTACCTGCACTGTCAGTACCAATTTGAACACCACGAATGATATTCGGGTCACCAAACGCACCTGATTTATTCGCAATTACTTGGTTACCAGTACCGATAGCAATTGAGTTTTTACCCGATGCGGTTGCACCTTTACCTATAGCTAATGCATTATCACCTGCCGCAACAGCTTTATAACCTACAGCTGTTGCATAAGTACCTGAAGCACTTGAGTCAATATCGTTAGATGCTTGGTTAATAGGCTCTGCTACACCATCATTTGTATGGAAGAACTTGATACCTTGTTCGTTCATATTATGAATCGCAGTAATCACAGAGTTTGTAACAAACTCAGTTTGACCTTTCACGTTGTAAGTGGTAAGTGTGTACTCTTTAGCTTGTACAATCTCGTTACCATCAGCATCCAATTCAGGATTGCCATTCTTATCGCGTTTAACTTCAGTAATGACTGAACCATCTTTGTCCTTAGCATAGGTTACTGTAGAACCATCTTTTTTCTGTTCAACTTGGTTACCATTGGTTAAAGCGTAAACTTGGCGACCATTCACTGCATCAGTACTATTCGGTGAAATATCACCATCAGCAATACCACTCAATTTCACACGAGGATCAACTTTCTCTTTATATTTCTGGAGATTGCCATCCTTATCATAAATAGGTTGTTTGGTCACTGGATCCCATTTAACAAACTCTTCCTCGACTTTCTCTCCTGCACCAGTAAGGTTGATTGTATTCTTATCACCAGTCATTGTCGCAGTGCCTAAAGTCACAGAATTTAAGTTCGTTAAATCCTTAGCACCTGTAGGATCTTGTGGACCCACTGGACCTTGCTCTCCTTTAGGACCTTCTGGGCCTGTATCGCCTTTCGGACCTGTTGGACCCGCAGGACCTGTCGGACCAACTGGACCCTCAGGACCTGTTGCACCAGCAGGGCCCTGAGGACCTGCTGGACCAGCTTCACCTCTTGGTCCTTGATCACCCTGTTCACCTTTATCACCCTTAGGTCCTGCTGGACCTATAGGACCTGGTTCACCCTTAGCACCTGCAGGACCTTGTGGACCCATTGGACCAACTTCACCTCTATCGCCCTTAGGACCAGCTACTCCTGGAATCCCTTGTTCACCTCTAGGACCTTGTTCACCCTGAGCCCCTGCTGGACCCGCAGGGCCTGTCTCTCCTTTTGGACCAGTATCCCCTTTCGGACCTTGCTCGCCTCGCTCTCCCACTGGACCTTGATCACCCTTAGCACCTGCTGGACCCGCAGGACCTGTCGGACCAGTTTCACCTTGTGGTCCCGCATCACCTTTATCACCCTTAGGTCCTATTGCACCAGCAGGGCCCTGAGGACCTGCTGGACCCGCAGGACCTGTCTCTCCTTTTGGACCAGTATCCCCTTTCGGACCTTGCTCTCCTCTAGGACCTTCTGGGCCTGCATCCCCTTTCGGACCGCGCTCACCTGGTGCACCTTGTGCTCCTGTTTCTCCTCGATCACCCTGTTCACCTTTATCACCTCTATCGCCCTTAGGACCAGCTACTCCTGGAGTCCCTTGTTCACCTCTAGGACCTTGTGGACCCTCTGGACCCGCAGGGCCAGTGTCGCCTTTTTCTCCCCTAGCACCAGCAGGACCCATCGGACCTGTCGCACCAGTTTCACCTTGTGGTCCCGCATCACCTTTATCACCCTTAGGTCCTATTGCACCAGCAGGGCCCTGAGGACCTGCTGGACCCGCAGGACCTGTCTCTCCTTTTGGACCAGTATCCCCTTTCGGACCGCGCTCACCTGGTGCACCTTGTGCTCCTGTTGGACCCGCTGGTCCTTGTTCTCCTCGTTCACCTCTAGGACCTTGCTCACCCTTAGCACCTTGTGGACCAACTGGACCCACTGGACCCGCAGGACCTGCTGGACCAGTTTCACCTTTTAGTCCCTGATCACCCTGTTCACCTTTGTCACCTTTAGGACCCTTTTCACCTCTAGGACCTGCTGGACCCATTGCACCTGCAGGACCTGTCTCTCCTCTTGGACCAGCATCCCCTTTCGGACCTGGATCACCTTTAGGACCCGCAGGGCCCCGAGGACCTGCTGGACCCGCATCCCCTTTCGGACCTTGCTCACCCTTAGCACCTGCAAGACCTTGTTCACCTCTAGGACCTTGTGGACCCATTGGACCTGGTGCACCTTGTGGTCCTGTTGGACCCGCTGGTCCTTGTTCTCCTCGTTCACCTCTAGGACCTGGTTCACCCCGCTCTCCTCTAGGACCTTCTGGGCCTGCAGGACCGCGCTCACCTGCAGGACCTGCTTCACCTCTTTGTCCTTGTTCACCCCGAGGACCTGCTGGGCCCGTAGGACCTGCTGGACCTACTGGACCCGCGGGACCCATTGCACCTGCTGGACCTGCTTCACCTTTCGGACCAGCTTCACCTCTATCGCCCTTAGGACCAGCTACTCCTGGAGCCCCTGCTGGACCCGCAGGACCGCGCTCACCTCGCTCTCCCGCAGGACCTGGATCACCCTTAGCACCTTGTGGACCTGCTGGACCAACTGCACCCGCAGGACCTACTGGACCTGCTGGGCCCGCAGGACCGCGCTCACCTGTTTCTCCTCGCTCACCCTTAGCACCTTGTGGACCTACTGGACCTGCTGGACCTGGTGCACCTTGTGGTCCTGTTGGACCCGCTAGTCCTGGTTCTCCTCGTTCACCTCTAGGACCTGTTTCACCAGCAGGGCCCCGAGGACCAACTGGACCCGCAGGACCTGCTGGACCAGCATCCCCTTTCGGACCTTGCAGACCAGCATCCCCTTTCTGACCTGGATCACCTTTAGGACCCCTAGGTCCTGCTGGACCTGTTTGTCCTGTTGCACCCGCAGGACCAACTGGACCCTCTTTCCCTTGCGGTCCTTGTGGACCCATTGGACCTGGTGCTCCTGGTTCTCCTCGTTCACCTCTAGGACCTGTTTCACCAGCAGGGCCCCGAGGACCAACTGGACCCACTGGGCCCGCAGGACCAGCATCCCCTTTCAGACCTTGCTCACCTGCAGGACCCACAGGGCCCCGAGGACCTGCTGGACCCATCGGACCTGTTGCACCCGCAGGACCGCGCTCTCCCGCAGGACCTGCTTCACCCCGAGCCCCTGCTGGACCCGGAGGACCCATCGGACCTATTGGTCCCTGATCACCCTGTTCACCTTTAGGACCCTTTTCACCTCTAGGACCTGCTGGACCTGGTACACCTTGTAGTCCTTGTTCTCCTTGTTCTCCTCGTTCACCTCTAGGACCTGTTTCACCAGCAGGGCCCCGAGGACCTGCTGGACCCGCAGGACCAGCATCCCCTTTCGGACCTTGATCACCTTTAGGACCCCTAGGTCCTGCTGGACCTGTTTGTCCTGTTGGACCCGCAGGACCTGTCGGACCTGGTTCACCCCGCTCTCCCCTTGGACCCGGAGGACCCATCGGACCTGTTGCACCCGCAGGACCTGGTTCACCCTTAGCACCTTGTGGACCCATTGGACCTGGATCACCTTGTGGTCCTCGTTCTCCTCGTTCTCCTCGTTCACCTCTAGGGCCCGCAGGACCTGGTGCACCATCTCTACC
>NZ_MUXW01000001.1:101088-227933 GCF_002015085.1 Glaesserella parasuis
AGAAACTGCACCGATAAGAAAATCATCAGAACCTTTAGGATGAACGTCAGGACTGTCACCAACACTTTGTGTTGATTTAAAACCATTGCTAACAGAACTTTCTTCTGTTGTTACAGAATAGGATTGTCTCGCTCCTTCTATACCCCCATTCGTTTGTGCTTTCGAACCATAACCTAACGCCACGCCACCACCAACAAGAACAATTGAATTGTTACCAAGTGCGGTTGCTCTCTTTACTAGGTTGGTAGTTGCCTGTTCACCCACAGCGACAGAACCTATGCCATATGCAGTAGCTTTATAGCCTAAAGATGCCGCATGACTGCCCGCTACAGAACTGCCACCGACAGCCACACCATATTCGCCATTTGAAGTACTTTTCGCACCGATTGCTACACCTTCTGTATGGGTTGCTTGTGAGACTGGACCGACTACAACTGATCCAGTTCCAACTGCCTTTGATTTTCCACCAATTGCAATGGCAGCATTTCCTGTTGCCGTGGTGTTAATATACTGACTACCTCCTGAAGCCTGATATTCAGTCTCATTTAAATCATCGTTACCGATTGATATGGAGCCACGCCCCTCCGCGATGGTATCTCCCCCGATAGCAATAGATTGTGCCCCTCTTGCTCTAGCTTTTGGACCTATTGCAACTGTTTGAGTATGTTCCGCATTGGCTTCTCTGCCTAAGGAGACAGATTGTAATGCTGCATTTGCACTATAACCGATTGATATGGAGTATTCCCCTCTCGCATTGGTACTTTTCCCGATAGCAACAGATTGTACCCCTTCTGCTACAGAATCTTGACCTACTACAATTGTTTCAACCGCTCTCGCATTGCTTCCTGCGCCTAAGGCGATAGATTTGAATGGTATTGCTTTTGCATTATAACCTATCGCAACAGCAGTCCTACCACTAGCGTCTGAGTGCTCACCAATAGTAATAGAACCAGACCCAGCCCAACTACTTCGACCAATACCAATAGAAGCATCGTCACTTCCTTGATTCCCTGGAGTAGAACCATTTTGAAACCATCCTTCTGCTGAACCTACTGGACTAAAAAATATACTTAGTAATACTAGACTTAAAAGATTTAATTTAAATTTATCTTGCTGTTTATCTAAAAATAATGTGAGGTGCATAGTTGAGCTCTTTTATACGTGTTAAGCGGGGGAATCTCGAAAATACCTGTCCCCACGCCATTGTAAAAAAAAAAACAACAGGTTACATAAAACAAAGAATAAAATAACAAGCATTTTTCAACTTTTATTTTCAATTATCAAAAAAGTTAGAAATAATAGGCGGAAATCTGATGAAAGCGGTGATTTAGATAGGATATTTTACACCGCATCAAAAGATACAGGATTACCACGAGAGAGTTTATACAAAACTTTATCAGGTGCAAGCAAACCACGTTTTGACACCATTGCAAAAATATCATCTGCGTTGGGTTTAAACATTGCGTTTGTTCCAAGAACTTTGTGATTCTTATTTGGGGCAAATGACATTTGCCCTAATATCAATAGATTAAATCGAACGTTTAATCTCAACCACTTCGAATACCTCGATTTGGTCGCCGACTTTTACATCATTGTAGTTTTTCACGCCGATACCACATTCCATACCGTTACGGACTTCTGAAACGTCGTCTTTGAAACGACGGAGAGATTCTAACTCGCCTTCAAAAATTACTACGTTATCACGTAATACACGGATTGGGTTGTTACGTTTGACGATACCTTCAGTGACCATACAACCTGCAATTGCACCAAATTTCGGGTGACGGAAGACATCACGCACTTCTGCCAAGCCGATGATTTCTTGTTTAAATTCAGGTTGTAACATACCGCTCATTGCTGCTTTGATTTCGTTTAATAGCTCATAAATGATTGAATAATAACGTAAATCAATGTTTTCGCTTTCGATAATGCGACGTGCTGAGGCATCTGCACGGACGTTAAAGCCAAGTACAATAGCGTTAGACGCTGCCGCTAAGGTTGCATCGGTTTCCGTAATACCACCTACGCCAGAGCCAACTACTTTCACTTTTACTTCTGCCGTTGAAAGCTCGTGTAAAGATTGAACAATCGCTTCTACAGAGCCTTGTACGTCTGCTTTCACAATCACGTTCAATTCTGCAACATCGCCTTCCGCCATATTGCTAAACATATTTTCAAGTTTCGCTTTTTGTTGGCGAGCCAATTTCACATCACGGAATTTACCTTGACGGTATAACGCCACTTCACGCGCTTTTTTCTCATCACGCACCACTGTCGCTTCATCACCTGCGGCTGGTACGCCTGAAAGTCCTAATACTTCCACAGGAATTGATGGGCCTGCTGATTCAATGTCTTTACCATTTTCATCACGCATTGCACGAACACGGCCATATTCAAAGCCACAAAGTACGATGTCGCCTTTGTTTAACGTACCTGATTGAACAAGGATAGTTGCAACTGGACCACGACCTTTATCGAGGTAAGATTCGATAACCACACCGCTTGCCATACCCTCTTTCACTGCACTTAATTCTAATACTTCCGATTGAAGAAGAATGGCTTCAAGTAAGTCGTCAATCCCCATTCCTTTTTTCGCTGAAACAGGAACAAATTGAACATCACCACCGAATTTCTCAGAAATCACTTCGTGTTGTAATAACTCTTGCTCTACACGCTCTAGGTTTGCTTCTGGTTTATCAATTTTGTTTACCGCAACCACAATCGGCGCACCAGCTGCTTTCGCGTGTTGGATTGCTTCAATGGTTTGTGGCATTACGCCATCGTCAGCTGCTACTACAAGAACAACGATATCCGTTGCTTTCGCACCACGCGCACGCATTGAGGTAAATGCCGCGTGTCCTGGTGTATCTAAGAAGGTAATCATCTTACCGTCGTCGGTTTCAACGTGATATGCACCGATATGCTGAGTAATACCGCCAGCTTCACCTGCTGCTACTTTCGCTTTACGGATATAGTCTAATAATGAGGTTTTACCGTGGTCAACGTGTCCCATAATGGTCACAACTGGCGCTCGGGTTACTTTTTCTGCGTGTAAGTCACGATCTTCTAAGATCGCTTCTTCTAACTCATTTTCTTTACGCAGAATCACTTTGTGTCCTATTTCCTCTGCAACAAGCTGTGCAGTTTCTTGGTCAATCACTTGGTTAATGGTCACCATTTCGCCCATTTTCATCATTGTTTTGATAATTTCGGTCGCTTTTACTGCCATTTTGTTCGCAAGTTCTGCCACAGTAATAGTTTCACCGATCACCACATCACGCGTAACTGCTTGAGCTGGTTTAGTGAAGGCTTGTTGTAATGCACTGCCTTTCTTCGCGTGTTTACCCTTGCCTTTGGTATCTTTTTGGTTACGGCGGTCAGATTGACGTTCATTTTTACTGCCGTTTTCATCATCACGTCCGCCTTTTTTGGTTTTCGCTACACCGCCTTTGCCACGTCCACGATTGCCTTCACTACGACGCTCAGAATCACGTTCTGCTTCTAACGCATATTTAGAAGTAAAGCGGTCATCTTCATAGTCTTCACCATTTTCAATCGCTTCTTCACGGGCAATTTCTGCTAAACGACGAGTATTTTCTGCTAAACGACGAGCATTTTCTGCTGCACGTTTTGCGTCCATTTCCGCTTTTTGGCGAGCCACTTCTTCTTGCTTACGACGCAATTCAGCTTCTTCTTTACGTTTTGCCTCTTTTTCAGGATCAACCGCTTTTTCTTGTTTTGGTTGAGCTTCTGCTTTTGGTTGCGCTGGTTTTGGTTGTTTATTTGGCATTACAGGCACTTGATGTACCGCTTTTTTTGCTTCTTCGGCTTTTGCTGCTTCTGCTTTTTTAGCCTCTTCTTTCGCTTTGGCTTCCGCTTCAGCTTTTTCTTTCGCTGCTTTTTCTGCTGCTTTTTCTGCTGCTTCTTTTTCTGCTTTCGCTTTAGCTTCCGCTTCTTGTTTCGCTTTCAGTGCTTCTTCTTGGGCTTTTTTAGCTGCTTCAGTATCTACTTTGCGAGATTTACGCACTTCCACTTGCACTTCTTTTGCCTTACCGCCTGCAGTCGTACCGCTCACGGTTGTTTTAGTACGACGCTGTAAACTTAATTTCTTCGGTGCGTCTGTTTTGATTTCATTTTCACTCATTCTTTCTCTCCCTGTTTTTAGCTAAACCAGCAAATTTGACGTGCAGCCATAATTAATTCTGCGACTTTTTCTGCGGTTAATTCTTCAATATCAGCTAAATCATCAACACCTTGCTCTGCAAGGTCTTCAAGAGTGGTAATCTGTTTTTCTGCTAATTTAAAGGCGATATGGCGATCCATACCTTCAAGATTTAACAATTTATCTTCAATATGTGCCTGTTTTAATGCTTCTTCTTCCGCTAACGCTTTAGCTGTGATCGCATTTTTAGCACGCGCTTGAAGTTCTTCAACTAGATCTTCATCTTCTAAGCCATCAATTGCTGTCAGTTCCTTAACTGGTACATAAGCAATTTCTTCTAATGAGGTAAAGCCTTCTTCAATTAAAAGATGAGCAAATTCTTCATCAATTTCTAAAGCGTCCATAAAGAGATTAATCACTTTATTGTCTTCTGCTTGATGTTTTTTTTCTAACTCATCGGTTGTCATCACATTTAATGTCCAACCTGTTAATTGGGTGGCTAAACGTACATTTTGACCATTACGACCGATAGCTTGTGCAAGCGCGTTTGCTTCAACAGCAATATCCATTGAGTGATTGTCTTCATCAACAACGATTGAGCTAACATCAGCAGGTGCCATTGCGTTAATCAAAAATTGTGCTGGGTTGTCGTCCCACAACACGATATCTACACGCTCACCGCCAAGTTCGTTAGTAATTGCCTGTACACGCGCACCACGCATACCGACGCAAGCACCTACTGGATCGATACGTTTATCATTGCTTTTCACGGCAATTTTGGCGCGAGAACCTGGATCACGAGAAGCCCCTTTGATTTGAATCACTTCTTCACCGATTTCAGGTACTTCAAGTTTGAATAACTCTTGTAACATCACTGGTTTTGCACGAGTAACGAATAGTTGAGGACCTTTTGACTCAGGCTTAATTGCATAAAGTACACCACGCACTCGGTCACCTGGACGGAAGTTTTCACGCGGTAACATATCTTCACGCATAATCACCGCTTCAGCTTTAGTGGTATCGTCCTTTTTACCTGCAAGCTCAAGAATAATACTTTCACGACTTACTTTTTTTACAGTACCGATAACAATTTTGCCTTCTTCTGAACGGAATTGTTCAATCACTTTGTTACGTTCCGCTTCACGAATTTTCGTGGTGATCACTTGGCGAGCGGTTTGCATTGTTATACGGTCGAATGCGATAGACTCAATCTCATCTTCAACATAGTCACCTAATTGAATGTTCGGGTCTTCAAATTGAGCCGCTTCTAAGGTAATTTCACGTGTGTGGTAGTGCACTTTTTCAACCACTAACCAACGACGGTAGGTGGTAAATTCACCGGTTTTACGATCAATCACAACACGCACATCGATATCAATGCCGTTGCCCGTTTTACGATCTTCACGTTCTGCAGCCGCTTTCTTTTTCGTTGAAATGGCTAATGCTGTTTCAAGTGCCTCAAAAATGGCATCTTTTGGTAATAATTTTTCATTGGATACCGCTTCTGCGGCTAATAAAATCTCTTTACTCATTGGTTTTGATTTCCTTAGAAATTAAAAACGGGGATTAAATTTGCTTTTTGAATGTTGCCAAAGACAAAAGCCTGTAAATTACCATCAACTTTTAAGGTAATTAAATCACCTTCAACACTCACTAATTTACCTTGCCATTTACGGCGATCTAACATTGGAATGCGTAAATGAACAACAATTTCACGCCCAACAAAGCGTTGATAGTGGGCTAATGTAAATAATGGACGATCTAACCCAGGGGAAGATACTTCTAGGTTATATTTATCCGCAATCGGATCTTCCACATCAAAAATCGCACTCACTTGACGGCTAACATCGCTACAATCATCAATCGTAACACCGCCTTCTTTATCAATATATAAGCGTACAGTTGAAAAACGACCTGCACGTTGGCACTCAACGCCGACAAGTTCAAATCCCATTGCATCAATGGGATCGGCGACAAGCTCTTGTAATTTTTGTTCTAATGTTGCCAAGGAAACCTCCATTTGACAGATATAAAAAAAGGACTTGAAAAAGTCCCTTTAACACAACAAAGCTGACTATGTAGCCACAAAAAAGCCTCAAACTACAACAGTTGAGGCTTCAAGCGGTTTGTTTTATCTAACATTTTACAATTTCAAATGCCTAGATAGAACAAAACTCATCGTCTTAACCAAAACGATGAGCCTTAAAACTGGTTGCGGGGGCCGGATTTGAACCGACGACCTTCGGGTTATGAGCCCGACGAGCTACCAAGCTGCTCCACCCCGCGTCTGATGTGGTGTATTATAGGGGATAAAAAAATCCGTGCAACTCTTTTTTTAAAAATTAAGAATGAATGCTAGATTTTTAGTCAAAATATGCTTTAAGCATTATCTTTCAACAAAAACACCCCTTTATTTTTTATTTCTATATAACAATTTCTTTGGGATTCATCATAATCTTCTGGGTTAAGGTTAATCATTAATGTTTTCCCTTGCCAAAGTACGGTAATTTCCCAATGGTTTCCCATATAGACAGCCTGCCTAATTTCACAATATTGAGCTGCAGTTCCATCACTTAACAAGCGGATACTTTCTGGTCGTAATCCGACAAGACAATCCCCATCAGGTACTTGAAAACGTGCTGCATTTTCAAGGGTAAAAGAAAACTCACCGATATTAATTTGATTGCCTTGTCGTTTTCCTGAAAAAATGGTTGATTCCCCCATAAAATGAGCAACAAAGAGAGAGTTTGGCTGTAAATAGAGATTTTTAGCCGTATCTTTTTGCATAATGCTACCCTGATCCATCACAATCACTTCATCAGACACTGCAAAAGCTTCACTTTGATCGTGAGTAACATAGAGTGAAGTGATATTGAGCCGTTGTTGTAACTCGCGGATTTTTTCTCGCATTGAACGGCGTAAATTCGCATCTAGACTACTTAGAGGTTCATCAAATAAGAGAACTTTAGGCTTGAGAATTAATGCTCTTGCTAATGCCACTCGTTGTTGCTGTCCGCCTGAAATTTGATCGACATAGCGATCTTCAAACCCTGCCAGATCGACTAACTCTAATGCTTCTTTTACTCGCTGTTTTCGCTCTTCTTTGGATACACCCTGCATTTTTAGCCCATATTCCACATTTTCACCAATCGACATATGTGGGAAAAGTGCGTAAGACTGAAATACGATACAAATATCTCGCTGTTGCGTTGCGTTGTGGGTAACATCTTGGCCGTCAATAAAAATTTGTCCTGCTGTGGGGCTTTCTAAACCTGCAACTAAACGTAACACAGTGGTTTTGCCACAGCCAGAAGGACCGAGTAACGTGACCATTGTGCCTTGTTTAATTGAAAAGTTTAAGTTATCTATAACTCTATGTTTACCAAAAGATTTGCTGATATTTTTCAACACGAGAAAATCATTTTTTTGTTCCATTTTTCTCTCCAAATTCATCTTTTTGCTTTGAACGGGCTATATGCATGTCGCCAACAAGCCAATCAAATAAGAAAATCATTGCCATCATGACTACAATCAACATTGAGCCATAGGCAATCGCCATTCCATATTCCCCATCCTCTACTCGATTTAAAATATATGAGGTTGCGACGCGTGTGTCTGCTGTAACTAAAAAGATGATCGCACTGACTGTTGTCATTGATCTAACAAAACTCGTAACTAAGGCAGAAAGTAACGCCGGTTTTAAAAGCGGTAAAGCGACAAAGCAGATTGTTTTTAATGTTCCAGCTTTCAGTGAGAGCGAGGCTTCATCTAAGGCTTTATCTAACTGTCTTAATCCAGCAATAGCCGCCCTCATTCCTACTGGCATATTCCGCATCACCATAGACAAAATAATAATAAGCCCTGTTCCTGTCAGGTAAATAGGTTGATGGTTAAAAGCCAGAATATAGGATACCCCAGCCACTGTTCCTGGTACGGCAAAACAAAGTAACGTCAGAAATTCTAAGGGCTTTTTCCCTTTAAAATCACGGCGAACAGTAATATAAGCAATCAACAAACCAAAAATAGCCGTAATCGGTGCTGCACTAGCGGCAAAAATAACCGTTTGGATTAAAGATGGCCACGCTCCACTATTAAACCCTTGTCCAAAAAGATTGAGGTAGTTATTGAATGTCAGTGTGTGGTCTATTCCCCAACTTACGGTGAAGCTACCGTAAAAAATACTACCGTATAGTACGAAGTTAAACAGAACCCAAAAACCTAAAGTGCAAATAATTGCCCATTTCATACCGCTTGGTAATGCTTGTACATCACCTCGATAAGATTTACCTGATACGGTGATATAAGATCGATTGCCAATCCAGAGATATTGCACCACAAAAATCGTAAGGGAAAAGAGTAACAAGATCACACCTAAGGTGCTTGCCGAAGCATAATCTAACTGTGAACCAGCAATATAGAAATAGATTTGAGTGGCAATAACGTCAAAACTTCCACCTAAAACTAAAGGGGTGCTAAAGTCTGCAAGCGATTGGATCACCACAACTAAAAACGAGTTGGCTAACGCTGGCTTGAGTAATGGAAAAATAATATAGAAGAAGGCTTGATAGCGGTTAGATCGTAAAGTATAAGCGGCTTCCTCAACAGATGGGTGAATAGATTTTAATGCACCGTCTAAAATCATAAAAGACATTGGGGTCAGTGCGAGGGTATGGGCAATCACTATCCCTGTAAAACCATAAAGCCAGTTATTACTAAAGCCAAGATGATCGACTAAAAAAGCAGTCACATAGCCCGAACGTCCTAACATAAGGGTGACACCTAAGCCCACAACAAATGGCGGTGTTACAATGGGTAAGATAGAGAAAATTTTACCAATAAACGCCGTGCGTTTTGCAATCCGTGTGGTATAAAGAGCAAAGGCTAAACCAAACAACGTAGATAAAATCCCAACAGTTGTCGCAACACTTAATGAATTACCAATCACTCTTAATACATAAGGCTGTTGTAAGATAGACAACACTTGACTTGGTACAAATTCACTGCCGTCGTAAAACATTGAGATGAAAATTGCCAGTGTTGGATAGACCATAAAGAAAAAGATCAACAAAATAATGCTAATCAATGAGGCAATAATAAATCTGTCACCCTGCATTATTTTTAATTCAGCAAGGGCATTTGTCGCTAACGCAATCAACGCAACAATTAAGAAAAAAACCGCATAACCTAAGCTGATTTTTGCTAAAATTGCGGAAAGAAAGATAAAGAGAAACAGCCCAACTGCCCCGAATAACTCACATTTACTTCGTAATGTTGAAGGTGTTTTGTTCGGATACAGATAAAGCAGTAGGGGAAAAAACCATATCCAAGTAAGGTTAATATCATTCCACCCCATAGCCTGTTGAAATTCGGCTGAAGTTGCTTCAAACAGTCCATATTGCAATGCTTTTACTGGGAAAAAGCAAAAGCCTAAAAAAGCAAAAATAACCCAAGTCAATGAATGACGAAAAAAAAATGTTTGCATAACCCTCTATAACATCTATTCCACAATCTTTCATCATTCTACTATTAAACAAAATGATAGAATAGTTAAATTATAATTCAGCGCCAACTAAAGAATAATCAACCCGATCTTCAAAAAAAGATCGGGTTTGAGTGTCATACTTTAAGAACGCCCAGCAAAAAAAGCGAATCGTTCTAAAATAGAACCATTCTAGATCAAAAAATAATCAAGTTTCCAAATAAAAAAATATTGGCTGAGAAATAGTAGACCAGCTAAAAAGATAACAAGGAATTTACCCCCCCAAACTCTTCCGTCAATTTTTCTGTAAACAGACGTAATTCTTCCGTCATTAACAGAAAATCCGCATCGAAACGTTGGGCTTTGTCTTCTTTCAAAATATCATCGTTCTTTTCACGCACTTCATCGGCAAATTTGACACGGGCAAGAGTGGCATCTTCGTTCAACACAAAAGAAAAATGATTTTCCCAATCTAACGCAAGTTTTGTGACAAATTTGCCCGCTTGTAAATGTTGGCTAATTTCGTCGCTTTCTAAATCTTGGCGTTTACAACGGATTACGCTGTCGGTATCAAAAGATTTTAATTCTGCTTCTTCCAGAAGTGTCAGCCAGCTTGGTGTATGCCCTTTTGCCACCCAATTTGTCATCACTTCGCTCGGCTGTAGCGTGAAGGAAATCGGCACAACAGGCAGAGAGCCAAGGGATTTGCGTAATAAAGCAAGGGTGTCTTCGGCACGTTTTACCGAGCCACTATCTACATAAACGAGCTGTTTATCTAAGTCTAACCAAATCGCCGTAAATTGGTGTTTACTAAACGCACGAGGCAACAACATTGCCACAACATCATCTTTGATCGCCTGCTTTTCCGTTTTTTTCAGCTTACGTTGCTCTTTTTGTTCTAAGGCTTCAATGCGATTTTCCGTTTCTTTTTTGACGACGTGAGCTGGCAATAATTTTTCTTCTTTATGAGAAACCAGTAGGAACTGCTGACCCTGTGCAAAGTGCAACAGTTCACTTCCTGCAAGCGGTGACGACCAGCCAAATTTTTGCATATCGCTTTGTTGGCAAGGGGTGAATTTTGTTTGCTGTAATTGTGCGTCTAATTCACTGCTAGTGAAGCGTAATTCACTGGTTAAACGGTAAATCATTACATTTTTGAACCAATATGTCATAACATCTCTCTTTATCTAAAATTCATTATCAATCAATAAGTTACTGAAAGTTCATCATTGATTACTTTGATTATATCACCATAACTCAAAATGATAGTAACCATTTTGAGCACGAATATCACAATCACTTAGTCTTGGTATAGAAGTATAGTAGGAAACTTTCCAAGCTCAAATTACTATAAACGTGACAAAACATTTTCTTGCTTAAAACACAAAATGTAAATTTTGTGATCTTTCTCTCATTTTCGAATATTTTCGATTGTTTTTGTTTTTAAGGGGTGTAAACTTACTTTCGAAAGCAATCGTAGTATGTGGTGGTTGCTTTGATGTAGGAGAGAAAATGAAAAGTAGCGTAGAAAGACGTTCTGACATTTTGGCATTATTGCAAAAAACAGGCAGTCATCGAGTTGAAGCATTGTCTCAGCATTTCGGGGTTTCGACGGTTACTATCCGTTCAGATCTCAATGTGTTAGAGCAACAGGGCTATATTACAAGATCGCACGGTTTTGCGGTATTAAATTCCAGATTAATGGCGGAACTTTCTATTGCGGATAAACGCAATAATTATCCCGAACTCAAACAACAGATTGGTCATCTAGCTGCCTCTTTACTAAAAGAGGGTGAAAAGGTGATTTTGGATTCTGGAACGACAACGAAAGCAATCGTAAGTGCTATTGGCGATCTTAACTTGACAGTATTGACAAATGGACTTGATGTCGCAATGGCATTGGTTTCTTGTCCAAATGTTGAAGTAAGAATGACGGGTGGGGTTTTACGGAAAAATGCGATGTCGTTTTCGGGAGTAATGGCGGATAATAATTTGCAACATTATCGCTTTGATAAAGTCTTTTTGGGTGTTGATGGTTTTGACTTACAAAAAGGGGTCACAACCTTTAACGAGCAAGAGGCTCAGCTAAATCGCTTAATGTGCGATGCAGCGGATCAGGTGATTGTGGTGACTGATTCAAGCAAATTTGGTCAATATAGCCATTTTGTTATTTGCCAAGCCAATCAAATAGATGTGTTAGTCACGGATAATAAAATTCCTCTAAGTTATCGAGAGTATCTCGAAAATGTCGGGGTGCAAGTGTTAATTGCGTAGTTTTATTCTCTTTCCTTATAAATAAATCCATTTATTTGTGAGGGAAATGCAATGATCCTCAATATTGCTAACCAAACATTAGAAAAGCAGAACGCTTTTTGGACGGCAAAGGAAATTGCCCAACAGCCAGCGACTTGGCGTGAAACGGTTTCTATTGTGAAATCGTCACTTGTTATTCCATTTCTTCAGCCTCTTGTTGAATATGCAAAACAAGGCGAACTTCGTGTTATTTTTACGGGGGCAGGTACTTCTGCTTTTATTGGTGAGGTTGTTGCACCGATATTAAGCCAGCATTTAGGTTGTGCTGTCGAAGCGATTGCAAGTACTGATCTTGTATCCAATCCTTATCAATATCTTTTTGCGGATAAACCAACGCTTTTGGTGTCTTTTGCTCGCTCTGGTAATAGCCCTGAAAGTATTGGGGCAGTAGAGCTTGTCGATGAAATTGTAGAGGAAGCGTATCATTTAGCCATAACGAATAATGTCAATGGGGCATTATTTAAAAAATGTCAGCAAGATCCGACCGCTTATCCATTAGCATTACCAGAATCAACCCACGATAGAGGCTTTGCAATGACCTCCAGTGCCAGCAATATGATGTTAGCGGCATTAGTGGCATTTTTACCCGATGTATTTGATGATAGCTGGGTTGAGGAAACGGTATCGGTGACAGAACAGTTACTAGAACGGGATCTGCTCGAAATCCAACGTTTAGCCCATCTGCCATTAAAACGGATCGTCTATTTAGGCAGTGGGCATTTCCAAGGGCTTGCCCGTGAAACCTCTTTAAAATTACTTGAACTCACCGCTGGTGAACGTCTTGGCTTCTTTGAGTCGTCAATGGGCTTCCGCCACGGACCAAAATCCCTTGTTCAAGATGAAACGCTCATTTTTATCTTCTTATCTCAGCAACCTTATACCGCACAATATGACCGTGACCTGTATCAAGAGTTAATCAGAGATAAAAAAGCCAGAGAAGTGGTGTTACTAGGCGATACAAGCGGCTCGATCCGAGCTGAAATTCACAAATTAGATGACGCAGCACGGATTTTCCCATTCTTAGTGATTGGGCAACTTTACTCGTTTTATAGCTCGCTCTATCTCGGCTACACCACGGATAACCCTTGTCCGACAGGCGAGGTTAATCGTGTGGTGCAAGGTGTAACGATTTATCCATATTGATATACAGGAGGCAAAAATGGCAATTTTAAATGTACGCATTGATGGACGTTTAATCCACGGTCAAGTGGCAAACTTATGGACGTCTTATCTCAATATCACTCGCATTATGGTCGTCGATGAAGTCGCGGCAAATAATGACATTGATAAAGCAGGCTTACGCTTGGCTTGCCCAGCAGGGGTGAATTTAAGTGTTTTACCTGTGGAAAAAGCAGCTGCCAACATTAACGAAGGGCGTTATGACTCTCAACGTGTGTTGTTGGTGACAAGAACCCCACAAACGATCTTACAGCTTGTGGAGGCAGGCGTAAATCTGCCAGAAGTAAATGCAGGGAATATGCCTAAAACGGATCTAACACGTCCTATCCGAAAAACAGTACACGTTACTGAAGATGATGTGGAAGTGTTTAGAAAACTTTCTGAAAAAGGCGTGAAGCTTACTGCTCAGTTAGTGCCTAATGAAGAAAAAGTCGATTTAATGAAACTTTTATAGAGGAGTAACGATTATGATCGAATGGTGGCAAATACTTTTGATAACGCTCTATGCGTTCTATCAAATCCTAGATGAAATCACGATTGTATCTAGTGCTGGTTCACCTGTGTTTGCAGGCTTTATCACAGGTTTAATTATGGGCGATTTAACAACTGGATTGTTAATCGGTGGTTCAATGCAATTAACCATTTTAGGTGTAGGTACCTTCGGTGGTGCATCTCGTATTGATGCAAACTCAGGTACTGTTATCGCAACTGCATTCTCTGTTGCAGCTGGAATGGATCCACAATTAGCCTTAACAACCTTAGCTGTACCAATCGCAGCGTTAATGGTTTATACCGATATTTTAGCGAGAATGTCTAACGTATTCTTCGCTCACCGTATCGACAAAAATATCCAAGACCACGCTTATAGTGCAATCACGGTAAACTATCTCTGCGGTGCAATCGCTTGGGGTCTATCTCGTGCATTACCAATCTTCTTAGCGTTAGTGTTTGGTGGCCCATTTGTGGCAAGCCTAGCAGAAGCAATGCAAACAGGCTTCTTAAAAGTTATCGCAGATGGTTTAACCCTTGCAGGTGGCGTATTACCAGCGTTAGGTTTCGCAATCTTACTTCGTTACTTACCAACAAAACGTCACATTGCATACTTAATCCTTGCATTCTCACTCACAGCAATCTTCATTACTCTCTTCGGTAACATCAATGCTGTAGGTGCATCAACAGGTGTAAGCAACTCAATCAGCAGCGTACCAATGCTTGCAATGGCAGCAATCGGATTTGCATTCGCCTACATTGTTTACCAACGTAGCGTAGAAGGTGGCTCAGCCCCAGTTGCAAAACAAAATACCACTTCTGACAAAGGAGAAATTGAAGATGACGAACTCTAATCAACAAGTCGGAAATCCAAAAGGCTATAAATTAACAGATGCGGACTTCCGCCAAATCAATATCCGTAACTTATTCTTCAACCAAGTTGGTTGGAACTACGAACGTATGCAAGGTTCAGGTTATTTATGGATTATGTTGCCACAGCTACGCAAAATGTACGGCGACAATACACCTGAACTACAAAAAATGATGGTGATGCACAACCAATTCTTCAACACCAGCCCATTCTTTAACACTATTGTTAAAGGTATCGACTTGGCACTTGAAGAAAAACAAGGGGTGAAATCACTTGAAGCCGTTGCAGGTATCAAATCAGGTTTAATGGGACCATTTGCCGCTATCGGTGATGCCCTATTCGGCTCACTCGTCCCAGCAATTATGGGGGCGATTGCCGCAACAATGGCAGTAAACGGCAATCCGCTTGGTGTCGGCTTATGGGTTGCGGTAGCGATTGCAACAATGGTATTCCGTTGGGTGCAACTCAAAATCGCTTATCGTGAAGGGGTAAACTTAGTCACCAACCTAAGTCACCGTTTGAACGCACTAACCAATGCTGCAACAGTGCTTGGGGTATTCGTTGTGGGGGTAATGTGTGCCACGATGGTGAATGTCAAAGTACCGTTTGTTGCTACTATCGGTGAGAAAGTCGTTTCCGCCCAAGCGAACTTAGACCTTATCTTACCAAGATTAGTCCCTGCGTTAGTGGTGTTCTTCATCTACTGGTTACTCGGCAGACCGAAAATGAACTCTAACAAAGCGATTATGATCATCATCGCACTCTGTATCTTGCTCTCTTGGGCTGGATTGTTGGCGAAAGGGTAATTTAAAAGGGACACGAGGCGTCGTGTCCCTACAACCACTTCGGATTTAGTCTTGTAGGGACACGCTGCGCGTGTCCGTCAATAATCATTCAACTTGATTAATAATGTGGTTGTGGGAAATATTGGAACGGACACACGCAGTGTGTCCCTACCCGCGTATCTTGGGCTGGATTGTTGGCGAAAGGGTAATTTAAAAGGGACACGAGGCGTCGTGTCCCTACAACCACTTCGGATTTAGTCTTGTAGGGACACGCTGCGCGTGTCCGCCAATAATCATTCAACTTGATTAATAATGTGGTTGTGAGAAATATTGGAACGGACACACGCAGTGTGTCCCTACCCGCGTATCTTGGGCTGGATTGTTGGCGAAAGGGTAATTTAAAAGGGACACGAGGCGTCGTGTCCCTACAACCACTTCGGATTTAGTCTTGTAGGGACACGCTGCGCGTGTCCGTCAATAATCATTCAACTTGATTAATAATGTGGTTGTGGGAAATATTGGAACGGACACACGCAGTGTGTCCCTACCCGCGTATCAATACAACGTTATTGTAGCGACGCCACGCTTGGCGCCCTAAAACAAGCGGTCAAATTCATTCAAAATGTTACAAATAACCAAGATCTAAAACCCAATCGCTCTTCTCTAGATTTATTCGGTTTTATATCTTTTAAGCGAGGTGAACTATGCCTTTCCAAATCGGCGAAAAGGATTTCCTACTCAATGGAAAACCGTTCAAAATCCTGTCAGGTGCAGTACATTATTTTCGTATCGTGCCGGAATACTGGTACAAAACGCTCTATAACCTAAAGGCAATGGGGTGTAACACGGTGGAAACCTATGTGCCGTGGAACTTACATCAGCCACAGCCTGATCAATTTAACTTCAGCAAGCGGGCAGATTTAGTCAAATTTTTGCAAACAGCAAAAGATCTAGGGTTGTACGTTATTCTTCGCCCAACACCTTATATCTGTGCGGAATGGGAGTTTGGCGGATTGCCTGCGTGGTTGCTCAATATTCCAAATATCCGCTTACGCCAAAACGATCCGCTGTTTATCGCTGAAATCGACCGCTATTTTCAAGAACTGCTTCCACGCATTGCCCCTTACCAAATTACCCAAGGCGGTAATATTCTAATGATGCAAATCGAGAACGAATACGGCTCGTTCGGCAATGATAAAAACTACCTAAGAGCTATTCGGGCGTTGATGTTAATTCACGGGGTGAACGTACCGCTTTTCACGTCAGACGGTGCGTGGCAGAACGCCTTAGAAGCAGGGGCGTTGATCGAAGATGATATTTTGCCGACGGGGAACTTCGGCTCTCGTTCCAATGAAAATTTAGATGAGTTGCAACGTTATATTGATAAGCACGGCAAATCTTACCCGTTGATGTGTATGGAATTTTGGGACGGTTGGTTTAACCGTTGGAAAGAGCCTGTGATCCGCCGTGATGCTCAAGATTTAGCGGACTGCACCAAAGAGCTACTCGAACGGGCAAGTATCAATTTCTATATGTTCCAAGGCGGAACGAATTTTGGCTTTTGGAACGGCTGTTCCGCACGGTTAGACACCGATTTACCGCAAGTAACCAGCTACGACTATGATGCCCCTGTTCACGAATGGGGTGAACCGTCAGAGAAATTCTACCTGCTACAAAAAGTGCTAGGGCAGTATCCTGATGCCAGCCCGATTGTCGATCCGATTTTGCCAAATATCACCGCTTACCCACCGCTTGCAGTGCAAAATGAAGTCTCGTTGTTTGGTACCTTAGACACAATCAGTGAATGCTATGAAAGCCCGTTCACTCAAACAATGGAACAGCTAGGGCATTACTACGGCTATCTGCTTTATCGAGCCAAACCGACAGCATATAGCGGTGAGATCAAGCTGAGAATTTACCAAGGCAGAGATCGCATTCAGATTTTCAACGATAAACAAAAAGTTGCCACCCAGTATCAACACGAGATCGGCAATGAAGTGATGTTACAGACACCAAATGGCGAGTTCCAACTTGATCTATTAGTGGAAAATATGGGACGAGTGAATTACGGCGGTAAGCTACTTGCAGCGACACAGCATAAAGGGATCGGGGCAGGAGCTGTGCTTGATCTGCATTTTCACACAGGCTGGCAACAGTATGCGATTGATTTTGACCGCTTGGAAGAGATTGATTTTGATGGCGAAAAAGACAGCCAAACGCCTTCGTTCTATCAATTTAAGTTACACCTAGACCAAGAACCGCAAGATACCTTTATTGATACCCGTGAGTTCGGCAAGGGGGTAATTGTGGTAAATGGTGAGAATTTAGGACGTTACTGGAATGAAGGCCCAACCTGTTATCTCTATCTGCCTGCACCGTTACTGCACAAAGGCGAGAATGAGATTATCGTCTTTGAAACGGAAGGGGTGAAGATCGATAGCTTAACATTTAGCGATAAGCCGATTTATAAAGAGTTGAATACGAAGAACTTATAAAGCCGTAGGGACACACTGCGTGTGTCCGTTGTGTATCAATATGTTTATTTTTGGACACACGCAGTGTGTCCCTACATCATAAATGATAAAAAAGGAGCAACTATGAGCTTAATTTTAATCAGTCACGGAGAGTTTGCGGAAGGCTTACTGGATACTGCCGAAATGATTTTAGGCAAAATCGACAATGCTCAAACCGTCTGCTTATATCCACACGAAGGCAATGAAGATTTCCAAGTGAAATTTGAGCAAGCATTGGCGAATGCAAGCGGTGAGATTGTGGTTTTTTGCGACATTATGGGCGGCACGCCGTGTAATGTGGCAATGCGTTACTTGCCGAAATTATCAGGGTTATATAGCGGAATGAATTTACCGATGGTGATTAGCTATGTGAGTGAAGAAGGCACGGACGGCTTACTGGAAAATGCCAAAGAACAAATTCACGATGTGGCTCAACAACTTAAAAACTTAGCGTTAGGCGATGATGAATAGGAGTAGTAGTATGTCTAAACAAGATTTAATGAAAAAACTTTGCACCAAAGAGGGCATTATTGCTGCTCTTGCGATTGACCAACGTGGTGCGTTACGCCGAATGATGGGCGATGATATTACCGCTCAGCAGGTCAGCGAATTTAAAACTTTGATCTCTCAAGAATTAACCCCCTATGCGTCGTCGATCTTACTTGATCCAGAATTTGGCTGGGTGGCTTCAGAGAAACGTGATGCAAATTGCGGATTAATTATGGCATACGAAAAAACAGGCTATGATAAAACCGCTGTGGGTCGTTTCCCTGATTTGATTGATGATGTGTCCGTCTATCGCTTAAAAGAAAAAGGGGCGGAAGCGGTTAAATTGTTGATCTATTTTGACATTGATGAACCACACGAAATTAACGATCGCAAAGCTGCCTTTGTTGAACGTGTTGCTTCGGAATGTAATGCGGAACAAATTCCGTTGTTCTTAGAAATTTTAACCTACGATGGCTCAAACGAAGATAAAGTCTATAACGCCAAAGTGAAACCGCGCAAAGTGATTGAAGCGATGAAGTTCTTTGCGGACAAACGTTTTGGGGTAGATGTGTTGAAAGTGGAAGTGCCTGTGGTGATGAGCTATGTGGAAGGCTTTACTGACAGTGAAGTGCTTTACAGCCAAGCAGAAGCGGCGGAATTCTTTAAAGAGCAAAGCGAAGCAACAGATCTGCCGTTTATTTTCTTAAGTGCAGGCGTTTCAGCCAAACTGTTCCAACAAACCCTTGAATTTGCTCACCAAGCAGGCAGTCAATTTAACGGCGTACTGTGCGGACGTGCCACTTGGGCAGGCGGTGCAGAAGCCTATAAAGCCGAAGGTGTTGAAGCCGCTCGCCAGTGGCTTAAAACACAGGGTAAACAGAATATCAGTGAGTTGCTCGAAGTGTTAGAACGCACGGCAACGCCGATTAAGTAGAAAAGTAAATTGCCCCTTTTGAGTATAGAAAGGGGCAATCTATTTTAAACGTGAGGTTTACATTCAGGTAGTGTACCTTCAATTTCAAAGAGTACATCACCATCTTTAAAGAAGACATAGCCCCCATTTTTCATTTTTGTCCAGTTCTCATTTTTTGTGAGAGGCTGGGTTGTAATAATGGTGACTTTATCACTTTCTTCCGTATATTCACGGAAATCAATCATTACATCATCATCACGCAATGCCGTGCCGAATGGGGCTTTGCGACAGATATAATGTAAGTTTGTTGAGCAACGTGCGATCATCCAGTGCCCATTGGAAAGAATAAAATTAAATACGCCGTGTTTAGCGATTTCACTGGCAATATCTACAATTGCGTCAAAAATCTCTTTTTCACTTGGTTTCTGTGGAAAACGTTGTTTTAGGCTGGCAACTATACAGCAAAATGCGGCTTCAGAGTCCGTTGAGCCTATAGGCTGATAGTGATTATTCGGGCAAACTTTGACATCAACCGTGCCGTTGTGGGCGAACACCCAGTTTTCACCCCAAATTTCGCGGATAAATGGGTGGGTATTTTCTAAATTGACATCGCCACAGGTTGCTTTACGGATATGGGCGATAACGTTAAAGGATTTAATTCGATATTGACTGACGAGATCTGCCATTGGTGATGAGGCACCTGGGCGATTGTCTCTAAAAATACGCACACCTTTGCCTTCAAAAAAGGCAATGCCGAAGCCGTCGGTATGGTGGTCGGTTAAGCCTGCACGCCGTCGAAATCCTTCAAATGAGAAAGTAATATCGGTCGGCGTATTACAATTCATTCCTAATAATTGACACATAATTTACTTCTTTATTTACTTCAAAAAAATATAAAAATCCCACCGCTTGTTATCATTAACAAGCGGTGGGATTTAAGCGAAATTTGACAAAAAATTCAATAGGAAAATTATATTTTATTGATCTTAATTCGCCTCTTTTTTAATTAATGAGAGTAAAAAGAGTGTTCCTGCACAAACAACCACTGAAGGTCCTGCTGGTGTATCTTTGAGGGCAGAGAGTAATAATCCGCCACTGACCGATAATATGCTTAATCCGATGGCGTAAATAACCATTGTTTCAGGGGTTTTGGCAAAGCGTCTTGCGGTTGCAGAGGGGATAATCAGTAGTGAGGTGATGATTAAAGCCCCGACAAATTTCATACTTAATGCAATGGTTAATGCGGTGAGCAACATTAATAAGAGGCGTAGGCGTGCGACATTTAGACCTTCAATTTGAGCTAATTCAGGGCTGACTGTGATGGCGAGTAGCTTTTTCCAATACAGAGCCAGTAGTGTCGCAATGCCGATAACCCCGATGCTGATAAAGAGTACGTCGTTAAAACCAATTGCAAGAAGATCACCAAATAGGTAGGACATTAAATCAACACGAACATTGTCTAATAGGCTGATGGTGATAACGCCTAAGGATAAACTGCAATGGGCGATAATGCCTAATAGGGTATCGACTGAGTGAGTAGAGTGCTGTTCTAACCAGACGAGGCAAAAGGCGAGTATGACGGTCATTAGAATAACAGCAATATAGGGATCGATTTGTAGGAAAATTCCTAATGCAACCCCAAGTAATGCGGAGTGAGAGAGGGTATCACCAAAATATGCCATTTTTCGCCAGACGACAAAAGCTCCAAGCGGTGCGGTGATGAAGGTTAAAAATACGCCTGCTAACCACGCAGGAAATAAAATCTCAAACATATTGCCTCAATTAGTGATGTCCGTTACAACGACATACATTGCCTTGTAAGTCGTGATGGTGATTATGGTGATGAGAATAAAATGCCACGTTTTTCGCAAATTGATCGCCAAAGAAGTGGATAAAACTTGGGTCACTTGAAATTTTTTCAGGTGTACCAGCACAGCAGATATGGCGATTAACGCATAGTACTTCGTCCGTATTTGCCATTACAATGTTTAAATCGTGAGAAACCATTAAAATAGCACAGTTTAACCATTCACGAGTTTTATTTAATAGTTGATAGAGTTCCGTTTGCCCTGTAATATCCACCCCTTGCATTGGTTCATCTAAGACAAGCAGTTGTGGACGGTCTAAAATTGCACGGGCAAGCAGTACTCGTTGTAACTCACCGCCAGATAATTTTTGCATACTATGCTTAGCAAGGTGAGTGATTGAAAATAGGGACAATGCTTCATCTATCAAGGGTTTAGTGCTGTTAGGCTTGAGAGATAGAAATTTTTCAACGGTAATGGGAATAGAGTGATCCAGATGCAATTTTTGTGGCACATAGCCAATTTTTAGCTGTGGTTGGTGAATAACCTCCCCTGATGTTGCTGGCTGTAATTTCAGCAATACTTTTAATAGGGTAGATTTACCCCCCCCATTAGGACCAACGATAGTTGTGATAGAATTGGGGTAGATGTTTAAATGAATATTTTCAAGGGCAACTTGTGTACCAAAATTAACATTAATCGCTTTCAGTTGCACAAGGGGCTTCGTTAAATTGTGGATCGGCTTAATTTGCTTGATCTGCATAACATTAATAAATTTAAGGATTTAAGGATTTAAAATTAGCGGATTTTTTGCTGTTTTACAAGAAAGCTATGGGAATTTTTTGCCCATTCCTTTGTCTATAATAAGTTAGCATAGAAGAAATTATTTAGGATAGAATTTTGCAACACGTTATTTTTGCTAGAGATCGGCGTCGTAAGAAGAATAGAACTAAGGCATTTGTGTTTTTGGTGATTATATTATCTATCTTTATCGGTATCGCTTTAACCTTAAAAAGACCGAGTTCAAATTCTTCAGAGGCTCAAGAAATCCCGATTACGTTGGCTACTCAGTCGTTGCCTGAAGTTTCAACAGGATTATCTCATGGTGAGCCTAAGTATATCAGCATTGATTTTACTGCCTCTGCTAAAGAGGAACAGGAACAAGTGAATGCCGAGCCTGTTGATGAAAATGCAACCTCTTATGAAGATGAGTTAAGTGATGTTGATGATGAAGTAGAAGGTCAGTCTGCGGTTGTACCTGAAAGTGAAAAATTATCAGAAGAAGCAGAAAGTGTGTTAGAAGATCTGCTAGATATTGCAGATCAAGCATTACGTATCCAAAATCAGTTTAGTTATATCGTAACTCAAGGCGATCAGCTAAAAGATGTACTAGAGCAGTCAGGATTAACACATGCTACAGCAAAAGCCTTAGAAAAAACTTTTCCACAGTTAGCCGAGCTTAAAGTTGGGCAACAGTTCTACTGGATTTTAGACAATAACGGTGAGCTGGAATATATGAACTGGCTTATCTCAGAAAAAGAAGAGAAAATTTTTGAGCGTAAAGCACAAGATCAATTTGCAGTACAAACTATTCAGAAAAAAGGTGTTTGGCAACAAGATGTGATTAAAGGCACCATTGATGGTAGTTTTAGTGCCAGCTTAAAGGCGGTAGGTTTATCTCAACGTCAAATTAATCAGTTAGCTAACGGTCTGCAATGGCAAATTTCCACCAATAAATTGAAAAAAGGCGATAAATTTGCAATTTTAGTGAAGCGTGAGTATATCAATGGTAAGGTTACTGATTTAGGTAATGTTGAAGCTATTCATATCATCAGTGGCAAGAAAAGTTATTATGCCATTCAAGCTGATAATGGACGTTATTATAACCGTCACGGTGAAACGTTAGGTAAAGGATTTGCTCGTTACCCATTGCCATTTACACCAAGAGTTTCATCACATTTTAATCCTCGTCGCTTACATCCAGTAACAAGACGAGTTGCTCCTCACAAAGGTGTTGATTTTGCTGTACGAAGCGGTACGCCGATTATTGCCCCTGCAGATGGTGTTGTTGAACATATCGCTTACCAAGCAAACGGTGCTGGTCGTTATATTAAAGTCCGCCATGGGGGACAATATACTACGGTATATATGCACTTAAGCCGATCGTTAGTTAAAGTTGGGCAAAGTGTGAAAAAAGGACAGCGTATTGCGTTGTCTGGAAATACAGGACGTTCAACAGGTGCACATTTGCATTATGAATTTCATATCAATGGGCGACCGGTTAATCCAATGACAGTAAAATTGCCTGGTATAGGATCTGGTATGCCAGATAAAGAACGTAAAGCATTCTTAGTGAAAGCACGGAATATTGAAACAAAACTTAAACTCTAGAAGGATTTATAATGAAAAAAATTCTATTGACCCTAATTAGCCTTGCAATCTTAGGTTCGGCACAGGCGAATGATAAAAACTTACAGCAACAACTTGAGAAAATTGGGGCAACTAATGTGAAATTGTCAGAATCTGCCTTGCCAGGTTTTAAAACAGCGATTTCCGATCAAGGTGTTGTGCAAATTAGCAATGATGGACGCTATGTAATACACGGGCAGATTTTTGAATTAAAAGATGGCAAAGTTACTGATATTACTAATCGTGCATTACTCGCAGAACTTAATAGTCTAGCAAAAGAGATGATTGTGTATCCTGCGAAAAATGAAAAACACGTTGTCACTGTGTTTATGGATATTACTTGCCATTATTGTCATTTATTGCACTCAAAGATCAAAGAATATAATGATTTAGGCATTACTATTCGTTATTTAGCTTTCCCTCGTGGCGGTATGAATACTGAAACTGCAAAACAGATGGAAGCAATTTGGACAGAAAAAGATCCAGTCTTTGCGTTAAACGAAGCAGAGAAAGGTAACTTACCAAAACAGGTAAAAACGCCAAATATGGTGAAAAAACATTATGAGCTTGGGATTAAATTTGGGGTTACAGGTACGCCAAATATGGTCACAAAAGAAGGAGAGTTAATCGCTGGTTATGTTGAGCCAAAAGAGTTACTCAAAATGTTAAGTCACTAACCCTTAATTTAAACTACAAGCGGATAGGTTTTATTCTGACATCCTCCCCGCCCCAAGAGGCGGGAATTCCTAAGTGTAAATTTTAAACGTATTTAAAGACCTATAATTTCATCGTTTGAATACTGATAAAAATTGACCATGCATTAGCTTCTTGAAAGCTGCTCCTCCCCCAATAGATTTCATAATTTTGTGATCTCTTTCACATTTTCTCTTGAAATCCCCTTGACAATCCCAATTTATGGTTACGTCAAGCGAGAGTAATCTCGAAGTCAGAACATTAATAAACAGAATTTAGGGGAAACCTATGAATATTGATAAATTTACCAGCAAATTCCAATCTGCAATTGCCGATGCACAATCTTTAGCCGTTGGCAAAGATAATCCTTATATTGAACCAGCACATTTAATGCTTGCGTTGTTAAAGCAAAATGATGGTTCAATTACACCGCTTGTTACCAGTTTAAATGTGCAACCGAACCGTTTAAGCAGTGAACTTGATGGCATTATCAGCCGCTTGCCGCAGGTGCAAGGGGGCAATACTCAGCCGTCGCAACAACTTTTTCGCTTGTTAAATCAATGCGATAAATTGTCGCAACAGTTTGGCGATAGCTTTATTTCATCAGAGCTATTTGTGCTTGCGGCACTTGAAGATAATGGTGATTTAGGCAAGTTATTGAAAAACTTAGGTTTAACCAAAGAGAAAGTGACAGCCGCTATTCAACAAATTCGTGGAGGGGAGAGTGTGAATAATCAAAATGCAGAAGAAAAGAGACAAGCATTACAAAAATATACCATTGATTTAACCGAGCGAGCTAAGGTAGGCAAACTTGATCCTGTGATTGGACGTGATGAAGAGATCCGCCGTACAGTGCAAGTATTGCAACGCCGTACTAAAAATAATCCAGTGCTTATCGGTGAACCAGGTGTGGGGAAAACGGCGATTGTCGAAGGTTTAGCACAGCGTATCGTCAATGGCGAAGTGCCTGAAGGTCTAAAAAACAAACGTGTACTTTCCTTAGATATGGGGGCTTTGATTGCAGGAGCAAAATACCGCGGTGAGTTTGAAGAGCGTTTGAAAGCGGTATTGAATGAGCTTGCTAAAGAAGAGGGGCAAGTGATCCTGTTTATTGATGAAATTCATACGATGGTCGGTGCAGGTAAAACCGATGGAGCGATGGACGCAGGTAACTTGTTGAAACCGTCCCTTGCTCGTGGCGAGTTGCATTGTGTCGGGGCGACAACTTTAGATGAATATCGTCAATATATTGAAAAAGATGCAGCACTGGAGCGTCGTTTCCAAAAAGTGTTGGTTGATGAGCCGACGGTTGAAGATACCATTGCGATTTTGCGTGGTTTGAAAGAACGTTACGAAATTCACCACCACGTTCAAATTACGGATCCTGCAATTGTCGCAGCTGCAACCCTTTCGCACCGCTATATTTCCGATCGTCAGTTACCCGATAAAGCGATTGACTTAATTGATGAAGCAGCGTCGAGCTTGCGTATGGAAATCGACTCTAAACCAGAGCCGTTAGACAAACTTGAACGCCGTATTATTCAGTTGAAATTAGAGCGTCAAGCGTTGCAAAAAGAAGAAGACGAAGCTAGCCGTCAGCGTCTTGCAAAATTAGACGAGGATCTGACCGCTCGTGAACGTGAATATGCGGAACTGGAAGAAGTATGGAAAGCAGAAAAATCCGCTCTGTTAGGCACGCAACACATTAAAACCGAGTTGGAAAATGCCCGAATTGAAATGGATCAGGCTCGCCGTGAGAATAACTTTGAGAAAATGTCGGAGTTGCAATACGGAAAAATCCCAGCCCTTGAAAAACAGTTACAAGAAGCAGTAAAACGTGAAGAAGAGGGCGGTGAAAATCATCTACTTCGCACCAAAGTGACCGATGAAGAAATTGCCGAAGTGCTTTCTAAAGCCTCAGGTATCCCTGTATCCAAAATGATGGAAGGGGAAAAAGAGAAACTATTACGAATGGAAGAGGTGCTACATAAACGGGTCATCGGTCAAAGTGAAGCCGTTGATGCAGTGGCAAATGCGATCCGTCGTAGTCGTGCAGGCTTGTCTGATCCAAATCGCCCTATCGGTTCATTCCTATTCTTAGGGCCGACAGGCGTAGGGAAAACAGAGCTTTGCAAAACATTAGCCAACTTCCTATTTGACGATCAAGATGCGATGGTGCGGATCGATATGTCCGAATTTATGGAAAAACACAGCGTATCTCGCTTAGTTGGCGCACCTCCAGGATATGTCGGCTATGAAGAAGGCGGATACTTAACCGAAGCAGTTCGCCGTCGTCCATATTCGGTTGTATTGCTCGATGAAGTAGAAAAAGCACACCCAGATGTATTCAACATTTTATTGCAGGTGCTTGATGATGGTCGTTTAACTGACGGACAAGGTCGTACGGTGGATTTCCGTAATACGGTCGTAATTATGACATCAAACTTAGGTTCGCACTTAATTCAAGAGAATGCGGAAAATATGAGTTACGATGAAATGAAAACTATCGTGATGAATGTGGTTGGGCAACATTTCCGCCCTGAATTTATCAACCGTATTGATGAAACTGTGGTATTCCACCCATTAGATAAAGAAAATATCCGTGCGATTGCAAGAATACAGCTTGAACGTCTAATTAAACGTATGGCGGAGCGTGGCTATGAAGTGACGGTGACCGATGCGGCAGTTGATCATGTCGGCGAAGCAGGCTTTGATCCACTCTTTGGGGCAAGACCGCTTAAACGTGCAATTCAGCAAGAGCTTGAAAACACCTTGGCACAGCAAATTCTCTCTGGCAAATTGTTGCCGAATAGTCCTGTGACAGTGGATTATCAAGAAGGAAGGGTTGTGGCAGTTCAGTAAAAGAGTAAGAGCGTATAGATACGCCCTTTGTTTTGTGAAATACATTGACTTTTCTATGATTTCTCGCTAATTTGTGGGCGTTTTTAACACAAAAACTATTTATTTACAGGAGATTCTATGCAAGATCGTTTAGTCACTTCCACAAGAAGTGAATCCCTTCTTAGCACACATAAAGTATTACGTAATACTTATTTCTTACTCGCGTTAACGCTTGTATTTTCGGCAGTGGTTGCATCTGTCACAATGACACTTAATTTACCACGTTTACCTTGGTGGGGAATGTTAGTCGGTTTTTATGGCTTACTTTTCTTAACCAATGCAACGGCAAATAGTGCAGCAGGGTTAGCAAGTGTTTTTGCGTTAACGGGTTTCTTAGGTTATAGCTTGGGTCCAATTTTAAATGCTTATATCAGCAATGGCTTAGGCGATGTGGTTGCATTGGCTTTAGGGGCGACTGCGTTGGTATTCTTTAGCTGTTCTGCTTATGTATTAACTACTAAACGTGATATGTCTTTCTTATCGGGTATGATGATTGCGTTGTTCGTGGTGTTATTAGTGGGTATTGTGGCAAATATCTTCTTAGCAATGCCCGCGTTAAGTTTAGCGATCAGTGCATTATTTGTAGTGTTCTCAACGGCTGCAATTTTATATTCAACTAGCAACATTATCCACGGCGGTGAAACAAACTATATCCGTGCAACCGTTGATTTATATGTGTCTATCTACAACCTATTTGTGAGCTTATTACAGCTTTTAGGAGTATTTAGTAGTGATGACTAAATAAATTTAGCTCATTGGATTCATTAAAAATAGTTATAAGGGGACGCTAATTTAGTCCCCTTAATCATCAATGCGCCTCGTCCCAGTTGCCTCCAACCCCAACTTCTGCAATCAATGGCACTTTAAGCTCAATCGCTTTTTCCATTTCAGCTTTAATCAGTTGGGTGTAATGCTCTACTCTGTCGGCTTTGACTTCAAAGACTAATTCATCGTGTACTTGCATAATCATTGCAATATCTTCGCAATTTCGCACCGCTTGATCGATCCCGATCATTGCCACTTTGATAATATCTGCCGCCGTGCCTTGCATTGGGGCGTTGATGGCAACACGTTCCGCCGCTTTGCGTCGCATTTGGTTGCTCGAGTTAATTTCAGGCAAATATAAACGGCGACCAAATAGCGTTTCAACATAGCCTTTTTCAGCGGCTTTTTCACGAATATCTAACATAAACTGTTGCACCGCTGGATAACGCTGGAAGTAAAGTTCCATATATTTTTTCGCATCGGTACGAGAAATGCCCAGTTGATTTGCCAAGCCAAATTCAGACATTCCGTAAATCAAGCCGAAGTTAATCGCCTTAGCACTACGGCGTTGTTCACTGGTTACGGCTTCCAACGGCACGCCAAAAATTTCCGCCGCCGTGGAACGGTGAATGTCTTTACCTTCGGCAAAGGCTTTGATCATATTTGCATCATTGGCAAGATGAGCCATTATGCGTAACTCAATTTGCGAATAGTCCGCCGCCAAAATCACATAGCCATCATGGGCGATAAAGGCTTGACGAATACGTCTGCCCTGCTCGTTGCGGATCGGAATATTTTGTAAATTCGGATCGCTTGATGAAAGTCGTCCTGTTGCCGTGACCGCTTGATGATATGAAGTATGCACTCGTCCTGTTTGGGCGTTAATCATCTGTGGAAGTTTATCGGTATAGGTTGATTTCAATTTGCTCAAGCCACGATGTTCCATCAACAGAACAGGCACTTGGTGTCCCATTTGAGCCAATTCTTCCAACACTTCTTCGTTGGTTGATGGCGCACCTTTCGGGGTTTTCTTTAAAATCGGTAAGCCGAGTTTGTTAAATAAAATCTCTTGCAGTTGCTTGGTAGAAGCAAGGTTAAACACTTCTCCTGCTTCTTGGTGTACAAGGGTTTCAAGCTCTTTTAAACGCTGTTCGATCTCAACTGAATGTGCCAACAGTTTGGCAGGATCGATTAATACGCCGTTTCGTTCCACACGAGAAAGTACGCTCACCAACGGCATTTCGATTTGTTCAAACAATTTCACTAATTCAGGCGTTTTTTGTAGTTCAGACCATAAGAGTTGATGCAATTTCATTGTAATTTCGGCATCTTCCCCTGCATATTCTGTTGCTTTATTCAGTTCAATTTGATCGAACGTAAGCTGATGTTTGCCCTTGCCTGCCAATTCTTCAAAAGGAATAGTTTGATGTCCCAAATAACGCTCTGCCAAATTGTCCATATTGTGACGACCTGTGCTGTCTAGGGTGTAAGATTGCAACATCGTATCAAAGGCAACCCCTTGTAGCTCAATGCCGTGGCGTGCAAAAATCGTTAAATCGTATTTGATATTCTGCCCGATTTTGCGGATATTTGGGTTCTCTAAAATCGGTTTTAATTGTGCCAAACAGTCCGCTTTGTTCAACTGGTTAGGCAGTAACGCTTCGACTTCATCGAGTTCTGCTTCACTTTCACCAAACAGATCCACTTGGGTCGGCTGTGTAATTTTGCCTTTATGTGCCAACGGAATGTAGCACGCTTCGCCATTTTCTAAACCAAACGAAATCCCGACTAAATTTGCTTGCATTGCATCTAAATTGTCTGTTTCGGTATCCACCGCCACAAGCTGTGCCATTTGCAATTTTGCCAGCCATTTGGTAAAGAGTTCAGGGCTGTTCACGCAATCGTAAGCGGTGCGATCTATCTCGACTTTTGCAAAAGGTGCAGATTTTTGTTCGGCACTGACCGCTTGTGTGGCTTGATAATTGTTCGGAATTTTCTCTGCTGACGTTTGTGTCACAGGGTTTGCGTCATTCATCACTTCGTTCAGCCAACGCTTAAATTCATAACGACCAAAGAGTTCTACCAGTTGATCTCGCTGTTGTGGTTGAGTAACAAGCTGATCGTAAGTGACATCAAGGGCAACATCGGTTTTGATTGTCGCTAATAGATAAGAGAGATCGGCTGTTTCTTTTTCTGCTTCCAGTTTCGGTGCAAAGGTTTTTGCCCCACGAAATGATAACTCTGCAACTTTGTCTAAATTTGCATAAATCGCTTGCATTGAGCCAATACCTTGCAACAACGCAATCGCTGTTTTCTCACCAACACCTTTTACCCCTGGAATATTATCGGACGAGTCGCCCAATAAGGCTAAATAGTCGATAATCAACTCAGGCGGAATGCCATATTTTTCAATCACCCCTTCACGATCTAACAAGGTATTGTTCATCGTGTTAATCAGCATAATATGATCGTTCACCAGTTGAGCCATATCCTTATCGCCCGTACTGATTAAAACGTGCTTACCTGCTTGTGAAGCCTGCACTGCAAGCGTTCCAATTACATCATCAGCTTCCACCCCTTCAATCGACAACAGCGGAATACCCAATGCTTTAATCATTGCGTGCAAAGGTTGGATCTGCGAACGAAGCTCATCGGGCATCGGCGGACGGTGGGATTTATACTGTTCAAACAGCTCATCACGGAAAGTTTTCCCTCTCGCATCAAACACGACAGCAATATGGCTTGGTTCAACCTGTGCAATCAGGCTTTTTAACATATTCAACACGCCATACATCGCCCCTGTTGGCTCACCTTGTTTGTTAGTTAAAGGGGGAAATGCGTGGAATGCACGATATAAATAGGACGAACCGTCCACTAAAACGAGCGGATTTTTTGCAATTGTTGCCATTTGAATTCTCTTTGATCTAAATAATTTGGGCTATTATAGCGAAAGTGGGGGGATTAAAGAAAAAGTTTTGAGAAATTATGTCTATCCATATTTTTCCCCAAAACGCTCCCCATACAATAGGGGACTTTACGATTTACATCAAACCATTACGATTCTATTAACATCGGTAATTCTGACATACTCACTAATTTATAATCAGCCAAAGCCCAGCGAGGGTCGTCCCATTCCGATTTTTCAGGAATAACAACGGTTTTCATACTCGCTGCTTTACCTGAAATCATACCTAAAACCGAATCTTCTACGGCAAAACAAGCAGATGTTGGAACGCCAAGTTGTTTTGCTGCGTGTAAATATACAGCGGGGTGTGGCTTGTTGTACTCCAATTCCTCAGCAAAAGCTAAATAATCAAAATATTCAGCTATACCACAGCTATCAACAATGCCTTGTAGCATATTTCTTGGTGAAGCCGAAGCAACTGCGATTTTAATCCCCCATTGTTTTAAGGTAGATAAAACATCTTTCACATTTGGCATTAACGGCTTCGCTTCAAGCACCTTTCCAACTACATATGCCATCAACTCTTCTATTAACTGAGTACGGCTCTTTTCTTTTTCGCCATATTTTTGCAGCACATAATCAACAAGCGTACCAACTGGTGACCCTGTAAGAGTCATCATTTCAGCTAAGGTTACAGGAAATTGGTTTTGTTGAAAAAATTCAGTACTTGCTTGATACCAAATAGGTTGGGAATCAATTAACGTACCGTCCATATCAAAAATTACAGCTTCGATCATTTTACATTCTTCCGTTATTGATTATTACAAGTGCTTCCCCTAAAACAAAGCAATCACTGTATCCTACATGCTCTTCACCTTTGAAATATAATTGGCAATTCATTCCTATTCAGATAAATAGACAGAAACTAAGTTATATCCCCAATTTTTCCTTATAATGCAAACGGCATACAGAAAGATAGCTATCGTTTCCACCAATTTGGATTTGATCTCCATCTTTTACCGCTTCGCCTTTCTCATTCATACGAATAACAAAACCTGCTTTATGCCCACAATAACAGATGGTTTTAAGTTCTTCGAGCTGATCTGCCCAAGCCAGTAAATAGCGGCTGCCCTCAAATAATTCAGATTGGAAATCGGTGCGTAAGCCGTAACAAAGCACAGGGATTTTTAATTTATCGACCACTTCAGTCAGTTGATAAACCTGTTGCTTGGTAAGAAATTGTGCTTCATCAATCAGAATACAGTGCAATTTTTCATCGGCAATGTAAGCGGTGATTTCATCAAATAAATTGCTATCATTTTTGAACAAGCGAGCGTCTTGTGAAATACCAATTCGAGAGGACACTTTCCCTACGCCATAACGATCATCTATCGCCGCAGTATAAACAAGGGTATTCATTCCTCGTTCTTGATAGTTGTAAGATGATTGAAGTAAAGTTGTGGATTTCCCTGCATTCATCGCAGAGTAATAAAAATAGAGTTTCGCCATAATAAATGATGCAATAAAAAACGGCTAATCAAAATATTAGCCGTTTATTCAAAAAAGATTAAACGTTGTCGATTTGACCTAACAGAGAGCGTAAACGATCTTGGAAGTTTTGATGTTCGGTTTTTAATTGCTCGTGTTCTTGACGTAGAGTTTCGCTTGAACGATTTGCTTCCTCGTTTTTACCTTTTAACTCTTCAACTTCTAATTGAAGTAATTGAATGGTTTCAACAGCCTGTTTAATTTTTTCTTCAAGTTGGTCTAAAATTGCGACTGACATAATATGTTCCTCTAGTGAGTAATAATGAAAGTGTAAAGATTTTACCTTACTTAGAAGAAATTTTCATTATAAAGTTCGGAGTTATAGATAAAAAAGCACACTGTTAGACATAAACTTTTTGTAACTTTCTCAATTAGGGGTAGTATATGTCTATCAAAAATTAGATATTAGATTAGTGGTAAAGTAGCTTGTAGGGTGGGTCTTGACCCACCATATAATCGTAACATATTGATTTTATTGATGGATTAAAACCTACCCTACAATATTTAACCTATTAATATATGGTTTGTTAGCGGTCTAGTACCTAGTACGGAGATGAGATGAAATGAAAATTGAGAAGAAAAGTAATGAGGCAATTATTGAGCCAATTGAAGATAATTGGAATTGGTTAGATGAATTGGGAGAGCCAGATCCTACGTTTAATTATCAACATATCAAAGAATTTAAACCTGTACCATTATTAAACTACGAAGATTGGTTAGCTGAAGATAAAAAAATCCCCTAACAAGTTGTCAGGGGATTGAGGGATTATTTTACACGAGAAACATATTCGCCTGAACGGGTATCCACACGGATCACTTCGCCGATTTGAACGAAAAGTGGAACACGAACAACTGCACCTGTGCTTAATGTCGCAGGTTTACCACCAGTACCAGCAGTATCACCTTTTAAGCCTGGATCGGTTTCGATAACTTCTAATTCAACGAAGTTTGGTGGAGTAACGCCGATTGCAGAGCCGTTCCATAATGTGATGATACATTCTGCTTGATCAACCAACCATTTGTCGTTGTCGCCCAATGCTTTTGCATCTACAGAAATTTGCTCGAACGTTTCTGGGTGCATAAAGTACCAGAAATCTTCATCTTTATAAGAGTAAGTGTAGTTGTAATCTACAACGTCTGCTGCTTCAACGGTTGAGCCTGATTTGAAGTTGATCTCTAATACTTTACCAGATATTAATTTACGGATTTTAGTACGGGTAAATGCTTGACCTTTACCTGGTTTTACGAATTCGTTTTCAACGATAACGCAAGGTTCACCATCTTGGATAAATTTTAAACCTGGTTTGAAATCATTAGTGCTGTAACTAGCCATTGTGATCCTCAGAATTTAGATAAAAAGTAACGCCCAAAGGGCTAAGATATAAAAAGGCATATATAATACACTAAAAATGGCAGGCAAAAAATTAAAATTTTTCTTAAGTATGGCGGATAAAGCCGTTTCAGGTATAATTCACCTTTTCAATCAATGAGGAAATAAAATGAAAAAAGCAGTGTTAATGGGCTTAGTTCTTGCCCTTAGCGTTTCAACCGTTCAGGCGAAAAAAGCAGGTAGAATGAAATTTTCTTCAAGCAAAAAAACACCCGCAACGGTTCAGCAATCTACAACACAACAAAAAGCTGATGCGGACTTTAATAATACGCCAAATCAAGCAATGCCAAATGCTGGTGCTGCTCAACAGGCGCAGGGCAACCGGTTAGGCAATTTTGTGACAGGGGCGGCGGCAGGTTACTTATTAAGTGAAGCACTTTCCCCAACGGAAGCACAGGCTCAAACACCAGCGACCAATCCAACAGAGCAATTAACCAAACAGGTACAACAAGTGCCAGCGGTGCCGACCTTTAAAGCGATTGATCCACAAAACGACCCTTACCTTATTGAAAAAACACCAGGTTATTTGCGTTATTGCTTAAACGGTGTGCAATATATGGTGGGAACCAATAACAGCCAATTACCACCAACATTGATGGTAGATAAAACCAACGCACCAGTGCAGTGTGTGATTAGCCAGTAAATCAACAAAAAATGAAATTATGTAGCACTGAGTAGGGACACACTGAGTGTGTCCGCAAGATATTAATTAAATCAAAAATATTGGTAACGGACACGCTCAGCGTGTCCCTACTGAATATGGAAAGTTTGTGTATTTGCTACATAATATCAATAAAAACAAAAGGGGTAAATTTGAACATCTTATTTTACGACGCACCAACAAAAGCACAATGGTTACAAGATCTGGCTGAAGCCTTTAATCGACCAGAAGATTTATTGCATTACCTTGAGCTAGACATTGCAGATTTCGAGCAAGATCTTACCGCTCGTAAACTGTTTGCGTTAAGAGTGCCACGCCCCTTTGCTGAAAAAATGAAAAAGGGGGATCGGGCAGATCCCCTTTTTTTACAAGCGATCACATTACAAGAAGAATTTACCAATGTTGATGGCTTTGTCCAAGACCCACTGGAAGAACAGCATTCGCCTGCCCCTAACATTTTACATAAATATCATAACCGCTTGTTATTTATGGTAAAAAATAGCTGTGCGATTAACTGTCGCTACTGTTTCCGTCGCCATTTTCCTTATGATGAAGTTAAAAGTGGCAAAGCAACGTGGCAGAAAAGCCTCGACTATATAAAAGCGCATTCCGAAGTGGAAGAAGTGATCTTATCAGGGGGCGATCCCTTGATGGCAAAAGACCACGAAATTGACTGGATTTTCACCCAACTAGAGCAGATTTCCCATATCAACATCGTACGTATTCACAGCCGTTTACCTGTGGTCATTCCCAACCGTATTACAGACGAATTGTGTGAAAGGCTATCACAAAGCCGTTTGAAGGTCGTGTTAGTGACGCATATCAATCACGCCAACGAAATAGACGAAATCTTTGCAGAAAAAATGCAGAAGCTAAAACAAAGCAATGTCGTGTTGCTCAACCAATCTGTCTTGCTCAAAGGGATCAACGACAACGCCCAAACACTCAAAGTCTTGAGTGATAAATTATTTCGCTATGGCATTTTACCCTATTATTTGCACCTATTAGACAAAGTGGCAGGGGCGAGCCATTTTTATATTGAAGATAGCAGAGCCTTTGAAATTTATCGTGAATTGCAACGCATTACATCGGGTTACTTAGTGCCGAAATTAGCACGAGAAATGGCGAAAGAGCCGAATAAGACATTGATGGGTATCTCTGCTTAATTGATATTCAGTTCCTTAATCGCTCAATCTCTTTACTAAATTCTTCTACATCATCAAAACTTAAATAAACTGACGCAAATCGAATATAAGCGACTTTATCTAAGGACTTTAATTCACCTAACACCAAGTCTCCGACAAATTTACTAGCAACTTCCCTTTCCCCTGTGGCTTGAAGTTGTAACACAATGCAGTGGATCGCTTGCTCAACATCATCGGTACTCACGGGACGCTTTTCTAATGCACGAGATAAACTGGTTCTTAATTTACGTTCATCAAAAGGTTCTCGGCTACCATTATTTTTAACAATATGCGGAATGAGTAATTCAGCACTTTCAAAGGTTGTAAAACGTTCTTTACAGACAGGGCATTCTCGTCTGCGACGAATTTGGTAGCCATCTGCGGTTAAACGTGAATCTACAACTTTGGTATCATCAGTAGCACAAAACGGACAACGCATTATTTTAACCCTTTTTATCTTGCTACAAATTCAGCGTATAAATTTTCAGGGGGTGGAGGCATTTGCAAATAGAACCCTTCATTTTGGATTTTTTGCAAAACTTCTTGATTATCTACCCGCTTGAGCTGCTTTTCACCTGCTAAATTAAACAGCATTACAAACTCAGGTTTACCAAAAATTTGGCGAAGTTCTAGAGGTACGGACTCAAATTTATCCCGTTTTTCCACATAAAGATACATTCCTTCTTTTTTGGGGCTTTTATAAATTGCACATAACATCTTATTCGTCCTCTAGTCTGTAGCTACCTTCGTAATTGGTGAAACGTGAATATTGTCCTTGGAAACCTAACGGCACTCGTCCGATTGGACCATTACGCTGTTTACCAATGATGATCTCCGCCATTCCTTTTGTATCTGGATTATCGTGATAAACCTCATCACGATAAATAAACATAATTAAGTCTGCATCTTGTTCAATCGATCCCGATTCGCGCAAATCCGAGTTTACAGGGCGTTTATCTGAACGTTGTTCTAAACTACGGTTGAGCTGAGAAAGTGCCACTACCGGTACTTGTAACTCTTTAGCTAAGGCTTTCAGTGAGCGAGAAATTTCCGCAATTTCAAGGGTTCGGTTATCCGCAAATCCAGGAGCGCGCATTAATTGTAGATAGTCCACCATAATTAAACTTAATCCACCGTTTTCCTTGTACACACGTCTCGCGCGTGAACGTAATTCCGTTGGGGTTAAACCTGAACTATCATCAATATAAATATTACCTCTGGATTGCAACACTCCCACTGTACTACCAACCCTAGACATTTCCTCATCATCTAGTTGCCCTGTACGAATACGCGTTTGATCGACCGTTGAAAGCGAAGCAAACATACGCATCATAATTTGATCTGCTGGCATCTCAAGGCTGAAAATCAGCACAGGCTTATTCGGTTGCTTAACTTTATTGCCGTTCTCATCTTCGACCTCAACATCACCCATTGCTGCATTTTCACACAAATTCATCGCAAATGTTGTTTTCCCCATTGATGGACGGGCTGCTACAATAATTAAATCTGAAGGCTGAAGCCCTGCCGTTTTTCGATCTAAGGCAGCAAAGCCCGTTGATATACCTGTTACACCGCTGTTATTTTGAGAACGAGAAAGTAATTCTATGCGAGCTAAAGTTTCCATTAAAATATCATCAATTTTTTTCGGTCCTTCGTCAGTTGCAGTTCGCATCTCTGCGATATGGAAAACCGTTCTTTCCGCTTCATCTAAGACTTCTTTAACCGTCAATCCCTTAGGATTGTAGCTGATTTCTGCAATTTTATTACCCGCAGCAATCAATTCACGACGAATAGCCCGTTCACTAACAATCTCTGCATAAGCTAAAATATTCGCCGCACTTGGGGTATTTTTAGATAGTTCCGCAAGATAGGCAAAACCGCCTATATCTTGCAATATGCCTTTATTTTTAAGCACTTGATCAAGTGTGATAATATCAATAGGCTGATTGTTACGAGATAATGAAGCCATTTCTTCAAAAATCAGACGATGAGCGTGATTGTAAAAATCGGTACTCTGAACACGCTCAGCAACGCCGTCCCAGTACTCATTACTCAGCATTATCCCGCCTAATACCGCTTGCTCTGCTTCAATTGAGTGAGGGGCAATGTTTATCTGTTCAATCTGTTTATCTTTTTGAGGATCTTTATTTTTTTGATATTCAGCCATTGATGAAACTCTTTTCAGGGAAATGATAAAAAGGTAGTTTACCGAATTTGCCAAAAATTTTCAGCTGGTTTAGCCCGTACAAAAATAGCGAGACACAAAATTTGTTAATAATCTACTTCAACTACACTAATTTCATTATTTAATAGTAATCATAGAACCAAAGTTAAAGCACTGAAACCACAGATCTACTTGTGAAAAACCTGCTTCTTTTAGGCGTGCTTTATGTGTATCAATACTATCTGTCCTCATCACATTCTCAAGGGCTGTACGCTTTTGGCTTACTTCAAGCTCACTATAGCCATTTGCACGTTTAAACGTGTGGTGCAAATCAATAAGAAGTTCATTTATTGTGTTATCTTCAAAAGTAAATTTTTCCGATAACACCAACACACCATTTGGATTTAACCCATGATAAATTTTACGTAAAAGAGCAAGCCTGTCTTCTCTTGGCAAAAATTGCAACGTGAAATTTAGGACAACCATTGATGCATTTTTAATCTCAATATGACGAATATCATCACATAAAATTTCCACAGGAATATCCGAATGATAGGCTTCCAAATGACGACGGCAGCGTTCTACCATAGGTTCAGAATTATCCACACCAATAATTCTTACTCCAGCTTTTTCCACATTACGCCGAATCGATAAAATCCCAGCCCCGCGAGAACAACCTAAATCATAGACATTTGACTGATCAGTCACAAAACGAGAAGCAAGCATACCAATCGCTGTAATGATATTAGAATAACCCGGCACAGAACGTTGAATCATATCTGGAAAAACCTCCGCAACAGATTCATCAAAAGTGAAATCCCCTAATTTCTCAATAGGGGCTGAAAATAGAGCATCTTTAGACATAAACAATATTATTGATAATAAATGGTGTATTCTACTCGCAATTTATAAAGATTGTAGAAAATAATTTATTTAGCAACATTCCTAATTTAGTGAATACGTATAAGTACGATATAAAAATGCGCAAATCAGGATAAATAACATCACAATAATTTGAATTAATCTCTTTTTAGTCAATTTCTCTGCCGCCATTTTCACTCCAAATCTAAATAAATCTTGTTCATTATTCCCTAAAAAAATGTTAAAATTTGCCTTAAATCAAATTTTAGGATGGTTGCGTATGAAAATTGTATCTGATTTTAAAGCAAATGGAAGAACAGCCTGCACAATTCACTGTCAAAATTGCAGTATTAGTCAATTATGTTTACCTTTTACTCTCAATGAACACGAATTAACTCAATTAGATAATATCATTGAGCGTAAGAAACCTGTGCAAAAATCACAAATCATCTTTCAGTCAGGTGATGAGCTCAAGTCTATCTACGCAATCCGTTCAGGCACAATTAAAAGCTATACCATCAGTGAAAATGGTGAAGAGCAAATCACCGCTTTCCATTTACCGGGCGATTTAGTTGGCTTTGATGCGATTATGGATATGAAACATATCGGTTTTGCTCAGGCTCTTGAAACGTCAATGATCTGCGAAATTCCTTTTGATATTTTAGATGATTTAGCTGGCAAAATGCCAAAAATCCGCCATCAGATTATGCGTTTGATGAGTCATGAAATCAAAAGCGATCAAGAGATGATTTTGTTGCTTTCTAAAATGAGTGCGGAAGAAAAACTTGCGGCGTTTATTTACAATCTTTCACAGCGTTATGCCGCACGCGGTTTTTCAGCAAGAGAATTTCGCTTAACAATGACCCGTGGTGATATTGGAAATTACTTAGGTTTAACCATTGAAACTATCAGTCGCTTGCTTGGTCGACTCCAGAAAAATGGCATCATAACGGTACAAGGTAAATATATTACCATTAATCATATGGATGAATTAAGTGAAATGGCTGGTGTTACAAAACCTAAACTGTCCCATTGCAATCCAAACTTATAATTCTTTACATACTACTTATCTTGACGTTCCCCCCGTACCTTACGGACAGGATTGAAAAAAATACTCTTCTATCTTAAAAAGATAATTTATGCCCTAGTCTCCGATCTGTGAGAATGAATACCAGGGCTCATCTCCAATGAAAATATCCCTTCCTTCTATAAAGAAGATCAATTCGATAATTTGATATTAAAGAGCCATTTATCTACCAAACGCTTCCCTTCCTCGCTTGACCCAAAACGAGCATAATCTACATCAACCAATTTCACGCCGTCCAATTTAGGTGATTGTGGAGCAACTTCTGCTTTCACATTGGTTGGTGTTTGATAAAGTCCGTGGTCACGCCAAGGAATTTCTTGAACCTCTTTAGATAGAACCCAATCCATAAATAATTTCGCATTATCAAGGTTTCTCGCACCTTTAATAATACTTGCAGCCCCTAAAGCATAGCCTACCCCATCTTTAGGTAACACATAATCAACTGGCGCACCTTTCTCTTTTTCTGAAGCATAGCCATGAGCAAAGCCAACTGTCACAGCACTTTCCCCACGAGAAAGGTTCGAGGTCACTAAGGTGCTTTTCACATATTGAGAAATGTTACCATCTAATTTTTTCAAATACTCAAAGGCTTTTTCCTCGCCCATTAATTGAATAAGCGTAATCATCGTGGTATACATTGTCCCTGAACTGCGAGGATCGGCTAATTGCACTTCACCTTTTAAGCGAGGATCAAGCAAATCTGCCCATTTTTTCGGAGCTTCAACGCCTAACTGTTTTAATTTTTCGGTATTAATACCAAAACCAAGCACCATCAAATACGCAATCGAGGTATATTTACCTGCTTCGCTCTCTTGCAATGCTTTAAATTGAGGTAAAACCTCCGCTTGCAAAGGTGAACGATAGGCTTCTAATAGCCCCATCTGCCCTGCTTGGAAATGTGGCTCAATAGTACCGCCATACCAAATATCCGCTTGTGGATTATCTTTTTCCGCTTTCAGCTTACCTAAAATTGTTCCTGTTCCACCGTGAATAAACTGAGTTTCCACATTATATTTTTGTGAAAAACGTTTCGTCAGATCTTCACATACTTTATTTTGGACGCCACAGTAAACTGTCAGCTTTCCTTCAGCCTGAGCATTATTAGCTACAAAGACTAATGGTGAAAGTAGAAAAAGGCTTGAAAACCATTTTTTTAATTGCAATTTTTTCATTTGTTTCACATTCCTGATGTTTAAAAGAGTCATAAGTGTAACATTTATCCTACATAAAGCAAGAACAAGCGGTTTGATTTTATGCTAAAATGACATAACACTACCCTATTATATTGATATGAAAAAATGTTGCTTAATCAAATTCAAATAATCCTAGTCGAAACCTCTCACAGTGGTAATATCGGCTCAGCCGCACGAGCAATGAAAACGATGGGACTAAGCCAGCTAAGGCTTGTCACCCCAAAACAAGCGATTGACGAACAAGCAATAGCCCTTGCTGCAGGGGCAAAAGATGTATTGGATAATGTGCAAATTTATCCAGATTTCGACAGTGCAATCGCAGATTGCCAGCTTGTTATTGGCACAAGTGCCAGATTACGCCACCTACAAAGCTCACTGATCGAACCACGTCAATGTAGCAAATTAGCCATTCAACGTGCTGAACAGGGTAAAGTAGCGATTGTATTTGGACGAGAACGGGTGGGCTTAACCAATGAAGAACTATTAAAATGCCATTATCACTTAAACTTCCCAACCAACCCCGACTATGGCTCGTTAAATCTTGCAATGGCGGTACAACTCGCCTGCTATGAACTCCGAATGGCTTGGCTAGATTTACAAGAAAAAACCGATATTCAACCGCTTGCAGAATACCCGACATCAGAAGCCTTAGAACATTTCTTTGCCCATACCGAACGTTTATATAAAGAACTTGGCTTTATTCGCAACGAAGCAGTTATGCTGAAACTACGCCGTTTATATCAACGAGCTGAATTGGAAACCAATGAATTGAATTTATTAAGAGGAATGCTGACTGCAGTAGAAAAGTACTCGCTAAAGCAGAAAAATGACTAATAATAAAGGGATAAGAAATTACATCTCTTATCCCTTAAATCATAGCTAATTAACTATAGTACCTAACTATCTAGATTACCATAATACACGTAAACCAACACCAAGTGCTTTGTCAGTAACTTTGTTGTTATCACTGTCTTTGTTCTTGATTAAACGACCTTCAACAAAGGTAACAACTTGTTTATGTAATTTATAGTCTGCACCTAACATGAATTGATGAGCTGTTGCTTTGTAAGCTTTATTTTTGTAAGTACCATAAGAGTAGTTTCCATACACGCCAGATTTTGGAGTAACATCAAATCTTGCGCCAGTTCTTACGAAGTCAATTTTCTCTTTAACATTACCTGTTTTTTCAACACCATGACCACCATCAACAGCTACAGTAAATGGAGCATTGACATATTTAAGACCAAAGTATACACCATCTTTGTCTTTCTTATTAACAGCTCCAGATTTATAGTCATCATGAGTATAACCTGCTGCCACAGTTACAGATTGACTTTCCGCAATCTTAGCTGTGTATTTAGCACCTAAACCAAAGCCAGATTTAGCAGAATCTACTTTTACTTCTCCCGTCTTCTTATCACGCTCATTTGCAACATTATAGTTAGCACCTAACGTCAAACCTTCAATGCCTGTATAGGTATAGTTAATTGCTGAATCAGAAGATGCAGTAAGGATATCAAAACCTTTTTTGTTTGTGTTGTTTGCTGAATATTTAATTCCATCAGTACCAACACCGTATACTTTATCAAAACCAGCTTGACCAATGCTATCACCGATTACAGCTTGTTTACCAAAAGAAATTTCATGACCATAGCCACCTAAACCAACGTAAGCCTCTTCTGTTGTAACATCCCCCCATTCTGCAGCATTTTTAGAACCACTGCCAAGGCGAGTCTCATAACGACCAAAACCGTAGAGATTCTCATTGATATTATGTTTGATAGAAATACCGAAACGAGAACTATTATTCTTTAAGTTAGTGTGACCACGTGTTGAAGATTGACCTTTCTCTTTTGTGGCTTGTTCTTCTAAAAGAAGACGCAATTGACCATCAAAATCAACTTTTGTACCTTCATTTTCATAAACTGTTACAGCTGATGCTGATGCTGCAAATGCCGCTACTGCTAACGCTACTAGTGTTTTTTTCATAATGTTCACCTTAAGTTTTTAGTTTAACTAAGATTACTCTTATTAAGCTATAAGAGCAACCGATCCATATCTGCCATTACCTTCCCATGTAAGTTTGGTAAATGCAGATTGCATGCGAATGATTGCAAATTTGTAGAGTAGTGTCAATATCTTACATAAAAAAACATTTTCTTTAAAATCAATAAGTTAATAAATCTCCACTCCCAAATAAGTATTCAGAGATAATTTTTTAAAATATTGCTCCTATTGCAATAAATCACATAACTATATGATTTAAAAATAAAAAACTCATAGCAAATAAAGATTTATGACCTTTTTTCTAAAAATGTGAGTTTCATCACATTTTTAGAAAAAATAGAAAGATTATTTTTATCAAAAATAAATTTGAAAAGAGATGCACATACATTAAAATATCTATACATTTAATACAGAGAATAAAAAATGGGTAATTTTACAGATACAATCATTACAAAATTAAACGACTTTTCTCCCATCTTGTCTCTGCAAATCTCTATCTATAGCCACTGCTTTAAACTTACTCATGGCTCCGTCAAAGAATTCATACAAGAAATACTAGAAACATGTTCACATGTTGAGCAGTCAACTTCCCCTGAAATAACTGAAGTTTATACTCAACGTTTAATTGAACAATATGATGCTCTACAAAAAAGTATTCATCTCAAGGATAAAAAGTCAGATTCCCCTATTTTCTCTCAATATAAATTTACTAAGAGTATTCATACATTATCAAAGAAACAGAAGTTACATGAATACTATAAAGCGTTGCGTGCATTGAATGAAAAACTCTCATGGCTCATTGAACAAAATTACCATTACCCTGAGTATAGGCATATGCTCTCAATAAAGATACAAGAAACAGAGAATAGAAAACAAAAATGTTTAAAGGCGATTGAAGAATTGAGCTTTAATCAGGAATAACGGGAGAAGATTGACGATATATTGTTGCTAATCTTATCAATCTCTAGTAGTGTCTAAATATGCTATGCTCTAAACATACACATCATACTAAAAAGAGTCCATAGAAAATATCCTCTCTTAATAGAGAGGATATATAAAATTGTAATACTAACGTTTTGAGTATTGTGGACGACGACGTGCTTTGTGTAAACCCACTTTTTTACGTTCAACACGACGAGCATCACGGGTAACAAAGCCCGCAGCGCGTAACGCTGGACGTAAAGTTTCGTCGTATTCGATCAATGCACGAGTAATACCGTGACGGATTGCACCTGCTTGACCAGAAATACCACCACCTTTAACAGTGATGTATAAGTCTAATTTATCTGTTAATTCAACTAATTCTAATGGCTGACGAACGATCATACGAGCTGTTTCGCGACCGAAGTACACTTCCAAAGAACGTTGGTTAATGGTGATATTACCATTGCCCGGTCTGATAAATACACGAGCTGAAGAGCTTTTGCGGCGACCTGTGCCGTAGTTTTGATTTGCTGCTGTCATTTTTATGCTCCGTGATTAGATATCTAAAACTTGTGGTTGTTGTGCTGCGTGGTTGTGTTCGTTACCTGCATACACTTTTAATTTACGGAACATTGCACGACCTAATGGACCTTTTGGCAACATACCTTTAACCGCAATTTCAATCACTGCTTCTGGACGACGAGCAATCATTTCTTTGAAGGTTGCATCTTTAATGCCACCTACATAGCCAGTGTGCCAGTAGTAGATTTTATCAGTTTCTTTTTTGCCTGTTACCGCTACTTTTTCCGCATTGATAACGATGATGTAATCGCCTGTATCAACGTGTGGAGTGTACTCAGCCTTGTGTTTACCACGAAGACGATGTGCTAATTCAGTAGCTAAACGACCTAAAGTTTTACCTGTCGCATCTACTACATACCAGTCACGTTTAACTGTTTCTGGTTTTGCTACAAAAGTTTTCATTAATTAAATACCAAAATTTAAAGTTTAAACCCAATATCCTGATGGATATTACCTATTAATACGGTAGAATCTGACCCCTTCGAGTCCTATTCAGACCAGACTTACATGGCGGGAATACCATGCAAAAACAGGGTGGCAAAATTATACAGATTTATTTACTAAAGATCTAATTCTTTTTTAAGAAAGAGTGGTTTTTGCGGTATATTTCAAAATTCCAACAAATTTTTATAGGTTTTACTTCTCATCAAATTGAGAAAATGATAAAAAACAGCTACATCAAGCTAACTAACTGTAAAGGAGTGAACTATGGAACAATGGTCTGGTAACGTATGGACTGCAATTATTGCAGCATTTATCATAGGTTGTATCATCAGTTATGTTGTTGTTCGTGCGACAAATAGCAATGTGAAAAAACAACTACAACTAGAGGCTGATTTAAAAGATACTGCTAAGAAAATGGACGAGCAAAAACAGCAATTAGAACAACACTTTGAACAATCTGCAGCTCTACTTGCAATACTTGCTGAAGACTACAAAAAACTTTATACGCATTTAGCACAAGGGTCTGAAAAATTATTGCCTGCTGAATCGGCAAAAATTGAATTTTTCCAACAACCTAAAATTGAAAATAAACCTAAATCTGAAGATGACCAACCTAAAGATTATTCAGAAGGCTCCTCTGGTTTACTAAAATCCTAGTATTCATATATTATTGAATTTAAGAGGAGGGAATCCCCTCTTAAATTCTCTTTAACTACATTTTTCTTAGAACATATTGTCTTTATTATCAGAAAATTTGATCGAAAACATTATATTAAATTTAATTTCAGATTAGAATTTGAAAAATTTTTTTAACTTATCATTAACAGGAAAATACAATGTCTTGTTTATTTATTGCAGGCACAGATACAAATGTAGGAAAAACTATCGTTACAAGGGCTCTATTACAAACAATATCTAAATATGAAATTCCCATTGTCGGTTATAAGCCTATTGCGTGTGGTGGCGATGATTCTTTACCCACAGAACCCAATCAAGATGATTATGCCTGTGAAGACAATAGTGATGTCCTCATTATACAGAACAGCTGCCCTTGTCCTGTAAAATACAGAGAAATTAATAGCTATTCTTTTATCCATTCTAGTACGCCAGTATTTGCAGCGCTAGACGCAGTACGTCATATTTCTGTTAATAAACTGGATCACGATCTTCAACGTTTACACCGACAATATGCAAATGTTCTTATTGAAGGCACTTATGGCTGGTTAACACCTATTAATAAAGACCTAAGTTTTGCTGATTGGGTTAAGAAAAATAGAATGCCAGTCGTACTTGTTGTGGGAATAAAAGAGGGTTGCGCTGACCATGCACTTTTAACAGCGGATGCGATTCAACAAAGTGGGATTAATCTTATCGGATGGATTGCAAATCGAGTAAATCCTGGGCTACGTCACTACGCTGAATTAATTGAACTCCTTAGCAAAAAAATCAATGCTCCATTACTAGGACAAATTCCTTATATTGGTTATCCTAGTAAAAAAGAACTATCTGAGTATATTCAGAACCCAGAGCCTCTATTAAGTTTTTTCCATAAATAATCTAATTGCTGGCTCTTGAAGAGCTAAGCTCATACTGAAATATTAAGCTGGCTCTTTATTGATAATAATAGACTAACAATCATGACTACAAAGGTTGCTATATAATTTTAGCAACCACTCTGATTTCTATGCTATTTTAGCTAGTTAAATAATTCATAAATGCTGTAATTACACCTAAGTTAACCACATCCACAAAGAATGCACCTACAAGCGGTATGATTAAGAATGCTTTATGTGATGGTCCAAAAGTTTCTGTGACAGATTGCATGTTCGCGACCGCAGTTGCAGTTGCGCCTAAGCCAAAACCGCTGTGACCTGCTGCAAGAATGGCTGAATCGTAATTACTTCCCATCACTCTAAAGGTCACAAAATATGCATAAAGTACCATAACTATGGTTTGAGCAATAAGGATAATTAACATTGAGCCAGCAAGGTCTGCTAATTCCCAAAGTTTAATGCTCATTAATGCAATTGCTAAGAATAAGCTTAATGATGCGTTACCAAATACGTCAATAGCACGGTCAAACATATCAAATTTAAACACTAACGTTAATACGTTTCTTAATACTACACCAAAACCTAATGCCCATACGAATTGAGGTAAACCTGAATCAGGGAATACTTTAACCATAACTGATGAGAATGCTAGACACGCTGCAAATAATGCCATTGTTTCGATCGTTGATGTTGCTGTGATTAAGCGTACATTGTCAGCATCTTCAAATGTATCATCAGCATATTTTGCTTCTACGCTTTCAACTTTTACACTGTGTTTAGATGGGGTAATTTTCATTTTGTTGATAAGACGGCGTGCTAATGGGCCACCGACTAAACCACCAGCTACTAAACCAAATGTAGCAGATGCCATTGCCATTTCCATTGCACCTGCAAGCCCATGTTTCTCTGCAAAAACAGTTGCCCAAGTTGCACCTGTGCCGTGTCCGCCAGTTAAAGTAATAGAACCTGTAATTAAACCAACAAGTGGATCAATACCAAGTAGCATAGCTAAACCAACGCCTACACCATTTTGAACAAGGATAAATATACTCACGATAACGAGGAAAATGACAAGTGGGATTCCACCTTGTTTCAAACGGGAAAAATCTGCGGATAAGCCGATAGATGAGAAGAAGGCTAACATGAAAGCTGTACGTAAAGAGCTTTCAAATTCAAAGGTAATTCCAGCGAATTTATATAGACAAAAAATGATACCAGCGATAAATAAACCACCGGCAACAGCCTCTGGGATATTAAAGTCTTGGAAGAACTTAATTTTATTTACAAATACTTTGCCGAGAAGCAAAACAAGCGTTGCGGCGATAAGTGTGTGATAACCGTTTAAAACGATTGGCTCCATATCATTACTCCTAATATATGATTTATGAAGGGGCGGATAATATTATAAAGATTTAGCATTGTCAAAATGGCTATTTGATTATTTAGTCGCATAAAAATATTGTTATGGTAGACATTTCTCTATTATTTTTTGAGTTAGATCTCATTTTTTGCTTGGGGATTTTGGTAAAATCGTCGCAGTTTTATTTTTTTATGATGAGGCTTTTATGAGCGAAATTGCATTAACAGTAAGCCTATTATCCTTAGTTGCTGTCATTGGGCTATGGATAGGGCATATTAAGGTGAGGGGCGTAAGCCTTGGTATTGGCGGTGTGTTATTTGGTGGGATACTGGTTTCCCATTTTATGACGCAATATGGTGTCAAACTTGATGGTCATACCTTGCACTTTATTCAAGAGTTTGGTTTGATTCTCTTTGTCTATACCATTGGTATTCAAGTCGGTCCTGGTTTCTTTGCTTCATTACGCCAATCGGGATTAAAGCTTAATGCTTTTGCTGTGATGATTGTTGGGATAAGCGGTATTTTAGTGATTTTATTACACAAAATATTTGATGTTCCTCTTCCTGTGATATTGGGTATTTTCTCTGGTGCGGTAACCAATACGCCATCATTAGGTGCTGGGCAGCAAATTCTGACAGAATTAGGCGGTGAGTCCATTACTGCTGTGATGGGTATGGGGTACGCAATTGCCTATCCTTTCGGGATTATCGGGATTCTATTAGCAATGTGGCTTATCCGTATTATTTTTAAAATTAATGTGGATAAAGAAGCTGATGAGTTTGATTCTGCAACCAACAATAAAAAAGATGGATTAAGTACGATGAATGTTCGTATTACAAATCCAAATTTGAATGGGTTGATGCTTCAAGAGCTTCCTGATTTTGAACTGCACGAAGTGGTTTATTCTCGTATTAAGCGTAATGATGAGTTGTTTGTGCCTAAAGTGCATACCCAAATCCAAATAGGCGATATTCTGCATCTTGTGGGAACAAAAGCTGCGTTGCATAAAATGCAACTCATTCTTGGTGAAGAAGTGAATGTTTCACTTTCGACAAAAGGCACAATGTACCGCACAGAACGTGCTGTCGTTACCAATGAAAAAGTATTTGGGAAACAAATTCGCCAATTGATGTTAAAAGGGAAATATGGTGTAGTGATTTCTCGCTTAAACCGTGCGGGGGTTGAGTTAGTTCCTAACGGGCAAATGACATTGCAATTTGGTGACGTGTTGAACTTGGTTGGCCGCCAAGAAGATATTGAGGCTGTGATGGCGATTATCGGTAACGCTCAACAAAAATTACAACAAGTACAAATGTTGCCTATCTTCATCGGGGTTGGTTTAGGGGTGTTACTAGGCTCTATTCCAATTTATCTGCCAGGTTTCCCCGTTGCATTAAAATTAGGGTTAGCTGGCGGTCCTTTGGTGGTTGCATTAATTTTGGCAAGAATAGGAAGTATCAAAAAACTCTATTGGTTTATGCCACCAAGTGCAAACTTAGCATTAAGAGAAATTGGTATCGTGCTTTTTCTTGCAGTTGTAGGTTGGAAAGCAGGTGGAAACTTCTTGAATACCTTATTAAGTAATGATGGTTTAGCGTGGATTGGTTATGGTGCGATCATTACTTTTATTCCATTAATTGTTACAGGGCTGGTTGCTCGTATTTATGGTAAATTAAATTATCTGAGCCTATGTGGATTGCTTGCAGGTTCAATGACGGATCCACCCGCTTTGGCATTTGCAAATGGTATTAAAGAAGGCAATGGTGCAGCAGCACTCTCTTATGCGACGGTATATCCATTAGTGATGTTCTGTCGAATTATCTTGCCTCAAATTTTCGCTATATTATTGTGGGTAGCTGGCTAATCGTAACTAAGCAATCTAGTTATTGACAGTTCAATAGACTAGATTGCTCAATTTCAATAAAACGCAATAAGTTTCCAACAATATTTAGGATCCATTCACGCCATTTTTATAGGATTATAATTTATTTTCTATGATAAATAATAGGATGTCTTAATCACGGATTTAACGTTATAATGAGAAATAAATCTGTTTTTTAATGGAAATACTACTTTATGTATCGCTTAACCTTTTTTTTGATATCTACTTTGCTGTTTAATCCCTTCCTCTCTGCCAAATGGCTAAAGATCAATGATGTAGACTATATCTGGGGACCATTTAAAATCTATAATATTTCATTATTCTCTGAAACTGGCAGTTATACTAATAGCACACGCCCATTAATGCTGACTCTAAAATATCAAAAGCCCGTTGAAGGGCGTGATTTTGCAATTTCTTTAGCTAGATCTTGGTCTAATTTAGGCATCACTCTGCAAAATCAAGATAATGTGGTTGATCGTTTGCGTAAAATTTTACCTAATATCAAGAAAGATGATTCTCTCAGTTACATTGCTTTAGAAGATAAAGGATATTTCATATTAAATAATATTGTTATTCCTGAAGAATTTAACAAAGAATTTAATGACGCTGTAGTAGCAATATGGCTAGATCCTCGTGTAGAAATTGGGCGTAAACTTGTCAATAAAGAAGAAAAAACCTTCATTGCAAACATCCCTAGAGTTTTAGAGACACAAAAACCACAAAATATAGAAAATAATATAGGAGTACATGAAGAATCAATAGATCCTGTGGTGGACTCAAGCAAAGTATCTAATGATATCAAACAGAACTTAGACTCTTCAATAATGCCTAGAGTACAAGATAAGCCTTTAACTCAGTCAAATGAAGAGAATATGAAAGAAGCAGAAAAACCACTTGAAGATTCAGAAATTGATATTTCTCCTCCTTTAGATCCCATACCAGAAGGCAAATATCTAAATATATAGCTGATTATTAAAGTGTTTATAGCATATATAATAAATCGACAATGCCGATTCAGAACTGGAAACTGGCGATGAATCGATTTATGATTGATTTTGGTGATCGCCTAGACGATCACCGTTAAGTTGAAATGGGTGTTTACACAGAATTTGGGATAGGGTCGAATCATCTAAGCGCTAATACTTCACCGTATGCCCATAGCTTTCAATAATACCTTTAATATGCTCTAACGATTCTTTCGTCGGTGACATCACATCTTCCAATTCATATTCTAACCCTAAGGTTTTCCATTTATGTGCGCCTAAACGGTGATATGGCAGAAGTTCGACTTTTTCTATGTTGTCCATACCTTGAATAAACTGACCCAATAAATGAATATCTTCATCGGCATCCGTATAACCTGGTACAACCACATAGCGGATCCAAGTACGTTGATTACGTTTATGCAAATAACGAGCGAAGTCTAAGGTACGTTTATTAGAGACACCGATAAAATCTTTATGAATTTCTTCGTTCAGCTGTTTTAAATCAAGCATAACGAGATCGGTTACATCTAGCATTTCATCGACTAGCTCTGAATAATTCCGCACAAAACCATTTGTATCTAAACAAGTATCAATACCCTCAGCTTTACAAGCACGGAACCAATCACGCACAAATTCCATTTGTAACACGGCTTCGCCACCTGATGCTGTTACGCCCCCGCCCGTTGCTCTCATAAAATGTTTATACGTCACAACTTCCTTCATTAGATCTTCTACGGAGATCTCTTTCCCACCTTCAAGATCCCAAGTGTCACGGTTGTGGCAATATTTACAACGCATTAAACAGCCTTGTAAAAACAAAATAAAACGAATCCCAGGCCCATCTACTGTGCCACACGATTCGTAAGAGTGATAACGTGCTAAAACAGTCATTCTTTTTCCTTTAAATAAAGTACGATTAGGACAAATGTCCTTAAACATTTCTGCTAATCGCAATTAATGCGTAAGATACAATAAGCGGTCAGTTTCTGCAAAAGTTTTGCAAAATCTGACCGCTTATTAGTTTAAACTAAATTACATCGACTGAGTGAAAGTACGAGTAATTACGTCCATTTGTTGCTCTTTAGTTAAAGAGTTGAAACGCACTGCGTAGCCTGAAACACGGATTGTTAATTGTGGATACTTCTCTGGGTTTTCCATCGCATCTAATAACATTTCACGGTTCATTACGTTTACGTTTAAGTGCTGACCACCTTCGATGGTTGATTCGTGGTGGAAGTAACCGTCCATTAAGCCTGCAAGGTTACGTTTTTGAGATTCAAGATCTTTACCTAACGCATTTGGTACGATTGAGAAGGTATAAGAAATACCATCTTTCGCGTAAGCAAATGGTAATTTCGCAACAGAAGTTAATGAAGCTACCGCACCTTTTTGGTCACGTCCGTGCATTGGGTTTGCACCTGGTCCGAATGGCGCACCTGAACAACGACCGTCTGGGGTGTTACCTGTTTTCTTACCGTAAACCACGTTTGAAGTAATGGTTAATACAGACTGTGTTGGTGCTGCATTACGGTATGTTTTGAGCTTCTGAATTTTCTTCATAAAGCGTTCAACTAAATCAACTGCAATGTCATCTACACGGTTATCGTTGTTACCGAATTGTGGGTATTCACCTTCAATTTCAAAGTCAAGTGCTACGTTTTTCGCTACGCCAACCACTTCTCCTGCTTTATTTTTGATTTCGATGTCGCCACGGATTGGTTTTACTTTCGCATATTTGATTGCAGAGAGTGAGTCTGCTGCAACAGAAAGACCTGCGATACCACAAGCCATTGTGCGGAATACATCACGATCGTGCAACGCCATTAATGCTGCTTCATAAGCATATTTGTCGTGCATAAAGTGAATGATGTTTAACGCAGTCACATATTGTTTCGCTAACCAGTCCATAAAGCTGTCTAAACGGGTCATTACATCATCGAAATCTAAGTATTCAGACATAATTGGCTCAGTTTTCGGTCCAACTTGGTCACCTGATTTCTCATCAACACCACCGTTGATTGCGTATAGTAAGGTTTTCGCTAAGTTTGCACGAGCACCGAAGAACTGCATCATTTTGCCTACGATCATCGGGCTTACACAGCACGCAATCGCATAGTCATCGTTTTGGAAATCTGGACGCATTAAGTCGTCGTTTTCGTACTGAACAGATGAAGTTTCGATAGACACTTTCGCTGCATAGCGTTTGAAACCATCTGGTAAACTTTCAGACCAAAGGATTGTTAGGTTTGGTTCTGGTGATGGCCCCATTGTGTAAAGGGTATGTAATAGACGGAAGCTGTTTTTGGTTACTAATGTACGACCATCTAAGCCCATACCTGCGAAAGTTTCTGTTGCCCACATTGGGTCGCCTGAGAATAATTGATCGTACTCTGGGGTGCGTAAGAAACGAACCATACGGAGTTTCATTACTAAGTGATCCATTAATTCTTGAGCTTCTTTTTCAGTGATTTTGCCTGCTTTTAGGTCACGTTCAATATAAATATCTAAGAAGGTTGAAACACGACCGAAAGACATTGCTGCACCGTTTTGTGATTTCACTGCTGCAAGGTAAGCAAAGTAAACCCATTGTACCGCTTCTTGTGCGTTAGTTGCTGGGTTTGAAATGTCAAAGCCATAAGATGCAGCCATTTCTTTCATTTTGCCTAAAGCACGGTGTTGTTCTGCGATTTCTTCGCGTAATTGGATTGTCGCTTGAATATCTTCGCCACGCTCTAACTTCTCTTGTAAAGAGGTAAACTGTTTTACTTTATCTTTCATTAAGAAGTCAGCACCGTAAAGAGCCATACGACGATAGTCACCGATAATACGACCACGACCGTAAGCATCAGGAAGACCTGTAATTACGCCTGATTTACGGCAACGTAAAATGTCTGGAGTATAAACATCGAATACACCTTGGTTGTGGGTTTTACGATATTCAGTAAAGATTTTCTCTACTTCTGGATTTAATTCACGGCGATAAACTTTACAAGAGCCTTTCACCATATTGATACCGCCAAACGGCATAATTGCACGTTTTAATGGTGCATCTGTTTGAAGACCTACGATTTTCTCTAAATCTTTGTTGATATAACCTGGTGCGTGTGAAGTGATGGTTGATGGAATATCGCAATCAATGTCATACGGTTCGTGGGTTTTGTTTTCCACTTTGATTTTTTCCATCACTTCTGCCCAAAGCGTTGTAGTTGCTTCGGTTGCATCTGCTAAGAAAGATTCATCACCTTCATACGGCGTATAGTTTTTTTGGATAAAGTCACGCACGTTTACATCAGTTTGCCATTCACCTGGTGCAAAACCTTCCCACGCTTTCTTTTGAGCTTCGGTTAGTTGAGTCATTTTAAGTCCTCGTTAGTTAATGTAATAAATTGGAACGCAAGCGGTGCGATTTTGCAAAAACACTGCGAAAAGTGACCGCTTACAAGTTTTGAATTAATGTTTTTTTAGATGCAAAAACCACTGCACCATACCGATGAAAAATGCACCACCAACAATGTTACCTAAGGTCGCTGGAATTAAATTTTTCACCACAAAATTTGCCATTGTTAAATCAGCGAATTGACTAGGATCAACCCCTATCGCTGTCCAAAATTCAGGGCTTGCAGAGCCGTGAATTAACACGCCCATTGGGATCATAAACATATTCGCCACACAGTGTTCAAATCCAGATGCCACAAACATGGCTATCGGCAAAATCATAATGAACGCTTTATCCGTCAGGCTCTTACCTGCATACGCCATCCATACCGCAATACAGACCATCAGATTACAGAAAATCCCCAAGCTGAATGCTTCAATCCAAGTATGATGGATCTTATGTTGGACTGTTTTTAAAATAGTCAAGCCCCACTGCCCATTTGCAGCCATAATTTCACCGCTAAACCACACTAACAGCACAATAAAGGTCGCACCGATGAAATTACCGCCATACACAACAAACCAGTTTTTAAACATCTGCGCCCATGTAATTCGCTTACTTGCTTTGGCAACAATCGTCATGGTTGTTGAAGTAAAAAGCTCTGCTCCAAATACCACGCACATAATAATGCCTAAAGAGAAAACAAGACCGCCAATGAGTTTAGCGACACCCCATGGCATATCCGCAGCCCCAACTTGGGTAGTTGCATAAAAGACAAAAGCAATAGAAATGTAAGCGCCAGCAGTAATTGCTGAAATGAAAGAATAAAATTGGTTTTTGGTTGCTTTATAAACTGCGCCATCTTCGGCGATTTTTGCCATCTCAGCAGGTGAAAACATTACTATCCTTAAACGAAAATTTGAAAAATTATAGAAATTGTTGAGAATTATAGACCTGTTAACCTGATGATTAAATAATTTTTACGTTTAAAATAAATAAAGTAGAATTCTTTCTTGATCCATATCAATCTTTCAAAAAAAGTACAATTTTTGAAAACTTAACTTAAACACAAATTTAACAAAATAGTTACAAAATGACCGATTATTTGACTGCTTTACTCGGAATTTTCCTTAGCGAAGAGAATCAACTTCTCATTATGTTTGTCAGCAGCTTTTTAAGCGCAACAATACTACCAGGCAATTCCGAAGTGATTTTTACCACTTATACAACGCAAGCACTATTACAAAAAAATACGGTGTATGGATTATTCGTTGTAGCGACATTAGGAAACTCCCTCGGTAGTATGACAACTTATTTTATCGCTCAATTTTTTCCACAACCTAAATTTCATGACCAACAACATAAAAGCATCAAGCTCGCGCTTAAATTGAGCCAAAAATATGGTATATGGATTCTATTATTTAGCTGGTTTCCTATTGTTGGCGATATCTTTTGTGGTATTGCAGGTTGGTTACGATTCAACTTATGGAAAAGCATATTATTAATTACTCTAGGCAAAGGAATTCGTTATGCATTGCTACTTTGGAGCGTTTATTTGGTTGTTAGTTAAGGACTAACAGTCTACAATATGAATAAATTATTTTTGATGAGAAAAGCTATGTCAAAACACCCCCCTGAAATCAAATCTATCTCAGTAATTGCCAAAACTCGCATTTTTGAAGTGCAATCCGTCGATTTACGTTTTTCCAACGGCGAAGAACGCACCTATGAACGTTTAACGCCACAACGTCGTTCATCTGTCATGGTATTACCCATTCATAATAATCAACTGATTCTTGTTAAAGAGTATGCTGTCGGCCCTGAACGTTATGAACTCACCTTCCCTAAAGGCATTGTGGATAGTGGGGAAGATCCTGTACTGAGTGCAAATCGAGAATTACAAGAAGAAATAGGTTTTGGAGCAAAAACAATCGAACCACTGCGTTCAGTGTATAGCGGTCCTAGCCATATGTACGGCTTAATGCACCTTTTCGTGGCTCAAGATCTCTATCCATCACAGCTAGAAGGCGATGAACCAGAGCCACTTGAAATCATCTATTATCCATTAAACAAAATTGACGAACTGCTTGCCGACCCTAATTTTGCCGAAGCACGCAATTTATCCGCCTTATTTTTATTAAGAGAATATCTCAATGCCAAAAACTAGCCTACATATTTTATGGATTTATCCACTACTTACCCAGTTACTCGGCTCTGCCCTATTACCCCTTTTTAGCGAATTTAGCCAAGGGGGAATGCTGGTTGTTTTTGCCTTATTTACCGTCCCAGCTTTTCTATTTGCATTAGTCAGCTACAAACAGCAATATCACCAACGTAACATCATTCAAATTGCCTTTTTCTCAGGGGTAATAATGTTCATTTACAGCCTTTTTTCATTTTCATTGATGTTAGCTTTTGATGAATACACCAGCCTTGAAGATCCTATTCCCCTATGGGAACAATCCCTTGCCGTGATCTTATTCGCTCTAACCTTTGCTTTAGCAAAAGTAATGTACGCACTGTTGGTGTTGAGATTGTTTTTGCCGAAGGTGTAAGTCGCTTACATTAATAGAATGGAGCTAGACACTTCGGGTTTAATAATGGCGAGAGTTTTTTAGATCATTGGTTATCCTTATATTCAAGTTAAGGCAGGGTGAGAAACTTCCTCCTAGTAAATTTATAGGTCTCTCCTAGATAACGACTAAAAATCCCTATTAGGTTAAGATAGCCCTATGAGCAAAAGTTATCTAAGTCAGTATAAACAAAATAAACTTATTGAGCTGTTTGTAGCAGATATCACTGCTCGAACAGCTGCTGAGTTGATAAATGTAAATAAAGCTACCGCAGCCTATTATTTCCATCGTCTGTGATTGCTTATCAATCAAAACAGTCTACATCTTAAGAGGTTCGATATTCAAGAACAAGTGAAGCCCGGCAGTATTGTTTACACCGATTTCTACCGAGACTATGATAAGTCTGATGTAACTGAGTTTAATCATTTTCGCATCAATCACAGTACCTACTTCGCAGAAAAACAAAACCCCAAACGAAAAGGACTAAGTCCGATACAATATCGAAATCAGTCCTTTGAATAGCTGTATAACTTTTGAAGGTCAGATCATTTTATTCATATTTTAAAAGGTGATTTGAAGACTTTTACCATAAAACTTTAGGGGCTGACGTAGATTAGCCCCAATAAAAAAGTACCCCGAAGAAGAAACCCAAGCCCCAATTTGGCTAAATGCACATCAGCTTCCCAACCAGTGCTTCTTTTTAACAAAACTTTTTCAGGAGAATATCTGTCCGTGTAGTAATATCCTAGCACTAGAACAAACATTACAATAACAACGCCTAATTAATTTTCCTTTGGTACAGAATTTGATAATGCATCTACGTGTTTTTTTATTGCTTCACGAACATGATGATTGGAATAATCTACCTCAAGAGAACCATCTCTATTTACTTTTACTCTACCATCAAAAATTGTTGTTGGCTGGACTTTATCAGCTGATTTAACCCATAATACTCTAACACAATTAAACGTTGTTTTTAAAAAATCAAACGTAACTGTAAATAGTTTTAACATAGCCATCCTCATATAAAATAGCGAGTGCATAATAGTATTTAATAAATCTTATCAGATCAACCTTAAAACACATTATTAACATCAACTATTAACATTATTTTAACACAATCATAATGGTCCCCACAATCCTACATCCAAAGAGTTCAAATCTTAACCAGACATCAATCAATCCAGCGAATACAGCATATTGCCAGCGATGCTGCATAATTTCTTGCTAACTTATCGTACCGAGTCTCAATGGCTCGATATTGTTTTAAAAAGGCAAATGCATTTTCAACTAAATGGCGATGACGATATAAATGTCACCCCATATCATCATTACCCACCGTTGAATTTCGTTTACGAGATATAACTAGAACAGCTTTTGCGGTCATCAGAATAAAACCAATAGGATCGCCACAATGATCCACAGCTAAATAAAGGAATAGTAGACAAAAGTGTTGATTTTAATTATTGGAGCTGTATTAGATTAGCTAGTATACCAACCAACATCAGCCCCTATAAATAAGGTTGTAAGAGCAAATTACATTTGCCCTAAATAATTGCAGAAGGATCAGGGCGAAGTCATTCGCGCCTACATTTTATTTACACAATCTCACTCGGCGTAAAGAAATACGCAATTTCACGTTTTGCTGATGTTTCAGAGTCTGAGCCGTGAACTGAGTTTTCACAGTAGCCTAAACCAAACATTTTACGAATAGTGCCTAGTTTGCGTTCTTCAGGTTTGGTTGCTCCCATCAACAAGCGGTAGTTTTCTACGGCATTTTCGCCTTCTAACACCGCAACAACGATAGGCTCAGAAATCATAAATGCTACGAGCGGATCAAAAAAATCTTTGCCTTGATGTTCTGCATAAAAACCTTCCGCTTGTTCTTTGGTTAAGTGAAGCATTTTTAACGCTTTGATCGCTAAGCCATTTTTTTCCATATAACTTAAAATTTCACCGATAAGATGACGTTTAGTCGCATCGGGTTTAATAATGGCGAGAGTTTGTTGGATCATTTGTTGTCCTTATTATTGAGTTAAGACAAGGTGAGAAATCCCACCCTGAGTAAATTTATTTCACCTGCATACCAGCTGTCACACCGCTATCGGCAGAGAGCAAGTAGAGATCTGCACCGCCTGTGCCAGCAGATAAAATCATTCCTTCCGACATACCAAACGACATTTTGCGTGGGGCAAGGTTGGCAATCATAATCACAAATCTGCCTTCAAGCTCTTCAGGTTGATTGTACGCGGCTTTGATACCAGAGAAGACTTGGCGAGTATGATCGCCTAAATCGAGTTCAAAACGTAATAATTTATCTGATTTCGGCACAGCTTCACATTTCAATACTTTTGCCACACGCAGATCGAGTTTAGCGAAGTCGTCAATGGTGATTTCTGAGGCAATTGGTTCAACTTTGGTTTCACAAGCGGTCATTTCTTTTCCTTTTTTTGCAGTTTCTGCTTTTACGCTTTCGGCGAAAAGTGCTTTGGTTTCTTCAATCACAGCGTCAATCTGTTTTTTCTCTAAGCGAGAGAATAGCGATTTAAACGGTGCAATGCTATGGGCAAATAGTGGTGAACCGATGTTGTCCCAACGCAGTTCCGTTTGTAAAAAGGCTTCGGCACGTTCTGCGAGTTTTGGTAATACTGGTTTGAGATAGCTCATTAATACACGGAATAGCTCTAAGCCCATTGAACAGACCGCTTGTAATTCGGCATCTTTGCCTTCTTCTTTGGCAATTACCCAAGGGGCTTTGTCGTCAATGTATTTATTGGCTTTATCCGTTAATGCCATAATTTCACGGATCGCTTTGTTGTATTCACGCGTTTCAAAATAAGTGGCGATATGCTCCGATTGTGCAACAAATTCATCAAAAAGCGCTTGATTTTCTAGTGTTGAAGCCAGTTTACCTTCAAAGCGTTTTGTGATGAAACCTGCGGTACGAGAAGCTAAATTAACTAACTTATTGACGATGTCGCTGTTTACTCGTTGTACAAAATCTTCTAAATTGAAATCAAGATCTTCAATGCGATCATTCAATTTCGCCGCATAGTAATAACGCAAACATTCAGGATCGATATGTTTTAAATAAGTGCTGGCTTGAATGAAAGTACCACGGGATTTTGACATTTTTTGTCCGTCCACCGTCACATAACCGTGAGCAAAAACGTTCGTTGGTTTGCGGTATTCGCTTCCTTCTAACATCGCAGGCCAGAATAGACTGTGGAAGTAAACAATGTCTTTACCGATAAAATGATATAACTCAGCATCACTCTCTTTTTTCCAGAAATCATCAAAGTTCAAGCCCGTGCGGTCGCAAAGATTTTTAAACGAAGCCATATAGCCGATAGGGGCATCAAGCCAAACATAGAAGAATTTGTTTTCGCTATCTGGAATTTCAAAGCCAAAGTAAGGTGCATCACGGCTGATGTCCCATTGCTGTAAACCGCTCTCAAACCACTCTTGCATTTTATTGGCAATTTCAGGTTGAAGCGAGCCAGAACGTGTCCACGCTTTCAGCATTTCTTCAAAGCTTGGTAGGTCAAAGAAAAAGTGTTCCGACTGTTTTACCACAGGGGTAGAGCCTGACACTACCGAACGTGGATTGATTAAATCCATCGGGCTATAAGTAGAAGCACAGACTTCACAGTTATCGCCGTACTGATCTTCCGCTTTACATTTCGGGCAAGTGCCTTTCACAAAGCGATCAGGCAAGAACATATTTTTTTCAGGATCGAACAACTGCGAGATCACCTTGCTTTTGATAAAACCATTCGCTTTTAATTTTTTATAGATGGCAGAAGTGTATTCACGGTTTTCTTCGCTGTGGGTGGAATGATAGTTATCGAAACTGATATTAAAGCCAGCAAAATCAGCAATGTGATCAGCTTTGGCTTTTTCGATTAACTGTTCAGGGGTAATGCCGAGTTTATCCGCATTCAACATAATCGGCGTGCCGTGAGCGTCATCAGCACAGACAAAGTGAATTTCGTTGCCACGCATACGCTGAAAACGCACCCAAATATCCGCTTGAATATGTTCAAGCATATGTCCTAAATGGATCGCTCCGTTAGCATAAGGCAAAGCACAAGTGACCAGTATTTTTCTTTTTGGATTTGACATTCTAAATCTCTCTAAAATATAGCAAAAAATCATTGGGATTGTAGCGGAAAAGGGGGGAATTGTGTAGTTAAGATTTGGGGAGATAGGGATTTTTCAACGCTATTTCTGGTGTTTCTCTTATTTCTAAAAGTTATAAATAACTAATAACACATTATCTTTTGAAAAATGAATTTTTCAGATAAAATAGTTCTGATAAGGACTGGTGCAAAGTAATCTTCACTATCCGTTAATGCTCACCTACATAAAAATTAATTACGATCTTCATAAAGAGTATTAAAGCGAGAAATTACTCCACCCAAGTTTCATAAAATAAATTTTTTAAATAAGGGATACAAATTATGAACATCAAAAAATCAATATTATCTACTATGCTTTTATCTTCTGCTGTGTTGCTCTCTTCTTGTAAGAAAGATGGCGCTGGCGGAAATTCTCCCCAACATAATAAAGAACAAAATCCAGTTAATTCGTCGATAGGTAGCCATTTTAGTGCTGAAAGTAGTGGAACTACAAATAATGGATTTAATAAACTCCCTGACAGACAGACAGACAGACAATCATAATGCACTTACGTCTCATTCTTCCAATACTAATCATCATTTAAATACATCTAACGATTCTGTTTTATCAAATACTTCGATAACTCCAAATCTGCCAGCTGCTCCAGATAATTCAATGCCTACAGATAGTTCAAATTCAGCGACTTCTGATAGTCAAAAACCATCTGATGAGCCTAAGGCCGACAGCCCAAGTTCTGCTGAGAGTTCAACAACTTCAAATGAACCAATCATTTCAGACAATCAAACAACTTCGAACGATCCAACAACTTCGGACAGTCCAAATTCTACAGATAAACCTAGTACGGAAAATACTAACAATGAACAAGCTACAGCAGAGACGACAGATAAGCAAGAAGTAGCAAAAGAGGATAGAAAAGAAGAAGTCGTAGAAGAGCCAAAAGTAGAACATCAAGAACAACCACAAACAGAAACTGAAAAACAACCGCCTAGAGAAGAGGAAAATCCACAAACAGAGGAAAATTCACAAGCAGAAGAAGATCCTCAAGCTGATGAATTGCCGAAAGTTGAAGAACAGCCTGAAGCCGAAGAAAAGGCTGAAGAGGAAAAAGAATCTCAAAGCTCTGAAATTCAAACTGCTCCAGAAACCCAAACTAACAGTAATGAAATACCAATAAATAATGAACCGACTAATAATGAAATATCGAGTAATAATGATCCAACAAATAATATTACTCATAATGATAATTCTTCTGGAGAAAATATAAATCAAGAAAATAATGAAACCGGCAAAGAAAACAGTTCAGAGGATTCGCCTTCTTTCAATCAAGATTTAACTACAATAATTCCAGAAAATAATAATTTATCTGCTGGAAATAGTGATGATAATAAAAATACTGATACGGAAAATAATGTATCTGGAAATAATTCGCTAGAAAATAATGATGTTACTTTAAATTTAAATAATAATTCAGAATCTACAACTCCAGAAAATAATCCTTCTACGCAATCTAATTCATCAATAAATCCTGTGGATAATCAGCCTTGGGTTAATCCTGAAGTTGAGAGATTAGATAAAAATAATTACCAGCAAACCGCCCAAGAAACAAAATTTACTAATAGAATTGGGATTGTTGATATGGATTTTAATACACGTGATGATCTTGGCAAAGCCTTTAAATTTGAGAATGGGCTAAGTCGTATAGTTTTAAATGCGGGTTTATATACGTCAGCAAACGGACATAAAAGCTCTCATGGTACGATGGTTGCTGGTGTTATCGATCAGAAAAATAAAAATGCTACGCTTTATGCTTATACTGCAAAATCCGCTTATATGGAAGCTGTAAGTGCATCTAATCAGCATTACAATGAAGCATACGATCATAAGGTTAGAATATTTAATAACTCTTACGGTAATAATCCACATAGAGATAGTGTAAAAGAAAAAGGATGGGAAAAGTTAGCAGGCTTAGACCTATATAAGCAATTGGCTGCAATGGCAGAAAAAGACAGTATTTTTGTATGGGCATCTGGCAATGATGGCAAAAAAAGAAATACAGGACAGAATGAATATGCAACCATAGAAGGACACGTTCCTTTAATTAGAGATGGAGCAAGAAAAGGCTGGATTGTTGTAACCTCGGTAAATCCACAAAATAATGGGCTTATGGATTATGCGAGCCAAATAGGAGATAAAGCAAAAAACTGGGGGATTGCTGCACATGGTGAATGGTATTTATTTGATAAACAAGTACGAACAGAAGGAACTTCTTTTGCTACACCTGTTGTTACTGCTGCCGCGGCTAATGTTTGGGAAAAATTTGATTGGATGGATCATCATTTAGTTACTCAAACCATATTATCTACCGCTAATAAATTAAATTCGTCAGATGTGACCGAAGAACCGAATGAACGTGTAGGTTGGGGCGTGTTAAATCAAGAAAGGGCATTAAACGGGCCAGCTAGATTTGATACAAAACTTTTAACCAATGATAATAAAACCTATGTTGTAGCAAAATTAGATTATAAACATCATACCAACCGCACTAAATACACTTGGTCCAATAATATTCAAGGTGATGCTGGCTTTAAAAAACAAGGTACTGGAACACTTTATTTTACTGGTTCAAATTCTTATAGTGGAAATACAGTTATCGAAAACGGAACTTTGGTAATTGGAAATGAATTAAAACAATCCACAGTAGAAATCCAGTCACAGGGAACATTATTAACGAAAAATTTAAATAACTCTCAAACAGAAGTTAAAATAGTAAAAAATGTAGATAATAAAGGTTCCTTGGAGGTTTATGGAAAGGGGTTAATTATTGAGGGTAATTATACTACTTCAAATAATGCCAGAACGGTTATTGATATAGATAAATCTAAATTAAAAGTAAATGGAACAGTTAATTTACAAGGTTCCTATATTGTAGCCGATGTTGAAAATATTAATGAAGTGGTTTCAAGAGATCCTCAAACAAAAACCATTATTGAGTCTCAAAATCCTATTCAAAATTATAATGGAGATTACAAAATATCGGATCGTGCTAACCCTTATATTGATTTAAAAGAAATTAAATTAAAAGAAGGGAATAATAAAGAAATTATTGCAACCTATAAACGAAATGATACAGAATTTGTATTAAAATCTGCCAATGAAAGTTCATTAAAGAATGTTTATACTGCGAGAAGTTTAGATCTTATTTTAGATAGTGCGAGTGATTCAGGAAACACAAATGGAAACCTCAGAAGTACGGCATTATCCTTTATTAATGCTAAACCACAAGCGGTAGCTTCTGCAGTAGATTCTTTAAGTGGTGAAATATATCCAGCGGTACATCAAGTAGCACTGAATAGTATTAAAACCTTGAATAGACAAATTGCTAAACAGCAATTCTCAAATATTCAAGATATTAAGCCTTATCATATTTATACTCAATTAGCTACACAAAGTTTAAAACTTTATCAGGATGATAATTTTGGATTTGCAGATTTAAAAAATAGTGCAGACTCACAATTAGTTGGTATAGATAAGCAATTTAATGCCTTTACATTTGGTATGGGATTGCAACGAGTTCATCAAAAATTATCTCCTTTATCTAGTAAAGATCAACAAGTTGGAAAAGTAGATTTAAAACAACACAGTTTCGCCTTATACGGAAAATATGATTGGAATAAATGGTATTATCTCAGCCAAATCAGTTTTACTGATATTAAAGGGAAATTAGATAGAACATTGTTATTGCCTAATGGCACACAGACAATTAAAGCTGATTTAAAATTACAAAATTATTCTTTTTATAATGAAACCGGATTAAATCTACAATATGAAAAATTAAGATTTAATCCATATGTTGCGTTACATATTAACCGTTTAAAACAGGATTCCATTAATGAAAAAGAAGATTTAGCATTAAGTATTGATAAATATCATAAAACCCATTATGGATATGAATTGGGCTTAAGATTAAATCAATCATTATCTGAAAAACTTAATATAAATCTAGACATCTCTTATCTTTATAATAAGAACAGTATGGATAATATAGTAAATGGAAAATATATTATTTCTGACACTGAAACTAAATTATATGGAATGAGATTACCAAGATATGAATTTAAAACTAGTTTAGGTATGGGCTATTATCTTACTGAAAACCTCAATATTTACGCTAACATAGCTTATTATAGATTGTGGAATAACCCAATGAAATCCTATTACAAAGAAGGAAATATTGGCGCGAAGTACTATTTCTAATAGTAATATGATAAACAATCACTTGAAAGCACATTCGTAACCCTGTGGAAATCCCACGGGGACTTTTTGCTTAATCATTGCTATATTCTTTATTTTCAGACTTTGGCAAAATGGGCAGTTTTTTGTTCATATTTCAAAAAGAGGGCTTAAAGCCTTGTACTATAAGGCTTTAAGCCACTTTTTAGCAACAAATTTGTCTATTACACATTTTTTGCCGAATCAAACCGCTTGTTGTAAGGGTTATTTATCGAATTTCCTCCTTTCCATCACGTTAATCCGTTATTTTATTTATCAATACAAGCGGTGAGTAATGTAAAGAGGAATGAAAACCACGCTTCCTATACCCCAAACAAGAACCATTCCAGTAGCTTCACTATCTAAAGTTATTTTTTCTGAATATGCTATAAATTGTGTTTGTAGTGGCTGTTCTAATTTGGCTTTGTTCAGAACTGCATCTTGATTTTCAATTTTGACCAACTTCCCATAAATGTCATAAAACTGTTCTGATGATTTCTTATTATGTAAAGAAGTGAGTTTTACCCTAGACTCAATATTAGGTGTTTTCATTTGATTTCTGATATAAATAATCTCTGCTTTAGTAACAGATTTCATTTTTTCTGATTGAATAAAACGAGAATAAATTCGGTGGTTTTCCGCTCTTGATAATCAGCATTCTCCTTGTTACTGCTTTCAAATTAATAACTATGCAAATCTCCGACAACATATAATTTATTATCAGCAATAAAAAATGCTCGGATTGTTTCTGTTTTGGTATTTTCATCTTGATACTCTGTTTTAGTACAAGCGGTCATAAAACATAAAATCAAACAGTAACAAAAAAAGCGTTTTAAGATTTGCATAGTTTTCTCCTCAGAATAACTATGAAATAGCCACCACATCTGGCAATTTCACTAACTGATTAAGTAGTAATTCCATCGCTCTTTCACTCTGAACGGTGACATTTAACGTAATTCCCGAACCATTATTTTCTGCATTGAGTGATAGCACTTCAAACCCACGGTGGCGGATCACTCTGAGTAAACGCTCAAGGGTTTCAGGGCGTTTATTAGCTTTGATAACGAATTGATATTGTTGCATTTTTCTTCTCCTTAAACCCCAATGTCTTCATCTAACATATCTGTATTGCACGCATTTGGTGGAACGAGTGGCCACACATTTTCTTCATCTGGGATACAAACGTGCAATAAATACGCTCCTTTGCTGTTGAGTAAGCGGTCTAATGCGGTTGAAACTTCCCCTGCTTTTTCAATGCGTTCTGCTGGAATGTCAAAGGCGTTAGCTAGCATCACAAAGTCTGGGTTGTCATCTAAAATGGTTTGACTGTGGCGACCATGGAAAAAGAGCGATTGCCATTGACGCACCATTCCTAAACGTTGGTTGTCGAGTAACAGAATTTTGACAGGTAAATTGCCACGTTTGATTGAGCCGAGTTCTTGAATATTCATCATAAAAGAGCCATCTCCCGTAATCACAATGGTTGGATCCGTTGGGCGAGCTTTGACCGCACCCGCCGCTGCTGGCAGACCAAATCCCATTGTGCCGAACCCAGCAGAAGTGATGTAGTTTTCAGGGGAATAATGCTGCATATGCTGTGCTGACCACATTTGGTGCTGGCCAACGTCAGTAGTAATAATCGCATTTTGCGGTTTGCGTTGTGAAAGGGTGTGTAACAACGCCCAAGGGTCGATTTCGCCTTCGCCTACATTTTCTTGATAGCTGAAGTCAAAATCCGCTTTCAGCTTACGCACATCAGCTCGCCAGCTTTCAATCTCTAACGGTTGGGTAAGTGCGGTCACTGCCTCGATTAAATCTCCTTGCAATGCTACATCTGCTTTGCGTAGCTTGTTGATTTCAGCTACATCAATATCAATATGAATCACTTTGGCGTGCGGTGCAAAGGTGTCAAGTTTACCTGTCACACGGTCGTCAAATCTAGCCCCACAAGCGATGAGTAAATCACTTTCTTGTACTGCATAGTTAGCCGCTTTCGTGCCGTGCATACCGATCATTCCCATATAGAGTGGGTGTTGTGGCGGAATGGTTCCTAAGCCTTTCAAGGTAGAAACAGACGGAATATTTGCAACATCTAGGAAAGATCTAACCGCTTGCACGCCATCTGCCATACCAACACCACCGCCAACATAAAGAATAGGGCGTTTTGCTTGAGCTAACAAGACTTTGGCTTGTACAAGTGCGGATGGATTTTGTGTTTTAGCCGCCACTTTTTTATAGACGACGGGGGAAAGTGATGTTGGAGCGAATTGCACATCTTTAGGAATATCGACAAGCACAGGACCAGGGCGACCACTTTGTGCAATTTGGAACGCTTTGGCGATAATTTCAGGTAGTTCATCAATGTTTTGCACGATGAAACTGTGTTTGGTACAAGCAAGGGATAAGCCTAATACATCTGCCTCTTGAAAAGCATCTGTACCGATAAAGGCTGAAGCCACTTGCCCTGTAATTGCTACGATAGGAATAGAATCCATTAAGGCATCGCCTAAGCCTGTAACTAGGTTGGTTGCCCCTGGGCCTGAAGTCGCAATACAAACGCCTGTCTTGCCTGTTGCCCGAGCATAACCGATAGCAGCCATTGCAGCACCTTGCTCGTTACGACAAAGTAGATGATCTAAACCTGAATCGTAAATCGCATCATAGACAGGCATAATTGCCCCGCCTGGATAGCCAAAAAGAGATGTCACACCGTGAGCTTTCAAACACTCAACGACTAAATTTGCTCCGTTCATAAATTACCTTTTTAATGTTGTGTCGCTACTTTAGTTAAGGCTTTTATGTAATAAAAAACCCTCACTAAAACTAGCGAGGGTTTGTGGATCTCATTATACAATTCTAATTGCGAGCCAACTTAACCCTCGCGGCGATAATAATCACAACGAGATTAATAATAAGGCTAACAAGAGAACGTAATGTCATTTTCATTTATCAATAAAAGCTTGAGTGGCCATATAAATAGCATATTTTTTGTATAAAACAAATAAATTTTTTATCTCTTTATGAAAAAAAGCAAACGATTAGCTTTAAATAGACTAAATTTACTTGCGTAGTGGGGGGCTAGGGTTGAAAATGCCCAAATTATCACTATTTAATCAGCCACTAACTTCTATAAGGAATTTCTATGCCATTACTTCTCTTTTTAGCTGGGCTATTTTTATACATCTACATTGAAATCTCTCTGTTAGTAAGCGTTGGCTCTGCTATCGGGGTTTTACCCCTGATTTTATTAATGATCACTATTTCAGCGGTCGGTTTATGGTTGGTGAAATTAAGAGGAATAATGACCATAGTACAGATCCGCCAAGAGATCGCACAAGGAAAGATCCCAGCACAAGCGGTGACGTCTTCGATCTTTTTTGCAATCGCAGGGGTATTGCTGATTATCCCAGGTTTTTTGAGCGATATTTTAGCGTTATTGCTTCTATTGCCGATAACTCGCCAATTGCTACAAGCAATGTTTATGAAACTGTTTGCAAGTCGTGTGAAATTTATGTCCTTTGGCTCAATGAACAGAACTTCCTCTCAAAATAATACAACGTTTGAAGCGGAATTTGAGCATAAGCAAGATGAAGATAAGTGGTTGAAATAATGATAAATTTCATAATGATACATATCAAAGATTCACGACATATAATGAGATTCAAAAATCAATATCTGAGGTCTATTTTTCCTTTCGCAATTGCGATAAAAAAGAGTAAAATTAGCCTTTATTTTGACAAGAGAGAAACAAAATGGCAAACATTCGTTTAGCAATTGCAGCAGATTTTTTATTAGCCGAGAAATTATTAGAAGCCTTAGAACAAAGTAGTTTAGATTTTGAACAAATTTCAGCCGTTGAATTGGAAAGTTTTGGCGAAGAACATTCTCTGCGTTTCGGTGCAAAAGCTGTTGAGCAAATCGCTGTTGAAGATGTCAATTGGTCGCAATTTAGTCACGTTCTCTTTGCAGGCAAAATGGCAAATGCTGAATTGCTGGCTCAAGCGGTACAAGCAGGTTGTGTGATTTTAGATCTCTACGGCATTTCTGCATTAATCGGCAATGTGCCTGTGATTGTGCCAAGTGTAAACAATGAAATGATCGCCAATGTGCGTGAGCGAAATATTGTTGCGTTAGCAAATCCACAAATCAGCCAATTAGCACTTGCCTTAAAACCGTTGTTGGACCAGCCTATTCAACATATTTTTGTTACATCACTATTGCCATCGGCCTATTTTGGTGATGAAAAAGTGCGTGAGTTAGCAGGGCAAACTGCTCAGTTGTTAAATGGTATTCCCCTTGATGATGAAAAACCACGCGTGGCGTTTGATGCTGTGCCTGCCAATGTGCAAGGTGATGAAAAACATCTGCCGTTCTCTCGTGCCTTTGAGTTACAACTTGCAAAAGTTCTGCCAAATCTAACCGCTAGTGTGACTTTCCATTCCGTGCAAGTGCCTGTTTTCTATGGTATTTCACAGATGATCAGGGTGCAATCTGAGTATGCTTTAGATGCAACCGCATTAAGTGAGCAGTGGCAACAACAAGCGTGGGTAAAATTTAACTCTGATAATGTAATTACCCCTGTTAAAAATGGTGAAGATGAAGAAACGAATCTCTTACAGATTAGCCAACTACTCAATAAAAATGAAAACGCACTACAATTCTGGACAGTGGCTGATGAACAGCGTTTTAGCTTAGCGTTCTTGGCGGTGGAGTTGTTGAAAGAAGTAATCACTAGCTATTAACATAGTCGGATCTAAAAATACAAACATTTGATATACCATCACTCAATCACATAGCAATATATTCTCGTAGATATGGAACAAAATTCTTCTTTAACTCAGATTCTGGTAGCTACTGCTGCTATTGTAATTATTTTGGCGGGTATTAAATTATCCGTTGAGATCGTTATTCCTTTCTTATTATCTCTTTTTATTGCAATTATTTGTTCTCCTATTATCAAATATCTAACCTCTCATAAAGTCCCTTTGTGGCTGGCAATCACTATACTCCTTATTCTATTTTTACTTGGATTCTTTTTTCTGGCAGGACTAATCAACAGTACAGTACAAGAATTTACAGCATCAATTCCACAATACAAAATTCTTCTATCTGAACGTATTGCTGCCGCAATGCTCCTTGTTGATAACTGGAATATCCCGGTTTCAATATCTCGTGAACAGATCCAAGAACAGCTAGACCCAAGCATTATTATGAACTTTGTTAGTCGCTTATTACTTAGCTTCTCAGGCGTCGTCACAAATATTTTTGTACTCTTATTAGTCGTTGTGTTCATGTTATTTGAGGCTCCAACCGCTAAACATAAACTTATCGTGGCTCTTAGAGGCAATAAAAATGTGGAATCGGAAGAAAGCCATATCAACCGAGTATTACAGGGAGTTATTAGCTATCTTGGCATAAAAACGATTGTAAGCCTGCTTACTGGGATATCTATTTGGGTGTTACTTGAAATAGCTGATGTACAATATGCTGTATTATGGGGCACATTAAGCTTCCTACTCAACTATATTCCAAACATAGGTTCAATCATTGCTGGTGTACCTATTGCTGTACAAGCATTTCTATTGAATGGCTTTTCTGTTGGATTGGGAGTATCCGTCGGTATCATTGCAATCAATATGGTAATTGGCAATATTCTAGAACCTAGAATGATGGGGAGAACCCTTGGTCTCTCAACTCTCGTTGTATTCTTGTCACTACTTTTCTGGGGATGGTTACTCGGTACAGTAGGAATGCTACTTTCTGTTCCATTGACAATGGCTCTCAAAATTGCATTAGAATCAAGCCCTAAAACGATCCATTATGCAGGCTTATTAGGAGATATTAATAAACGCTAATGCTCTTATTTTTGCGCTTTAAATACATTAAATAACCTATATGTTTCTTATAGCACTCAACCTAAATATTTTTAACATCTACGCAAACGATTGCTTTTTGGTTTATCTTTGTGTACAATCTTCGACCCTTTAATCATACTATATATTTATTGAGGTTTTTCCATTATGTCTCTTCTTTCTCGTTTTCAACTGGCAGAACGTGGTTCTAATGTTCGTCAAGAGGTTATTGCTGGTTTAACTACTTTCCTTGCAATGGTTTACTCCGTTATCGTTGTGCCAAATATGTTAAGTGCGGCTGGCTTTCCTGCTGATTCAGTATTTATTGCAACCTGTTTGGTTGCTGGTTTAGGTTCAATCCTCATTGGCTTATGGGCAAATGCTCCAATGGCGATTGGTTGTGCTATCTCATTAACAGCTTTTACTGCATTCAGTTTAGTGCTAGGTCAAGGCATTAGTATTCCTGTTGCATTAGGTGCAATCTTCCTTATGGGTGTTTTATTTACCATTGTTTCCATAACAGGTATCCGTGCGTGGATTTTGCGTAATCTGCCATCTAGTATTGCTCACGGCGCTGGAATTGGAATCGGCTTATTCCTTTTATTGATTGCAGCAAATGGCGTTGGTTTAGTTGTTAGCAACCAAGCGGGTTTACCTGTAAAAATGGGTGAGTTCACTTCTTTTCCTGTAATGATATCTTTAGTTGGTTTAGCTGCTATCATTGGTTTAGAGCGTTTACAAATTAAAGGTTCTATTCTTTGGGTTATCATTGCAATTACAATCATCGGTTTAATTTTCGATCCGAATGTGAAATTTGGCGGTGAAGTATTTAAATTACCTACCTTTGGTGAAAACTCTCAATTCTTAAATTTAGATATTGTCGGTGCATTGAATGCAGCTATTTTACCTGTGGTCTTTGCCTTAGTAATGACTGCTATTTTTGATGCAACAGGTACCATTCGTGCTGTAGCAGGTCAGGCAAATTTATTAGATAAAGATGGACAAATTATCAACGGTGATAAAGCACTTACTTCAGATTCATTAAGTAGCGTACTTTCAGGTTTATTTGGTACCGCGCCTGCAGCAGTATATATTGAATCAGCAGCAGGAACTGCTGTTGGTGGTAAAACAGGTTTGACTGCGGTCGTTGTTGGCGTGTTGTTCTTATTAATGCTTTTCTTCCAACCACTCGCATTTTTAGTTCCCGGTTATGCTACTGCCCCTGCATTAATGTACGTTGGTTTATTAATGTTGAGCAATGTATCTAAATTAGACTTTGATGACTTTATCGGTGCAATGTCAGGCTTAGTTTGTGCTGTGTTTATTGTTTTAACTGCAAATATCGTAACAGGTATTATGTTAGGTTTTGCAACCTTAGTGATTGGACGTACCATTTCAGGCGAATTTAACAAATTGAACGTTGGTACAGTAGCTATTGCTATTGCATTAGTTGCATTCTATGCCTTTGGTTTTGCAATTTAAGTCCTCAATAAAGATATTTTCCTCTTTTTAAGAAAAATATTTAACAGAAATAGCTCATTGTATGAAAGATAGGATACTAAATTTATCCCAACATCATCCTTAGATACTAGAATGAAATAGAAAGTCAAACGCCTATAAATAGAATCTATTCATAGGCGTTTTTATCACACTACATTTATCAATGTAATTTCTATTATTTTACTTTTTGTAGCTTATGGTATGCATCTAGTAATTTTTGATGAGCTGACATATTCCTCAAAGTTTCATCAGAACCAATTAAACCATGGAACGGATTTTCTCCCTGCATTATATTCCAAACAAAATCTACAGCATCTTTCCCATACATTCTGTTAAATATCATTCTATACTGCTCAGGTTCCCTATCCTCATCCAAAAATAATTCAATTACACTAATTAAACAACGATAGTAATTGTTTCTTTCTGCTGAAAATACGGAAGCATTCATATTAACTGTCCAAGTTGCCCAATCTAATGCCTCTTCAAGATTTCCTAAAGCCAAATGAAGCATAGATTTTAATTCACCAATACGTAAAGTTTGTAGTGCGCTTCCTTTTTCAGCTACCACTCCAATAAATTCACGTACCCGCGTCATATCATCAATACCTTGCTCATCCAGCACGTCCAATAGCTCTTGATAAATTTCTTTCTCATGATGGAAATAGGGTAAATCAAGCAACATTTCACGCCATTCCATTCCCATATTATTATTCGCATAGATCAAATCGTCAGGAGGATAAATATTAGACATTCCAGGAGCAATTATACGGCAAGCGTATACACCTAAATGTTCATAGTCCATAATATAAACCTCTTGCTTATACCGGCTGAAAATTTCCATCAAATTAGCAAATTCCTGCTCTGTTGTGCCTGAAAAATCCCAGTGAGTAAATTCATAATCTGGTTCTGATTTAAAAAGATCCCATGAAATCTGACCACTTGAATCAATAAAATGAGTTTCCAAATTCGCATAATCTGCCACATCATCATTATTAAATGATGGTGGAGAAAACACATCCAAATCTTTTAAACTACGCCCCTGCAAAAGCTCAGTTACTGTACGCTCAAATGCGACTTGGAAATTAGGATGAGCACCAAAAGAAGCAAAACACGTACCATTCCTAGGATTAAGTAAAACTACACAGATAACTGGAAATTCGCCACCTAATGAAGCATCATAGCAGAGAATCGGAAACCCTTCTTGCTCCAATTGCTCAATCGAACGTTTAATCGTCGGATAACCATCAATAATACACTGCGGAATTTCAGGCAAGCTGATTGCCTCAGTGATAATACGATTTTTGATAAAGCGTTCAAATACTTCCGATAGTCCCTGCACTCTGGCTTCATTCTTAGTGTTGCCAGCTGACATCCCGTTAGAAACAAATAAATTTCCAATAATGCTTTGTGGAATATATACAGTATGACCATCAGACTGACGAATATAAGGTAATGCAACTATTCCTCGTTCTGAATTGCTAGACTGTAGATCTACCAGAAATTCTGGTGTCAATTCTCCATTTGGATTAAAATAGTCATGTAGAAATGGATCCAATATTCCTTCAGGTAATTCCGTTTCATTTTCAATAGGAAACCATTTTTCATTTGGATAGTGAACAAATTCACCTTCAGCAATTTCCCTTCCTAAATAAAAATCAGCCCAAAAATAATTAGTCGATAAACGCTCAAAATACTCCCCCAATGCGGAAGCAAGAGCTGCTTTCTTACTTGCTCCTTTACCATTTGAAAAACATTGTGGACAATCAACATCACGAATATGTACTGACCATACATTTGGTACAGGATTAAGCCAAGAAGCCTCCTCAATATTAAATCCTAATTCTTTCAACTTAGTCTGGAATCTTTCGATGCTTTCTTCAAGGGCTGCATCTTTCCCCACAATAAAGGTTTTTTCTATCATTTTTTCTCTTAAAATGAAACGGTTTTACTCTATTTATATAGGATGTAGACATTGGAAACCAATAAAGAAATTCATAACCACATCTTAAATCTCTTCTACCAGTTAGAATAAATTGAGCGGAAAATTTCCGCCCAATTCATATGTTAAAAATCCATTAATTCTTTCTCTTTGTCTGCTAAAATCTCATCCACTTTTTTGATATAAATATCTGTAATCTTTTGGATATCATCTTGAGCTTTACGCTCATCATTCTCACTAATCTGTTTTTCTTTCTCTAAAGTTTTAATTTTATCATTTGCATCACGGCGAATATTTCTAATTGAAACTTTACCTTGTTCTCCCTCACCTTTTACAATTTTAATTAAATCTCGACGACGTTCTTCCGTTAATGGAGGAAGAGGAACACGAATAGTAGTTCCAGCCGAAGAAGGATTTAACCCTAAATCCGAAGTTAAAATCGCCTTTTCTACCGCACTAATCAACGAACGATCAAATACAGTGACTGCTAATGTACGAGCATCTTCTGCGACAACATTAGCTAATTGACGTAATGGTGTTGCGGACCCGTAATATTCCACTTGAATAGCATCTAATAAACTAGGCTGAGCTCTACCTGTACGGATTTTAGAAATATGTCCTTTTAAGGCCTCAAGGCTTTTTTCCATTCGTTCTTGAGTATCTTTCTTAATTTCATTAATCATAGTATTTTCCTTTGATTGAATAACATAAACCTATTGATTCTACCCAATTTCATTCTATTTTCCTAGTACTAAGTTTATAGGGTTTGTGGTAGACTTATTTGACTTAACTCATCACAAGAGGGAATCCTTATGTACCAACAACAAATTTTAATAGAATTACAAGAAGCGCAACAAGTATTAAATGACTTTATTAATGACCAACATAATCTTAAACTAATTCAAGAAGCAGCTTTACTGATTACTGATAGTTTTAAGAACGGGGGAAAAATACTTTCCTGTGGGAATGGTGGCTCACACTGTGATGCTATGCATTTTGCTGAAGAGTTAACTGGACGTTATCGTGAAAATAGGCCTGGATATCCAGCCATAGCAATCTCAGATCCAAGCCATTTAAGCTGCGTAAGCAATGACTTTGGATATGAATATGTCTTTTCTCGTTATGTTGAGGCAATCGGACAAAAAGGAGATATCTTGTTTTGCTTATCAACATCAGGAAATTCTAAAAATGTTATTAATGCAATCATAGCTGCAAAAGCCAAAGGAATGAAAATTATTGCAATGACAGGCAAGGATGGAGGAAAAATAGCAGAACTAGCTGATATTGAGATTCGTGTACCTCATTTTCGTTATGCTGATCGTATTCAAGAGATACATATTAAAGTAATCCATATTCTCATGATGTTAATTGAATTTGAAATGGCAAAGTAAAGAATAAAAAATCCAACTTAAATAAATAGTTAAGTTGGATTAATTCGTTGAATAGCGTTAATTAAGCAATCGTCGTACCTTCCGTTGTACCCGTCACAACTTGTTTCAACGCACCAGCTTTACCCATATTAAATACACGAATTGGCATATTATGGTCACGGGCAAGAGTGAATGCAGCTAAATCCATCACTTGCAATTCTTTTTCAATAACTTCAGCATAGCTTAAATGTTGATAAAGTTTTGCATCTGGATTTTTTGCAGGATCGCAATCATACACACCATCTACTTTAGTTGCTTTTAAGACAACATCAGCTTCAATTTCAATACCACGCAAGCAAGCTGCAGAGTCTGTAGTAAAGAACGGGCTACCTGTACCTGCTGAGAAAATCACGACACGTTTTTCGCGTAACATTTTGATAGCTTCCGACCAGTTGTAAGTATCACAAATACCGTTTAACTGGAATGCAGACATTAATTTTGCATTGACATCAGCACGGTGTAAGGCATCACGCATTGCTAAACCGTTCATTACTGTTGCAAGCATACCCATATGGTCTCCAACAACACGGTTCATACCTGCTTTAGCAAGTTTAGCACCACGGAATAAGTTACCACCCCCAAGAACTACGCCGACTTCTACGTCCATTGCAAGCAATTCTTTGATCTCTAATGCCATTCTATCTAAGATAGATGGGTCAATACCAAAGCCTTCTTCACCTTGTAATGCTTCACCACTTAACTTTAACAAAATACGTTTATAAATAGGATTGCTCATTTTGACCTCTGTGTAACGGTTGGGGAAAAAAATCGAAATATTATAGATTATCTTAATGACAGATCAAAGTAGGCAAGCGGATAGAATTTCCACTTTATTTTCGGTAAAATCGCTATCCCTTTATTTTCGTTTTGCTCATAATGAATATAACAAAGATACTCGCTACTCTCATTAGTTTTGGTTTAGCTTATTTAGTCAGTTACCTAATGCTACTTGGTTCGGGCTTTTTTCCTAATCCTGAAATCAGCAATGTGCTGTTGCTGGTTCTCGTTATTCTATTTGCGAATGCCTCTAAAAAGACGTTCTTTTATCTGCTTTTGCCGATTGTCACTTTATATGCCCTTTACACGCCTATTGGTTTGACCTTTGGTCCACCGTCGTATCAATATGTTGCTTCGGTTTTTGCTACAGATATACAAGAAAGCAAAGAGTTTTTCAGCCAAATCCCTCTCATTAACTTTGTTGCTTGTGCTGGCATTTTTATATCACTGTTAGGATTTCGTTTTATTAGTCAAAAATGGCAAATTCAATTCCACAAAAATAAAACCTTTCTTGCGTTAGGAGTTGCATTAGTTTTTATCTCTACTCCGCCCTTCAAATTTCTACAAGAAGGAAGTAGTGCGATCGGTAAAGTCAAAACAGAATTAGACCGCTTGAATAGTATGTCCATTCAGAGTGAATGGGGAACGTCACAACTCAATGCAGAAAGTCGTTATGATGATTACATTTTAGTGATCGGCGAAAGTGCTAGAAAGGATTATCACCACGCCTATGGCTACCCTGCTGAAAATACACCGTTTATGAGCAGTGCTAACGGCATTTTAATTGATGGGCTGACCGCAGGCGGAACCAACACCATTGCTTCATTAAAATTAATGCTCACCAAGCCTGATACACAAAAATGGGAAGGGGAATACAGTCTTGGTATGGTAGATTTGATTAAATCCGCAGGGATTAAAACCTACTGGCTGTCAAATCAAGGCTATCTAGGCATTTTTGATACGCCAGTTTCTTCTCTTGCTAACAAAAGTGATGAAAAATTATTCTTAAAATCAGGAGACTCTTTCCATCAAAATATCAGTGACTTTGATTTATTACCTAAATTTGAACACATTATTGAGCAAAAAACTCATAGCAAACGTTTTGTTGTGGTACATTTATATGGCTCACACCCCATCAGCTGTGATCGTTTAACTGATTACCCTAAAATGTTTGATGATGAAAAAATAGGCAAAAAGTATTTCAACGTAAACTGCTATGTATCGTCCATCAAAAAAACCGACGAAGTGTTAAAACGCTTATATGAAGCCCTTCACAAAAATGAGCAACAATCTAACCGCTCGTTTTCGATGGTCTATTTTGCCGATCACGGTTTAGCTCACCATATCACTGAAAATGACATTGCAATCCACAACAGCAGTGGCAAAAGTAAGCTACACTTTGATGTTCCGCTCTTTAAAATATCTAGTGATGATACCGATAGAAAAGTCTATAAAGCGATGAAATCTGGCTTAAACTTTACCGATGGTATTGCAAAATGGGTGGGAATTAGTAATCCTAAATTGAATACAGAAGTCGATTTATTCAGCCCTCATTCAGACAAGGAAGATTATGGGCTAAAAAAATTGATTGATGGTTTTGAAGGGAAAGTGGATCCTGCTGTGGTTATTCCTAAGGATGAGTAATTCTATATCCCAAAATGATTTTCCGACAGCATAAGTGCCCATAGTAATACAATAATCAATTTAGCCATTTAAAAATCTAGACGTTTAGATGTCTAAAATTTCTTGACGAAACGATTTCCTATTCGTAAACTTAAAACTATTCAAAAACAAGCGGTCGCTTTTTTACCGTTTTTTGCAAGGATTTTTATGGCACAGCAGATTACTCTTTTTGATGATATTCCCCTTGAGCTTGCTTTAGGCGGAACACTTTCGCCTATCAATGTCGCTTACCAAACCTATGGCACATTGAATGCGGAAAAAAGCAATGCTGTATTGTTGTGTCACGCTTTAACGGGTGACGCCGAACCCTATTATGCACCGCCTGCGGATAAAGGCTGGTGGCAAGATTTTATCGGTGCAGGATTAGCTTTTGATACCGATAAATACTTTTTTATCTGCTCGAATGTGCTTGGCGGTTGCAAAGGTACGACAGGCCCTTCGTCTATCAATCCAAATACGAATAAACCCTACGGCAGTCAATTTCCCGTTATCACCGTGCAAGATATTGTGAAGGTGCAAAAAGCCTTGATCGATAAACTCGGTATTACTCAGCTACAAGCGGTCGTGGGTGGCTCTTTTGGTGGAATGCAAGCGACACAGTGGGCGATTGATTATCCGGAACAAGTGAAAAATGTAGTCAATCTCTGTTCTTCGCTTACCTTGAGTGCAGAAGCAATCGGCTTCAATCACGTTATGCGACAAGCGGTAATAAACGATCCCCATTTTAACAACGGCGATTATTATGGCAGTACGCCCCCAGATAACGGCTTAAAAATTGCCCGAATGCTCGGTATGCTCACCTACCGCACCGATGTACAACTTGCCAAAGCCTTTGGGCGAGAAGTGAAACAGACGGGAACGATTTGGGGTGATCACTTCCAAGTAGAATCTTATTTAAGTTATCAAGGGCTCAAATTTCTAGATCGCTTTGACGCCAATAGTTACTTACGCCTGTTAAGAGCCTTAGATCTCTATGATCCTGCTTTAACCTATGTAAACGAGCAAGAAGCACTCAGTCGCATTAAAGCGAATTACACCCTTGTCGGCGTAACGAGCGATCAACTGTTTAAACAGATTGACCTACATAAAAGCAAACAGCGTTTAGAAAATGCAGGCATTACCGTCGATTTTTACGAATTTCATTCCGACTTTGGACACGATGCGTTTTTAGTTGACTACCCGTTTTTTGAAGAGATGATTAAGAAAGGAATCTCCAAGTAGGTCGGGCATAAATGCCCGACCTACCCTTTTAATCTATTGGGTAAAACAGACTGAAACAGCTCTCGGCTTTTCAGTGGTGCTGATCCCAAATAAGGCTTTAAAGCAATACGGGTGAAACGTTTTGCTGACTGTAAGGTTTCTTTCTCTGAAAAATTCATTTCTGCAAAAGCTAATAAATCTTTGCCGATAAAGGTATAGTTATTTTGTAGTAAAGAGGCAATAAAGCCTTCATTTTCTCTAAATTGATAGCTCATTTTGGGATCGACAGGCTTACCTGTTGCTGCACAATGGCAAAAATCCACCCCATAACCTAACGCTTTAAGTGTTTGAAATTCAAAGGTGCGTAAGATCGGTTCGATCTCGTTTGGCTGGCTTGCCAACTTTGTCATACAGTGTAGATAATGCTGAAATAATTCAGGGTAAGCGGTGTGATTTTCCAAAACTCTTGCAAGGACTTCATTGACATAAAAACCGCTATACAGTGCCAGCGTTTGCATCGGGAGGGTTAAAGATGCAGGTTCAGCTTTGGTAAGTGTTTTGAGATCGCCTTTACCCGTCCATTTCAGCAGTAAAGGGGTAAAGGGTTGGAGAACGGATTTCAATGGCGAAGGTGGTCGTCTTGCCCCTTTGGCAAGTAAGGTAATTCGCCCGTGATTTTCAGTGAAAAAATCAACGAGTAAACTGCTTTCGCTGTACTCTCTGCGATGTAATACAAAGCCACGTTGCCACTGTTCGATCATTATTCGTCAATATAACCCAAACTTCTTAACGCACGTTCATCGTCTGCCCAGCCAGCTTTGACTTTCACCCACAGTTCAAGGTGAACTTTATTATCAAATAGGCGTTCCATATCCGCACGAGCTTCAGTGCCGATCACTTTGATCTTCTGACCTTTGTTACCGATCACCATTTTTTTCTGCCCTTCACGTTCCACTAAAATCAAACCGTTGATTTCATAAGTGCCACGTTCGTTGGTTTTAAATTGCTCAATTTCAACCGTCACCGAATAAGGCAACTCTTCGCCCATAAAACGCATTAATTTTTCACGGATAATTTCTGACGCCATAAAACGTTGCGAACGGTCGGTGACATAATCTTCAGGATAGTGATGAATGCCTTCTTTGAGTGACTCTCGCACAAATTTCTCTAAAATATGTACGTTTTTGCCCCGTTGAGCTGAAATCGGAATGATCTCTTTAAACGGGAATTTCTGCGATAAAGCGGTCAGATGTGGCAATAATTCTTCTTTTTCCTTGATATTATCCACTTTGTTAATCGCTAAAATCACAGGGGCTTTGGTCGAACGCAATTTATTGAGTACCATCTCATCATCGTCGGTCCACTTCGTGCCTTCTACCACAAAAATTACCATATCGACATCGCCAATCGCACTGGCTGCCGCACGGTTCATCAAGCGGTTAATCGCTCGTTTTTCTTCAATGTGAAGCCCTGGAGTATCAACATAAATCTCTTGATACGCCCCTTCGGTTTTAATCCCTAAAATGCGGTGACGAGTTGTCTGAGCTTTGCGAGAAGTAATCGAAATTTTCTGTCCTAAAATTTTGTTTAATAGCGTTGATTTCCCTACGTTTGGGCGACCAACAATGGCAATAAAGCCACAATATGTTTTTTGATCTATCATTGTGTTCTCTTAAATAAATACAAATTAAAATGGTGGGTCAAGACACACCCTACATTAGGTTATCTTATTCCCAACACCTTTATCACCTGCAATGCCGCATCTTGCTCGGCTTTGCGACGGCTTGTGCCATTACCGATAAAGATTTCATCAACTTTTTCGACTTTACAACTGACTTTAAAGGTTTGGTTATGGGCTTCGCCTTTAATATCAATCACTTCGTAAGTTGGTAAAGGTAGCTTACGCCCTTGTAGATACTCTTGCAGACGAGTTTTCGGATCTTTTTGTGCTTCCCCTGGTTGCATCTCATTTAGAAGTTGCTGATACCAACAATGCACACGTTCCATCGCCCGATCAATCCCAGCATCTAAATATACTGCAGCAATAATCGCCTCCACACAATCGGATAAAATGGACTCTCGACGATAGCCACCACTTTTTAATTCTCCAGCCCCTAATTTCATATACTCGCCTAACTCAAACTGACGAGCGACAACCGCAAGGGTCTGTTCTTTCACCAATGCTGCACGCATACGGCTTAGTTCCCCTTCATCAGCTTTCGGGAATTTTTCATATAAGGCTTTACCAATGGCAAAATTTAAGATGGAATCGCCAAGAAACTCAAGGCGTTCATTATTTTTTGACGCAGCACTGCGATGAGTGAGGGCTTGGGTGAGGTAATCAAGGTTAGCAAATTGATAACCTAATTTTTTCTGTAATAGTTCTAATTGCATTTTAGTTTATCTTCATAGAATTCCCCCCTTTGAAAAAGGGGGGCTAGGGGGGATTTTGCTAACATTGAATAAAATTCACGCTTTAAAAATCCCCCTTAATCCCCCTTTTTCAAAGGGGGAAATGTTCTCTTTATTTAATCGCCGTAAACATTCTCTCAAAACGTAATCCGCTTGGAAATTCATTCGGTTTCTTATCAAGACTTAACCAAATCACACTTGCTTTACCGACCATATTCTTTTCAGGCACAAATCCCCAGAAACGGCTGTCTTCGCTGTTATCACGGTTATCTCCCATTACAAAATAATGCCCTTCTGGCACTACCCATTCCCCAGCAGGAATACCGTCTTGTTTGAAGAAATAAGGCTCATAGTTAAAGGCGTGTGGATTATTTAAAATCTGGTGAGTAACATCACCAATTTCGGTACGTTCAACTTGCATTTCACCGTGATAGAAAAACTCAGGATTTGGTGTACCGCCTTCGTATTTAAACACCACTTCTTTACCCGAATCGCCATGAACAACGGTTAAATTACGGGTATGAAAATCATATTTCACACGGTCGCCACCGACACCCACAACACGCTTAATATAATCAACGTGTGGCTGTTTTGGTGCTTTAAATACCACAATATCCCCACGTTCAGGTTTACCCATCGGAACAAGGGTATTTTGCCAAATCGGGTCTTTAATTCCGTAAGTAAACTTATTCACTAACAGAAAATCACCCACGCGTAATGTTGGCTCCATTGAACCGCTTGGAATTTGGAACGGCTCAAAAATAAATGAACGTAAAATAGTGACTAATGCTAACACCCCAAATAGTGAAGCAAAAAAATCACCCACTAAGGAACGAGGTTGAATTGCTGCTTTTTCTTCTGCGGTGAGCGGTTTGCCTAAACGCTTTTCTTCACGCTCAATCGCACGCAAGCGGCGAGGTTCGGCACTAAATTTGTAAAATGACCAAAAGCCACCACAAATAACAACTAAACCTACTAATATAATAGAAATCGTGTTTGGCAATTGCATTGAGTCCAACACTTTCCAAATACCGTACAATACTGCAATAAAACCAATGGTTAAAATATTGCTCATCTGTTTTTTCTTCTCCTTAATCTAATTGCTCCTGCTTGCGGGGGGAACTGCCGAAGGCTGAGGGGGGATTATTAGTCCTTCCCAACGTGCAAAATCGCTAAGAACGCTTCTTGTGGCACTTCCACGTTACCTAAAGATTTCATACGTTTTTTACCTTCTTTCTGCTTCTGCAACAGTTTTTTCTTACGGCTTACGTCACCACCGTAACATTTCGCCAATACGTTTTTACGCAACTGCTTCACCGTCGAACGAGCGATAATATGGTTACCAATCGCCGCTTGGATCGCAATATCAAACTGCTGACGTGGAATTAACTCTTTCATTTTTTCCACTAACTCACGACCACGATAAGGGGCATTGGCTTTGTGGACGATTAACGCTAACGCATCGACACGCTCGCCGTTGATCATAATATCTACACGCACCATATCTGCCGCTTGGAAACGTTTGAAACCATAATCCAACGACGCATAACCACGCGAAGTCGATTTTAAGCGGTCGAAGAAATCTAACACCACTTCACCCATCGGGATTTCATAAGTCAATGCGATTTGGTTACCGTGGTAAACCATATTCGTCTGTACACCACGCTTCTCCACACATAAGGTAATCACATTACCTAAAAACTCTTGTGGTACAAGCATATTACATTCTGCAATCGGCTCACGAATTTCCGCAATATTGTTAATCGCAGGCAACTTCGACGGGCTATCTACATAGACAATTTCGCCATTCGTTTGTTCCACTTCATAGACTACCGTCGGTGCTGTGGTAATGAGATCCAAATCATACTCACGTTCTAAACGCTCTTGAATGATCTCCATATGCAACAAGCCTAAGAAGCCACAGCGGAAGCCAAAGCCTAATGCCGTTGAGTTTTCTGGCTCATAGAAAAGCGACGCATCATTTAAGCTCAATTTTGCCAATGCATCACGAAACGCTTCATAATCATCTGAGCTAATCGGGAATAAACCTGCATAAACTTGCGGTTTTACTTTTTTAAAGCCGGGTAACACTTCGCTTGCAGGATTGTGATGATGGGTTAAAGTATCCCCAACAGGTGCGCCTAAAATATCTTTAATCGCACAGACTACCCAACCTACTTCGCCTGTTTTTAATTCCGTAGTATCAACTTGTTTTGGCGTGAAAATACCAAGACGATCCACTTGATAAGACTGTCCTGTACTCATCACTTTGATTTTATCGCCTTTTTTCAACACACCATTTTTGACACGCACAAGGGAAACCACGCCTAAATAGTTATCGAACCACGAGTCAATAATCAAGGCTTGCAACGGTGCATCAGGATCACCTTCAGGAGCTGGAATTTTCGCCACGATTTCTTCTAAAACGAGATCGATCCCCACGCCAGTTTTCGCCGAGCAACACACCGCTTCCATCGCATCAATCCCGACAATATCTTCGATCTCTTCTGCAACACGCTCAGGATCAGCCGCAGGCAAGTCGATTTTATTTAAAATCGGCACTACTTCCAAATCCATCTCAATTGCCGTGTAACAGTTAGCAAGAGTTTGTGCTTCCACCCCTTGCCCAGCATCAACAACCAACAACGCCCCTTCACAGGCGGCTAGGGAACGAGAAACTTCATAAGAGAAATCGACGTGTCCTGGCGTATCGATAAAGTTTAACTGATAGGTTTGACCATCTTTTGCTTGATAATTTAAGGTAACACTTTGTGCTTTAATGGTAATACCGCGCTCACGCTCAAGATCCATAGAGTCTAACACTTGAGCTTCCATTTCACGATCTGACAAACCGCCGCAAGTTTGGATCAAGCGGTCAGATAAAGTCGATTTACCGTGGTCAATATGAGCAATAATAGAAAAGTTACGAATGTTCTGCATTTTCATAAGGGCAGTAAATGTCCTATTGTATTGTTATTGATAAAAGAAAAATAATCGGCGGATTGTACCTGAAAATTACAGGAAAGGGAAAAGGAAAGGAGAATATTAGAATGAAAATTTATAAAATAGAGAAAAATCTAGACCTAGTAAACGACTATAGCCTTCAATATAAGACTATAGTCAATTTTATAGCAGCTATTTTTCTGCTTATCTAAAATACTTGACTGATGTAGTTAAGTCTTTTACTAGTGTTTAACTATTAAAAGTATACAAGAATTCTAGTTATTCTTCTCATCAGACATACTTGCCGCTGCGGTAAATAGTACGTCAGTTGATGAGTTAAGTGCTGTTTCTGCTGAATCTTGGATAACACCGATAATGAAGCCAACGCCGATAACTTGTGCTGCAACATCGTTTGGAATGTTGAATAAGCTACACGCAAGTGGGATTAATAATAATGAACCACCCGCTACGCCTGATGCACCACAAGCACATACTGAAGCAACAACACTTAATAATACTGCTGTTGAGAAATCTGGTACGATACCTTGAGTATAAGCCGCAGCTAATGTTAATACGGTGATGGTAATTGCTGCGCCAGCCATATTGATGTTAGCACCAAGTGGAATTGCGATAGAGTAAATTTCTTCTTTGATGCCTAAACGTTTTGCTAATCCCATATTTACAGGGATATTTGCCGCTGAGCTACGAGTAAAGAATGCTGTCACACCACTTTCGCGTAAACAGGTGATGGTGAGTGGGTATGGGTTGCGGCGGATTTTCCAGAACACTAGTAGCGGGTTAAGAATGAATGCCACAATCGCCATTGCACCTAATAATACTGCTAATAGACGAGCATAGCCGATAAAGGCATCAGCACCGTTAGTTGCCATTGTTTCTGCCACTAAGCCGAATACCCCGATTGGTGCAAATGCAATAACCACTTTTACCACGAAAGATACCGCATCAGAGAAGTCATTTAATAAAACTTTGGTGCTTGGTGCAGCGTGACGTAATGCGATACCTAAGCCGATAGACCACGCAAGAATACCGATGAAATTACCGTTAGTAATTGCACCAAGTGGGTTATCTACTAGGTTGAAAATAACGGTTTTCAATACTTCACCAATGCCTTGCGGTGGTGCAAGTCCATCTGGGCTTGTGACCAATTCAAGGGTCGTTGGGAATAAATAGCTTAAAGTAACCGCTGTTACTGCTGCAACAAAGGTACCTAAGCCATACATCACCAAAATAGATTTTAAGCGGCTATCGCTGCCAACTTCTTTGTTAGCAATTGAAGCCATTACAAGAACAAAAACTAAAATCGGTGCAATTGCACGTAGTGATTTTACAAAGAATTGTCCGAGAACCCCAACGCTTTTGGCTGCATCTGGGCTAACTAATGCTAAGCAGATACCTAGCACTAAACCTACGGCAATGCGTAATACTAAATTACCGCCAAGGATTTTTGAAGATAAAGATTGGTTACTCATAAAATTTCCTGTAAGACAAATAAAAAAAGACTTCATTTACCAAGGTAAATGAAGTCTGCGAGATTAGCCGAAAATGTAGAATAAGGGAATAGCAAGCGGCAATTTTTCTGCAAAAATTTTTAAAAATTAGAATTTTAAGAAAAAACACCTTAAAAATTTAATAAAAATCTCCGAGAAATGATAATAACTATTAAATAAACACCTGTTCTGTCACTTGATAACCTTGCGGAACCTCTGCTTTATCATCAAAGGTTACAAATTCCCAAGCATTTTCATTCGCTAGTACAGCTCGTAATAATTTATTATTTAAGCCGTGACCTGATTTATAGGCTTTGAAATCACCTAAAATATTGTAGCCACACATAAATAAATCACCGACAGCATCTAACATTTTATGACGAACTAGTTCATCTTTAAAACGTAGCCCTTCCTCATTCAAAATGCGGTATTCATCTAAAACAATCGCATTATCTAAACTACCGCCTAATGCAAGACCCATGGATTGAAGATATTCAACATCTTTCATAAAGGTAAAGGTTCTAGCACGGCTTAATTGTTGAATAAAATGTTGTGCTGAAAATTCCATTTTGTAGTTACGCACTTCTTTGGTAATCATTGGGTGTGTAAAGTCAATGGTAAAGTCTAATTTCAAACCGTGACTATAAGGTTTAAATTCAGCCCACTTATCCCCTTCTTCTACTCGTACACTTTCTTTAATACGAATAAATTTTTTCGGCGCGTCTTGTTCTTCAATACCTGCATCCAATAAGAGATAGATAAAAGGACTTGAGCTACCGTCCATAATTGGAATTTCGGCTGCATCAACTTCTACAATTAGGTTATCTAAACCTAACGCAGACATTGCTGCGTTTAAGTGTTCTACTGTTGAAATACGCACACCTTCATCATTGATCATACAAGTACAAAGTTGTGTATCACGGATAGATTCAGCACTTGCCAGGAAATAAACGACAGGCTTAAGATCTGTTCTTGCGTAAATAATCCCTGTATTTGCAGGTGCTGGACGCAACGTTAAGGTTACTTTCTTGCCACTGTGCAAGCCAATACCTGTTACTTTTGCTGCTTGTTTAAGGGTTCTTTGTTTAATCATATCGTTTCCTTATTTCCCGAAATGGTTATTGACCATTTCTCATAAACCCAGGGATTGAGCTTGGGGAAAACATTTGAGCTGTATCTACTTGTTGTGGTTTCTGAACTTGCTGCTGTTGAGTATATTGTGTTTGTTGAGAATAACCACCCATATTATTCATAAAATCAGGTTGAGTTCTTTGAAATCCTGTATTTATATTCTGTTGAGGTTGTTGGAATTGCGGTACCGCCTGAATTGATGGAATTTTTGGCATTTCATCTGGCTGACCAATACCTGTTGCAACTAAAGTTACACGAATCTTACCTTCCATTTCTGGATAGAAAGCAGAACCAAAAATAATAGCTGCATCAGGATCTGCAAAGCTAGTAACATATTCCATAATGGTATTGACCTCTGCAAGTTCAATATCATAGCCAGAAGAAATATTCACAAGAATGCCTTTAGCACCTGATAAATCAACATCTTCCAATAACGGGCTTGCTACAGCTTCTTTTGCTGCATTTTCTGCACGGTTTTCACCCTCTGCAATGCCTGTTCCCATCATTGCTCTACCCATTTCCGACATCACTTTTTTCACGTCTGCAAAGTCAACGTTCACAAGACCTTCGGAAGTAATCATATCCGTAATACCTAATACCGCATTGCGTAAGACGTCATTTGCAACGCCAAAGGCTTCATTAAATTTTACACTTTTAGGTAATACTTTTAGTAATTTATCATTTTGGATAATGATGAGTGAATCCACATGTTTTGCAAGTTCACGGATCCCTTGTTCCGCATAGTTAGAACGTTTTCTACCTTCAAAAGAGAAAGGTTTAGTAACAATACCAACTGTTAATGCTCCTTGGCTTTTAGCAATTTCAGCAATTACAGGAGCTGCACCAGTACCTGTGCCACCGCCCATACCAACAGCAATGAAGACCATATCAGCACCTGTAAGCATATTCGTTAATGCTTCTCTATCTTCTTCAGCTGCTTGATGACCAATGTTTGGATCTGCTCCAGCCCCTAAGCCTTTTGTTACACTTGCACCTATTTGAATCGTATTGCGAACGGCACTACTACGTAATACTTGTGCATCCGTATTAACCGAAAAGAATTCAACACTACCAACATCAGATTGGTTACTAACCATATGATTTAGTGCGTTACCACCACCGCCACCGACACCGATAACTTTGATAACCGCATCTTGCGTTGCTTCATAAATAGGTTCAAACATTTGTGATTCTCCCTCACGGCTTAATATTGTTATTAATGCCTATTAAAAACTTGATTTTATCCAATTATACGCTTTTTTAGCACTATGACCTAATGTATCAATAATGCCGCCCACCTTATGACTAATTTCTCCACTTTGGCTACTATCAACGTCATTATAATGACTATACTGTAGCAATCCTAATACGGTTGCATAAGACGGTTTGCTTACATAATCCGTTAATCCTGTAATATTCAATGGGTTACCAACCCGAACTTGTGATCCAAAGACAGATTTTGCACATTCTACAATATCTTCTATTTGAGAGCCACCACCTGTAAGCACAATTCCTGCAATTAATTCTTGTTTTATGCCTTTTTGATATAGTTCATTGCGTAATTGGGATAATTCCTGATTAATTACGCTCAGTAAATCGTGGTAACATTGAGATGTAACATTAGATAATTGGCTTTTTGTAAAAGTTCTTGGCATTCGTCCACCCAAACCTGCTACCTCAATTTTTTTCTCAGGGAAATGAGTTGGGGGTGCAATAGCACATCCATACTGTACTTTAATATTTTCTGCATCTTGGCGAGAGGTTGTGAAAACATGAGCAATATAGTCCGTTACATTATTCCCACCAAAAGGAATAACTTTACTAAAACGCAAAGCACCATCTGTATAAACAAGAACATCCATAGTGCCACCGCCAATATCAATTAAACAAACCCCAAGTTCTTTTTCATCTTCTGTTAACACAGAATAACTTGAAGCAAGCCCCGAAAAAACGATTTGATCAATTTTTAATTTACTTCTCTCCACTGCATTTTTTAAATTACGTAGCCAATCGTTATGGCAAGCAATTAAATGAGCTTGAGCCTGCAAACGCATACCAGATAAACCAAGGGGATTTTTAGTAGCAGGTAATCTATCTACTCTATATTCCTGAGGAATAATGTGTAATGTTTCCAGCTCATCGGGTAATTTAATAGAACGAGCAATATGAATAGCATTATCCAAATCTTCATTTCTTACACTACCAGACAACGGCACAGTTCCACTTTCATTAAAAGCTGTAATGTGAGATCCTGAAAGGGCAAGAGTAACACATACAATATCATATCCAGAAATCGATTCAGCTTCTTCAATCGCACGTTGAATAGCACTTGTTACAGCATCTAAATCAACAATGCCTCCTCCTTGAACGCCTTTAGATTGACTAATTCCGGAACCAATCACATTAATCACACCATCAGGCAATACTTCACCCACCACAGCAACTATTTTGTGTGTCCCAATTTCTAAACCAACTCTAATTCTAGATTCTGCTACTTTTGTCATATTATGTTTGCGGTATTATAAATTATTGATTACTAAATCCGACGGATGCTCCGTGTTCATAACGTAAATCGACATAGGATAAACGTTTTCCCTCAGGGATGTCAATTTCAGGAAAAATAGTCACAAAACGATCGATTTTTGATAGCCATTCCCCTCGCCCTAATTTTAGTTCAACGCCATTATCAAGTCGAATTGACCAAGCTCCTCGACTATCCATTGCAATGGAATGTAATCCTAAATTGCGTGATTTTAAATCTGCTTTTATTTTATCCCACGCTTCAAGCACAACCTTACTTTCTGCGTCTGGTCCGTATAAAATAGGTAAGCCAGTGTTATCAAACCGATCTTTCGGTAAACTAAAAACTTTTCCTTGAACAGACACATATTGATTATTATTCCATACTGCTGCTGGGCGATGTTCAAGTAACGTAATACTTAATTTATCGGGATAAACTTTTCTTACAGAAACATCACGAATCCAAGAAATTGTTAGAAACTTTTCTTTAATCTCTTGAATATCCTGTTCAAAATAGCCTTTTAACAAGGGGGCTTTAGCTAAAACTTCGCGAATATCATTATTCGTCGTAAATTGTGTTTTATGCGTTAATGCATAAGAACGAATTGGAGTTCTATCCAGTGATGCAAGCAAACTAGACCAATTGGTATAGATTGCATAAGCCATACCGAAACATAATAACACAACGATAGGCTTAACAAAAACAAACCAATTAATCGGATATTTCGGTTTACTTGCTTGTGTACGAATCACCGAAGTCGGCTTCTTACGCATTACTGCAACCATTACGCACTTAACTCCAATACACGTTCAACTAAACGCTCGAAACTATAACCTACAGTCGCCGCTGATTTTGGGAAAATACTATGACTGGTCATACCTGGGCAAGTATTCACTTCAACTAAACGGAAGTTTCCTTCGCCATCTTCCATTACATCAATTCGGCTCCAACCACGACAGCCCACTACATCATAAGCCTGCTTCACTAACTTAGCGACTTCCGCTTGGCGATCTGCATTTAACGCTGGAACAACATACTGGGTATTATCCGAAATATATTTTGCGTGGTAGTCATAAAACTCGCCGTCTGGAATAATTTGTACCGCGGGTAACACTTCACCATCAAGTACTGGTACAGAGTATTCCGCCCCTGCTAAATTTTCTTCCACCAACACAATTGAATCATATTTTAATGCTTCTTCGATTGCAGGTAATAACTGTTCTGCAGTTTTCACTTTACTTACGCCAACGCTTGAGCCTTCACTCGCAGGTTTCACAAATAATGGTAAACCTAATTTTGCAATAATTTCATCGGAATTGACCGCTTGCCCACGGCGTACCACTTCCATTGCCGCTGTTGGTAAGCCCACTGCATTCCACAATAGCTTGGTGCGGAACTTATCTAAGGTAATCGCAGAAGCCATCACGCCACAGCCTGTATAGGGAATACCTAGTTGCTCTAACGCCCCTTGAAGCACGCCATTTTCACCGATACCACCGTGAAGAATATTAAACACACGCTGAATGCCTTTTTCTTTTAATTTTTCAATCGGAAATTCTTTTGTATCAATCGCTTCAACGTTATAGCCTAAACTCTGTAAGGCTTCAAAGACCGATTTACCTGAATTGAGAGAAACTTCACGTTCTGCTGAAACGCCACCAAATAACACCGCAATTTTTTCGTTTTTTAAGCTCATTATTTTTACCTTATTTATGTTTTACAAGCGGTCATTTATTGCAAAAATTTTACATTATTATGGGGAATTGTAGGGACACACTGCGTGTGTCCGCAAAATAAACCATATCCCATTTTAACAACGGACACACACAGTGTGTCCCTACAGTTAATTTATTGAAATTATTGCAAATTTTCGGATTTACCGTAGAGGCGAATTACATTCACCCTGATGTTACTATGATTATTTGGGGCAAATGTGATTTGCCCCTACACATTATTTTGTACAATTACACAATAGCGAAAATTTCTCGAAATCTTACCGCTTGTTTTAAATCTTCTTTATGCCTTCCAACTTTCCGCTAAATCACGCGAAAGCTTGCTCACGTTGCCCGCACCTTGTGCCAAAATTAAATCACCATCTTGAATAATTTGATCTAACACTTCGCCAAGTTGTGAAGTATCTGACACTAAAATCGGATCCACTTTGCCAAGATTACGGATTGAACGACAGAGATCTTTACTCTCCGCGCCCACAATCGGTGCTTCGCCTGCCGCATACACATTGAGCATAATCAACGCATCAACCTGCGACAACACTTGTACGAAGTCATCAAATAAATCACGGGTACGAGAATAACGGTGCGGTTGGAAAACCATCACTACACGTTTATTTTCCCAACCTTGACGAGCGGCTTTAATCGTCACATCCACTTCCGTTGGGTGATGACCGTAGTCATCAACTAACATTACCTTACCATTTGGACGAATAAATGAGCCAAGTTGGTCAAAACGGCGACCTGCACCTTGGAAATCCGCAAGAGCAGCTAAAATCGCTTCATTCGCAATGCCTTCTTCTTTCGCAACCGCTAATGCAGCCGTTGCATTCAGTGCATTGTGTCTACCCGGTACGTTTAATAAGACCTCAATACGCTCACCTGTTGGACAAACCACCGTGTAATGCCCTTGGAAACCGGTTTGTTGATAATCTTCAATACGGTAATCGGTTTTTTCGCTAAAACCATAGCTAATCACTTGGCGACCGACTTTCGGGGCAATTTCCATCACCGTTTCATCATCGGCACACATCACTGCTAAACCGTAGAATGGTAAGTTGCGTAAGAAACGTACATAGGTTTCTTTCATTTTCTCGAAATCGCCACCGTAAGTATCCATATGATCTGGTTCAATGTTGGTCACAACGGAAACCATCGGCTGTAAATGTAAAAATGACGCATCACTTTCATCGGCTTCTGCAATTAAGTAACGGCTTGCCCCTAAATGAGCATTTTTACCCGCTGATTTTACTAAACCACCATTTACAAAAGTAGGATCTAACCCTGCTTCCGTATAAATCATTGAAATCATTGCGGTTGTGGTAGTTTTACCGTGAGTCCCTGCAATCGCAATACCGTGACGGAAACGCATAATTTCCGCTAACATCTGCGCTCGTTGAATCACTGGAATACGCGCTTCTTTTGCTGCCGCTACTTCGGGATTGCTTTCATTAATTGCGCTGGAAGCGACAACAACACTTGCCCCTTCAATATTTTCTGCTTGATGCCCGATAAAAACTTTTGCTCCTGCTTTTGCTAAGCGTTGCGTGACTGCACCGTCCGCAATATCCGAGCCTGAAATTTGGTAACCTTCATTTAATAACACTTCAGCAATCCCAGACATACCTGCGCCACCGATCCCAATAAAGTGGATTTGATTCACACGGCGCATTTCAGGGACTAATTTTTTTACTTTATCTTGGAAATTTTTCATTATTACATTTTTCCTTCGTATTCGTAGGGACACACTGCGTGTGTCCGTGGATAATTTTTAGAGTGGACACACTCAGTGTGTCCCTACAAGGCTCATTTCTGATTACAAACTATTTTCCACAATCATTTCTGCCACTCGTTTTGTGGCTAATGGTGTGGCTTTCGCTCTTGCTTTTACTGCCATTTCCGTCAGTTTTTGACGGTCGGCAATTAACGGCTCTAATGCTTTTAATAAACTTTCAGGGGTAAAATCCTGCTGTTCAATAATCATTGCTGCACCTGCTTGTGCAAGGTACTCTGCATTTAAAAATTGTTGGCGATCTTTATGTTGAAACGGCACAAAAATCGCAGGTAATCCTGCTGCAGCAATTTCACATACAGTTAAAGCACCAGAACGGCAAATCACCAAATCCGCCCATTCATAAGCAGCTTTCATATCATCAATAAATTCGCTCGCCGTGCCATTGCCTGTGGCTTGATAAACTTCTTCCACGCCGGCTAATTTGCCTTTGCCGACTTGATGGCTAATAAATACGTTTTGTCCTAAAACCTTCGCTACTTCTGGCACAGTTTTATTGATCACCAATGCCCCCTGACTACCGCCCATCACTAAAATATTGATTGGATAGCCTTTTTCGGCAAAACGTTGTTCAGGCGGTGCAATTTCAAATAGATCTTGGCGAACGGGATTTCCCACCACTTCCGCATTTGGAAAAGCTGTTGGAAAGGCTTGTAAAGTACGGCAAGCAATTTTAGAAAGCCATACATTTGTTAAACCTGCCACCGCATTTTGTTCGTGCAAAATCACAGGCACACCACATAATTTTGCCGCAATACCGCCTGGTCCAGACACATAACCGCCCATTCCAAGTACTGCATCAGGCTTATACGCTTTAATAATTTTTTTCGCTTGAAGCACTGCTCTTAAGATCGCAAAAGGGGCAGTAAGTAACGCTTTAATCCCCTTGCCCTTTAATCCTGAAATTTGAATAAACTCAATCGGAATACCGTGCTTTGGCACAAGATCCGCTTCCATTCGATCTTTTGTTCCTAACCAGCGGATCTCCCAACCTTGTTGTTGTAATTCTCTTGCTACAGCAATCGCAGGAAAAACGTGCCCACCAGTTCCGCCAGCCATAACCAATAATTTTTTTGCCATATTATTTTCCAACACTAATCATCACTTAAATGTGCGTGCCCAATTCGATCTAAGCGGTTTTCGTAATCAATCCGAATTAATACCGCAATTGCAATCGCCATAATCACTAAACTTGAACCACCATAGCTCACCAATGGGAAAGTTAAGCCTTTGGTCGGCAGTAACCCCGAAGCAACACCAAGGTTTACAAAGCCTTGAATAAAAATCCAAATGGCAATACCAAAAGCAAAGAAACCTTTAAATCGTTCTTCTAGTATTAACGCTTCACGACTGACTTTTAAAGCTCTGAAAGTTAAGGTGAGTAATAATAGCACAACGATAACAATTCCAACTAATCCAAATTCTTCTGCAATGACTGCCATCACAAAATCGGTATGTGCCTCAGGTAAATATTCTAATTTTTGCACAGAATTACCCAATCCTCGCCCCCAAATCTCGCCTTGCCCAAACGCCATTTGTGAGTTAGATAGTTGGAAGCCATCACCATAAGCATCAGCAAAAGGATCCATAAAAGAGGTTATACGTTTTAAACGATATTCTGATGTTAAAACCAATAGAGCAAAGACTACAACGCCTGCGATACCAAGAAAAATAAACTGTAAAACTTTCGCCCCCATAATAAAAAGCATTGCAAATGTCAGCACAAAAAGCACCGCTATACTTCCCAAATCAGGTTGAGCCAGCAACAAGCAGCTAAATAAAATCAGGATTACCATAGGGCGAATGAAACTAATGCTTTTTTGTCGCATTTCATCAAATTTTCTTACATAGAAGCTCGCAAAATAACAAATCACCGCAAATTTTGCTAATTCTGCAGGCTGGAAATTAATAGGACCGATAGGGATCCAGCGTGTTGCCCCATTTACTGTTTTTCCAACAAACAATGTAATTGCAAGCAAAAGTAGGGCTGAAATAAATAACCAACCATTATACTTTTCCCAATGTTTACTTGGAATTTGAACAAAGAAAGTACAAGCACAAATAGATGCGATAACATAAAAACCATCTCGCACCGCAAAATAGAAGGGGTCTTCGTGTAGCCGACTACTCACAGGAATAGAGGCTGAAGTCACCATAACAAATCCAATGATCAGCAATGCGAGAAATAACCACACCAATGTTCGATCATAGAGTGCATTAACAGGCGTTAATCTTGTCCACTTATCCCACTCAATCCGAATTTTTTCTAGCATTAGATAACCCCTTGAGCCAACGCCACAAACTGTCTGCCACGCTCTTCAAAATTTTTAAACTGATCTAAACTGGCACAGGCTGGTGAAAGTAGCACCATATCGCCTGATTTTAATAGTAAACGAACTTGTGCGACAGCTTGTGTCATTGTTTCCACTAAAACGCTATTTTGAGTTAAAGCGGCAAGTTCCGCCCCATCTTTTCCAAAGCAGTAACAGACTGTATTTGGCTGATTAATAAAAGGTTTTAACTCAGAAAAATCAGCATCTTTCCCATCGCCACCCAACAACAGATAAAGCGTTCCTTCGACTTGTAAACCATTTAATGCAGCCACAGTACTGCCGACATTCGTGGCTTTTGAGTCGTTAATCCAGCGTACGCCATCATTCGTCGGTACTAGCTGGAAACGGTGATCTAATCCTGAATAGCTTTGTAAGGCTTTCACAATCCCTGAACGAGCAACACCAGCCGCTTCCGCCAATGCCATTGAAGCCAAGGCATTCATCACATTGTGACGACCCGTGATTTTCAGCTCATTAATCGCAATAACTGCTTCATCGCCAGAATAGAGTTCACCATTACAAGCGGTATATTCTGCATCTTTTTCTGCAAATTTTTTCAAAGATCTGATCGCTTGCTCTGGGAAAGTTTGTGGATCTTCGCCATTTACAATAATATTTTCCGCATTTTGATAGATACGCAATTTTGCTGCACGATATTCTTCAACGGAGTTATTGTAACGATCCATATGATCTTCACTGATATTTAAAATGGTTGCTGCTTTCGCTTTTAAGGAATAAGTCGTTTCCAACTGGAAGCTTGATAATTCCAATACATAAAGTTCGTAATCGCTTTTCAATAAGCTCAAGGCAGGCACGCCGATGTTACCGCCCATACCGACTTTGATACCTGCTTGTTTTGCCATTTCCGTTGTCAAAGTCGTTACCGTACTTTTACCATTTGCCCCTGTAATCGCAATAATCGGTGCTTTTGCTTCACGGCAGAACAACTCAATATCGCCAACCACTTCTACACCAGCTTGAATAGCTTGCTGAATTTCTGGCGTTGCTAAGGCAAGTCCTGGGCTAATCACAATTAAATCAGAACTTAATAACCACTCAAGGTTTAAACTGCCTGTATGCAGTGGAATATCCCTCGATAATTTATCTACCCCAGCAGGATTTGCACGGGTATCAATCACTCGCACTTGAGCCTGTTTGTCCGCAAAAAATTCGACACAAGATAAGCCTGTTGTGCCTAAGCCGATAATCGTGATGGTTTTGCCTTGATATTGATTTTGCATTTTGTTGTTCTCTAGAAACGGTATTTTCAGATGTAGGGACACACTGCGTGTGTCCGCTTTATTTTCATTATTCCTCGATTGGTAAAACTGTAACGGACACACGCAGTGTGTCCCTACATTAATTAACGTAATTTCAACGTCACCAATCCAATTAACACCAACATTAAGGTGATAATCCAAAAACGCACGATAACACGTGGTTCCGGCCAGCCTTTAAGTTCAAAGTGGTGGTGGATCGGTGCCATACGGAAAATACGTTTTTGGCGAAGTTTGTACGATCCAACTTGTAAAATCACCGATAAGGCTTCAACCACAAAGACACCGCCCATCACCACTAGTAATAATTCTTGGCGAACTAATACGGCAATCACCCCCAATGCACCGCCAAGTGACAATGAACCGACATCCCCCATAAAGACTTGTGCTGGGTAAGTGTTAAACCATAAGAAACCTAAACCTGCCCCTGCAATTGCCGTACATAAAATCACTAATTCACTGCTATATTTGATATAAGGAATGTGCAGATATTGTGCAAAATTATAGTTCCCCGTTGCCCACGCAATTAATGCAAATGCCCCTGCGACCATAATGATCGGCACAATTGCCAAGCCATCTAAGCCGTCGGTTAAATTCACTGCATTACTGGTTCCGACAATCACAAAATAGGTGAGAACAATATAGAATAAGCCAAGCTGTGGCATCACATCTTTAAAGAAAGGAACAACTAACTGGGTAGCAGCGGTATCTTTACCAATCGCATACATACCAAAAGCAGATACTAAGGCAATCACCGATAGCCAAAAATATTTCCAACGAGCAATCAAGCCATCGGTATTTTTACGGGCTATTTTCCAATAATCATCTACAAAACCGACAACCCCATAACCAAATAGGATAAATAGCACAAACCAGACATAGGGGTTACGCAGATCCGCCCATAACAACGTACTCACACCGATAGCTAATAAAATCATAATACCGCCCATCGTTGGTGTACCCCGTTTTTTGTAGTGGCTTTCAGGACCATCGTGGCGAACTTCCTGTCCGAATTTGAGAATTTGTAAACGGCGAATGACCGTTGGTCCAATCCATAAGCCGATAATTAATGCTGTCAATAACGCCATAATAGAACGGAAAGTAATGTACGACACCACGTTAAACGCGGTGTTGTATTGCACCAGATATTCAGCAAGCCACACTAACATAAGCTAATCCTTAAAAAGAAACATCAAAAGAACGACATAAGGAAGCAATTACTTCTTCCATTTTTTGGCTACGAGAGCCTTTTGCTAATAATACAAGCGGTTGATCTTGTTCGATTTTTTGCAAAATGTTCGGGAGCAAAAACGCCGCCATTGCTGTTTTATCATTAAAGTGGTGAGCTGAATTACCACTAATCACCTCACTCTCTTTGCCGAAGCTGACCACTAAATCGAGCTTCGCCTGTTTAACGAAATCAGCGACTTCTTGGTGACAAGCTGGGCTGTCTTTGCCAAGTTCCGCCATATCACCCACCACAAAAATGCGGAAAGCCGGATACTGTTTTAACACTGATACCGCAGATTTCATTGAGTCCACATTGGCATTGTAACTGTCATCAATAAACAGTACATTCTCTTTAATTTCAATCGGATACAAACGCCCTTTAACCGCTGAACGCTGTTCCAATCCAGCTTTAACCGCAGTTAAATCCGCCTCGACTGCCATTGCGAGTGCTGTTGCCGCTAACGCATTACTCACATTATGTTCGCCTAGATAAGGCAAGTTGATCTCAATTTCGCCTTGTGGCGTATGTAAGGTAAAGCGTGAACCATTGAGGTGTAACTCAACATTTTCCGCCCAAAAATCTGCATAGCTGTCTTTATCTTCGCCGGTGTAGCAGAACGACTGTAACTCGTGATCGCCAATCTCTTTCTGCCATTCTGGATAGTAATGAGCTAAATTCACAATCGCCTTACCACCAGCTTTCAAGCCACGATAAATTTCACCTTTAGCTTGAGCCACACCTGCCAACGAGCCAAATCCTTCAAGATGAGCAGATGCCACGTTATTCACTAAACAGGCATCAGGTTGTGCAATTTCGGTGGTATAAGCAATTTCGCCGATGTGGTTCGCCCCCAGTTCAACCACGGCAAATTTATGCTCAGGGGTTAAACGTAATAAGGTCAATGGTACACCTAAGTCATTGTTTAAATTACCAAAGGTATAAAGCACCTGATCTTCACAAGCGGTCACTTTTTGCAAAATTTTTGCAGTCATCTCTTTGACGGTGGTTTTGCCTGAAGAGCCCGTAATTGCCACAGTTTTTGGGTTAATTTCCGCTTTCAGCCATTTTGCTAACTGCCCTAATGCCAAGCGAGTATCTTCCACAATAATTTGCGGTACATTCACCGCCAATTCACGCTCAACAACTAACGCCACACAGCCTTGTTCTATCGCTTTTTCTACATAATCGTGAGCATCAAATTTTTCGCCTTTTAAGGTAAAAAATAAGCCTTTTTCAACCGTTTGACGGGTGTCTGTACTGATGTTTTCAACAACAACCTCGCCACTACCGAGTAGTTTACCCTTTAGGGTTTGAGCGAGTTGTTGGGTGGTTTGTTTTATCATTTATTATCTTCTTTATTGTAGGGACACACTGCGTGTGTCCGTTAAAAAATAGCTCCACGAAAGATGGCGGACACATGCAGTGTGTCCCTACGTTCTACCCCAAAAACTTCCTCGCCCACTCTTGATCCGAAAAATGATATTTCTTCGTGCCGATAATTTGGTAATCTTCGTGTCCTTTACCTGCAATTAAAATCACATCTTTTGGTTCGGCTTGGGCAATCGCTTGTTCAATCGCATATTGACGGATATGCATAGACTGCACCGCTTTTGGCTTGCGGAAACCTTTCATAACATCATTAAAAATCACATCAGGATCTTCGGTGCGTGGGTTGTCATCAGTCACAATCACTCTGTCCGCCAACTGTTCGGCAATACGAGCCATTAGCGGACGCTTACCTGTATCACGGTCGCCACCGCAACCAAACACACACCATAGTTCGCCTTCACAATGCAAACGAGCGGCATCTAAGGCTTTTTCTAAGGCATCAGGGGTATGGGCATAATCAACAATCACCATCGGGCTTTCTTCCGCATTTTCTTTGCTGATTAAACACTCCATACGTCCGCATACACCGTTTAACAGCGGTGCGGTTTCGACTAATTTTTGCAAATCGTAGCCCAACGCCAATAAACCAGCGAAAGCGGTTAATAAGTTGCTGACATTAAACGCTCCGATTAAACGGCTTTTAATTTCTCCATTACCCCAGCTACTTTCAAATTCAATAGTTGCACCTTGTAGGGTAAATTGCACCGCTTTCGCTTTAATCCAACGGGCTTGTTGTGGTTGAAACTGGCTATCGGTGCTGACAGCGACGGCCTCAGGCAATTTTGCTAACCATTCACGCCCAATTTCATCATCAGCGTTGATTACTTGTTGTTTTGAAGAAAGCTCGCCAAATAAGCGGAACTTCGCTTGGGCATACTCTTCCATTGTGTTGTGATAATCAAGGTGATCACGGCTTAAGTTAGTGAAAATCGCCAAGTCAAAGTCTAGCGCTTCGGCACGATATTGAGCCAAACCGTGAGAAGAGACTTCCATTGCACAGAAATCCGCCCCTAATTCGACAAAGTTCACCAGATTGTGTTGAATTTCAACGGCAGAACCTGTTGTATTTACCGCTTCTTGCACTTGCCCATATAGTCCGTTGCCAATAGTACCCATCACCGCAGATTTACCGCCAAGCAAGTTTCGCCATTGTGAAAAAAGCTGTGCCGTAGTGGTTTTGCCGTTAGTGCCTGTAATACCCACAAGGGTTAATTTTTCTGACGGATTGCCATAGAACGCTCCAGCAATTGCCGAAAGTTGTTTCGGTAAATTTGGTACTTCCAGTACACAAGCGGTCGAATTTGCAAATTTTTCTGCAAATCTCACCGCTTGAACGTCATCGTCCGCTTCAGATAAAACTAAAGAAGCACCTTGTTCAATCGCTTTTTCAATAAATTGACGACCATCGACTTGATGTCCTTTTAAGGCAACAAATAGATCACCTTTTTCAACCTGACGGCTGTCCAAGGTCATTTTGTTTAATGCTTTTAATTCGCCCCAATGGTTAAGTTCAGGGAAAAAGGAAAGTAAAGGGTTCATTATTGCCTCTTAGTTTATCGAATTTGTTTTCATCTCTCTCACTGCACTTTTTGTATCTTCAGTAAGATTATCTGGTTTAATGTTTCTTGTTTTTAAAGTATGTCCCATAATGCTTGAAAACAGTGGGGCAGATACCGCACCGCCGTAATAATTGCCAGCTTTAGGCTCATTAATCAGAACCACTAAAGCAAATTTTGGATCGCTGGCTGGGGCGATACCTGCGGTATAGGCGATATATTTTTCGACATATTTGCCTTTTTCTAATTTGCGAGCAGTACCCGTTTTAATTGCGACACGGTATCCATCAACAGCAGCTCTTGCACCACCTTCACCTTTAGCTGCAACACCTTCCATCATCTGAACAACATCTTTGGTGATTTTTTCTGGCAGCACACGCTCACCAATCACTGGTGGATCCACTTTTGTAATCGAAAGCGGACGATAAATCCCAAAACTGCCTAATGTTGCATAAGCTCGGGCTAATTGTAATGGAGTGACATTTAAACCATAACCATACGCCACTGACGCACGCTCAATATCCGCCCAACGTTTGCGATCACCGTTTGTACCACGTTGTTCACCAAGCCCTAAGCCTGTATCTTTACCAAAACCGACCTTGCTATAAGTTTCGACTAATGCGGTTGATGGCATTCTTAACGCTAAACGGCTTACACCTATGTTACTTGATTTTTGTAAAATCCCAGTCAGTGTTAAACTATCTCGTGGTGCAACGTCCCTGATCGTATGTCCGTTTACTACAAATGGGTGAGTATCAATCACTTCGCCTAAATAAGTGGCTTTATGTTGTAATGCGGTAAGCACAACCAAAGGTTTTACCGTTGAACCAGGTTCAAAGGTATCTGTAATGGCTCTGTTGCGTGATAACTCCGCTTTAAAATCCTCTCGATTATTTGGATTAAACGACGGTGCATTTGCCATTGCTAACACTTCGCCTGTTTGAACATCAACTAAAACAGCAGTTCCCGATTCCGCTTTGTTTTCGATTACCGCTTTTTTAATTTCACGATAAACCATTGATTGAAGTTCTTCATCAATGCTCAACATTACATCTTGCGGATCATATTTTTTCTCATCGCGAATATGTTCAATCACATTACCACGAGCATCTTTACGGATAACCTGTTTACCGTTTTTACCAACCAACAAGCTATCAAAGCTACGTTCTATTCCTTCCGAGCCTTGTTTATCATCAACATCGGTAAAGCCGATTAATTGGGAAATTTCTTCTGCAAGAGGATAAAAACGGCGAGTTTCTGCTTTTAATACAAGCCCATCAATTTTTAATGCTCGAGCATAATCTCCTATCACATCTGATTCGTGACGAGAAATATATAAAAAACGTTGATTTGCTGAAGCATAAAGTTTATCCATCATTACGCTGTATTTCATATCTAATGCTTTGGCTAACTCTTGCATTTTTTGGCGTTCAAGCTGAGCATACTCATTTTCCAAATGTAAAAACATAGAATTTGGATTATTGCGTATGCGTTGAATTAATACGTTGTAATCTAATGCAGTTGCACGAGCGAGTAATGTCCAATAATCCTCATTTTTATTGTTTAAAATCGCTCTAGGATCATATTTATTTTCTTTATTCTGTGGTTTTTCTTTAATAAAACGATTCACACTAGCTTCAATTTTACTGGCTGAAGCCTCCATTTCCATAGCCAAAACTCGCCATAACGATTTATTACGACGAAGTTTAGTATCAAAATATTCTTTAGGATCAATCGTAATTGAATACATCGGCACACTAATTGAAAGCACTCGCCCATTTCTATCTAAAATTTTCCCCCTTGTAAAAGGAAGCTCTTTTGTCCGTAAAGAGCGATCATTTGCTTCTTTGATTAAACGTTCTGAATCAGTGACTTGTAAGAAAAAACTTTGACCGATCAAGGCACAGACCATTACACCGATAAACAGATAAACAAATCCAAATCGGGCAGGCAAAAAACTAGGCTGGGGTGAAATATCTACCTCTTTTAATTCATCTCCCATCGTATTTTTATTTTTAGGGTTATATTTCACTGATTTTTTCATTTTTATTCCACTAAAATGATTTCTTGTTCTTTTTTAATTGGTTGTAATCCAAATTTTTCAGCAACAGCTTCGACTAAAAACTTCTGACTTTTTGAATTTTCTTCTAATTGCAAATGAACATACTGATTTTCAAGCTTCTGTTTTACTTGCAATAATTTTCCCTGCTCTGCTGTTAATAAACGTGTTTGGTGCGTAATCCAAATCGTTGCAACAGCACTAATCACCACCCCAACAAGTAGCAATAACGCCACTTTATTATGGCTAGTTAAATCGTCTAAAATCACTTGACGTAAAGGATAGCGTTCACTCGACATTATCTTTTCTCCGCAACTCTTAACACCGCACTGCGTGAGCGTGGATTGGCTTCAATCTCCGCTTCACTTGGCATAATCGCTTTGCCGACGGTTTTTAAAGGAATATTCTTATTTAACTCACTTTCTAAAATCGGCAGACCTTTCGGCACCGTCTCGCCTTTGCTCTGCTTACGCATAAACTGCTTCACCATTCTGTCTTCTAGAGAATGGAAGCTGATAATAGACAAACGCCCTTCAGGTGCGAGTACAGTTAGGGCTGAATTTAATGCCTTTTCTAATTCATCTAACTCACTATTAATGTAAATACGGATTGCCTGAAAAGAGCGAGTTGCTGGGTGTTTATGCTTATCTTTAAACGGCACGGCATCTGCAATAATTTGTGCCAGTTGCAAAGTACGCGAAATTTTTTCACTTGCAGATTTATTGTAAGAAACGACCGCTTGTGCAATGCGTTTGGCAAAACGCTCTTCGCCAAACTCTTTTAACACCCAAGCGAGATCATCAACAGACACCTGTGCTAACCACTCCATTGCAGATAAGCCTTTGGTGGTATCCATTCGCATATCTAATGGTCCATCACGCATAAAACTAAAACCACGTTCTGCTTCGTCAAGTTGTGGGGAAGATACGCCAAGATCGAGCAAGATACCGTCAATTTTGCCGACTAAATTAAGTTCGTCACAAATATCAGGAATGGATGAAAAAGCACTGTGAACAATTTGAAAACGGGGATCAGTGATCGTGTTCGCTTCTGCAATCGCACGCGGATCACGATCAATCGCAATCAATCTACCCTGTTCACCCAATTTGCTTAAAATAAGACGTGAATGCCCACCACGCCCAAAAGTACCATCGACATAGATACCGTTGGGTTTAATGGCTAAACCATCAACTGCTTCGTGTAATAACACCGTAATATGTTTGGGTGAGTCACTCATTTTGATTATCCGTTATTGTTATAAAGAAAGGTTCTTTAATGCCTCACAATGAAGCATTTCTTCTGAGCTACCAATTGCAAGATCTTCGCTAATCTGTTTCTGCCATTGTTGATCTTGCCAAATTTCAAATTTATTTAACTGCCCAACCAACATAATCTGCTGTTCTAATTGAGCGTGCTGACGCAAAGTCGGGCTAAGTAAAATCCGTCCAGCAGAATCCATTTCACATTCTGTCGCAAAACCTTGCATAACCCGTTGAATACGACGCTGTGCAGGATCGAAGTTAGACAGAGCGAGCAATTTTTGCTCGACAATTTCCCATTCGTGCAACGGATACAGTAATAAACAAGGCTGGCGAATATCTACGGTACAAACAAATGACCCGTGGTAACTCTCCAAAAGCTCGGCACGATAACGGGTCGGAATAGCGATCCGCCCTTTGCTATCAATGCTGATTGAAGTTGCTCCACGAAACATTTTTTTGCTCACTTAACCTTAGAGATTCGGAAATTTGGAAAAAATTCCACAAAACACCACTTTTTCCCACTTTAATTGGAGAATTTTATAGTTTTCGTAGATTAGGGGCAAGAAATTTGTCAGAAAAATACGAATATATTTAATTATAAATAGAATTCATTACCCGCAGCAAAAACAACAAACTTCTTTACATTGCCTCAAAATCAAGCAAACGAAAACATTTGTAATTGTTGTAAAACACAGTACATTTACTTGTAAACGTTTTTACAATAGGAGAGCTTTTTAAGCTTATTTACATGAAAAACAGAGTTCGGTGGAATCATCAATTTAGACAAAGTTCGTTCTGACAAAGTATATAGCTTAAATTTAACGCTATGGAAGCGCAATTGGTATTGGTTAGGAGTAACACCTAGGGCTACAATTTACCTATCGTAAGCAAAATAGTAATTTGCCAACGCTCTATTCCTGTACGGATAAAAACGTCAATATCTTAGTTGAAAGCCAGTTTTAAATTGTAGGGATAGGGACTATCCCCTTCTATCTCTATTTCCTTGCCTTTGACCAATCTAACGAGGAAACAAGCGAAAATCCCCTCTTACATAACTTTTCTTAAAATTAGCTGTTGTGCAGCTGCTACACAACACCAGATAAAATCTTATTTAAAACAAATTGATCTCGTCGCCCTATTCCTTTATTCCCTAACTTTCTCTATAATCCTAATCCTCTTACGTTCTTTAAAATCTGGTGTAATTATGAACCCAATGTTAAATATCGCTATTCGTGCAGCACGAAAAGCAGGCAATATTATTGCTAAAGGCTATGAGCAAGCGCCTCAAGACACTCAAGTTGCTCAAAAAGGCGCAAATGACTATGTTACCGAAATTGATAAAGCAGCAGAAGCAGCCATTATTGAAGTGATCCGTAAATCGTATCCTGATCATGCTATTGTTGGCGAAGAATCAGGCGTTTTAGCTGGCACAAATAACGATGTACAATGGGTGATTGATCCATTAGATGGCACAACAAACTTTGTTAAACGCTTGCCACATTTTGCGGTGTCGATTGCTATTCGTGTGAATGGTCGTACTGAGGTGGGTGTTGTATATGATCCTATTCGTAACGAATTATTTACCGCTGTGCGTGGCGAAGGTACAAAATTAAATGAATTCCGCCTTCGCATTAGTAATGAACGTCGTGATTTACAAGGCACAGTGTTAGCAACAGGTTTCCCGTTTAAAGTCGCAAAACATCGTACTGCTCACTTAAATATGATTGAAGCCTTGATGAACAATGGCGTAGCAGATTTCCGCCGTACTGGTTCTGCAGCATTAGATTTAGCTTATGTGGCTGCTGGTCGTGTTGATGGTTACTTTGAAATCGGATTAAAACCGTGGGATTGTGCTGCAGGCGATTTAATTGCCCGTGAATCAGGTGCGTTAGTGACCAACTTTGTTGGTGGTACAGATTACTTAAAATCAGGTAATGTAGTGGCAGGTAGCGGTCGTGTTGTAAAAGAAATTTTAAACAGTATTCAACCGACCTTAACTGAAGAACTCAAAGCCTAATAATAGATTTTTTTGATGGGCAGTTGCCCACCCAACGATTAAAGATAAGCTTATGCAAAAGACCTATCCATTGCTCAGTCAAATCAACTCACCTGATGATTTGCGTTTATTACCAAAAGATAAACTTCAACCTCTTTGTGATGAACTGCGTGCCTATTTGTTAGAGTCCGTCAGTCAAACAAGCGGTCACTTAGCCTCTGGATTAGGCGTGGTCGAATTGACCGTTGCCTTGCATTATGTTTATCAGACCCCATTCGATCAACTTATCTGGGACGTAGGACACCAAGCCTATCCACATAAAATTTTAACGGGTCGCCGTGACCAAATGCATACTATTCGTCAAAAAGACGGCTTACACCCATTCCCTTGGCGTGAAGAAAGTCCTTTTGATGTATTGAGCGTTGGACACTCTTCTACCTCCATTAGTGCTGGTTTAGGCATTGCCGTTGCCGCAGAAAAAGAGAACGCAGGGCGTAAAACGGTCTGTGTGATTGGTGATGGTGCAATCACTGCAGGTATGGCATTTGAAGCGATTAACCACGCAGGTTCAATTCATACCGATATGTTGGTTATCTTAAATGACAACGAAATGTCCATCTCAGAAAATGTGGGAGCATTAAATAATCACTTAGCTCGCCTTTTCACTGGTTCGCTTTATGGTACTTTACGTGAAGGGGGCAAAAAACTGCTCTCAGGCATTCCGTCGATCAAAGAGTTTGTGCGAAAAACAGAAGAACACGTTAAGGGCTTTGTTTCGCCTGTTGGCACAATGTTTGAAACCCTTGGCTTTAACTATATCGGCCCGATTGACGGACACGATATTGAAGAACTGATTTCTACCCTGAAAAATATGCGAAATATGTCAGGGCCACAGTTCTTACATATTAAAACCAAAAAAGGCAAAGGTTATACTCCAGCGGAACAAGACCCTATCGGTTTCCACGGTGTGCCGAAATTTGACCATACAAGCGGTAAGTTACCACAAACCAAATCCGTACCGACCTATTCCAACATTTTTGGCGACTGGCTTTGCGAAATGGCAGAGCGTGATCCGAAGATTATCGGCATTACCCCTGCAATGCGTGAAGGATCGGGAATGGTTGAGTTTTCTAAACGCTTTCCACAACAATACTTTGATGTGGCGATTGCCGAACAGCACGCCGTGACCTTTGGGGCAGGGCTTGCGATTGCAGGTTACAAGCCTGTAGTGGCGATTTACTCTAGCTTCCTACAACGTGCTTATGACCAACTTATTCACGATGTGGCTATTCAAAACTTGCCTGTCATTTTTGCAATTGACCGTGCTGGTATTGTGGGAGCAGACGGGCAGACCCATCAAGGCGCATTTGATTTAAGTTTTATGCGTTGTGTCCCAAATATGACGATAATGTGTCCAAGTGATGAAAATGAAATGCGTCAAATGCTTTACACTGCTTACACAATGAACAGCCCTGTTGCCGTGCGTTATCCGCGTGGCAATGCACAAGGCGTTGAGCTTCAACCGATGCAAACCCTTGAAATCGGCAAAGGCAAAGTGTTAAAAAAGGGGGAAAAGGTCGCTATTCTCAATTTCGGGGCATTATTAAACGAGGCCAAACAAGTGGCAGAAACCCACAATTACACGCTGGTTGATATGCGTTTTGCAAAACCGCTAGATGAAGCCTTGATTGCTGAGCTTGCCGACCGCCACGAATTATTAGTCACCCTTGAAGAAAATGCCCTTCAAGGTGGGGCTGGTAGTGCAGTAAACGAATACTTGCAACATATCGGCAAAATCAAACCGCTATTAATGTTGGGCATTCCTGATTTCTTTATCCCACAAGCTACGCAAGCCGAATCCTATGCGGATTTAGGGTTAGATGCGAAAGGGATTGAGCAGAAGATTCTATCTATGAAATGAGTTAATTTCCAAATCTCATTAAAAAGCTAAGATACTAAACCTAAGTTGCCCATTCTTAGGCATGGCAGACAAATGGGCACAGTAGACAAACTAGTTACTAATGTTTATTTTTTCTAAATATTAGCAGCAAATTTGTCTATTATCCCCATTCTTATGCCATAAATCTATCTTCCACAATATCACTATTAGGAGATATTACTTCAGCTGCTCTTCAATAATCCCACCGCCCAAACAGACTTCGCCTTGATAAAATACGGCGGACTGTCCTGGGGTAACGGCGATTTGAGGTTCATCAAAAATCACTCGAATGGTTTCGTCATCAAGCGGTTGGATTTCACATAAAATATCCGCTTGGCGGTAGCGTGTTTTTACTGTGCAACGTAGTTTTTCACGGATCGGTTGGCGATCTACCCAGTGAAGTTGGCTTGCAATCAGGCCGCTTGAAAGCAACGCAGAATTATCCTGACCTTGAGCGACAATTAGCACATTATTCACCAGATCTTTTTCCACTACATACCACGCATTTTCACTCGCCCCTTTGACACCACCAATACCTAAACCTTTGCGTTGTCCTAAGGTGTGGTACATTAAGCCATCGTGACGACCAATCACTTGCCCATCGACGGTTTTAATATCCCCAGCTTGTGCAGGTAAATAACGAGCAAGGAAATCTTTGAATTTACGTTCGCCGATAAAACAGATCCCCGTCGAATCTTTTTTCTTTGCTGTCGCTAAACCTAGGTCTTCTGCAATAGCTCGGACAATCGGTTTTTCAATATCACCAACAGGGAAAAGACTTTGTGCAACTTGTTGCTCGCTCAGAGTGTAGAGGAAATAACTTTGATCTTTGTTGCTATCAAGTCCACGCAATAATTTTGGCTGTTGATCAAGCGGTGGACGACGGACATAATGCCCTGTGGCAATAAAATCCGCCCCTAAATCCTCTGCAGCATATTCTAAAAAGGCTTTGAATTTGATCTCTTTGTTACACAAAATATCAGGGTTTGGTGTGCGTCCTGCTTTATATTCGGCAAGGAAATGCTCAAACACATTATCCCAGTACTCTGCGGCAAAATTGATTTTATGCAGTTTAATACCCAGCTTATCGCAAACGGCTTGTGCATCGGCTAAATCTGCCGCTGCTGTGCAGTAATCGGTGTCATCGTCTTCTTCCCAGTTCTTCATAAACAAGCCTTCCACTTGGTAGCCTTGTTGTTGAAGAATAAAGGCTGAAACCGAAGAATCTACGCCTCCCGACATTCCGCAGATCACTTTTTTCTTTGCATTTTCCGCTAATTGTTCATCGGTAAGTGCAGGAAAATGTTGTTGGTAAGTTTTTGATTTCATTATTGTTGTTCTGTCCGTTGATAAAATTGCTGTCCCACTCTGTCGATATGCTGAATAAAATTTTCGTGAGCCAGTTCGTGATAAATTGAAAGATCAAACAGATAAGGTAGGCTAGAGTCTTCTAAATCTAGCCTGATTTTACCCAATATGCTCTGATTAAGATTTGGTCCTTTAAAAGTTAAGTCAACATCAGAACCTATCCGATAATTACCCTTTGCTCGAGAACCATAAATAATCGCCTGCTCAATTTCGGGGTATTTCTTGAGAATATCAGTAATTACCCTAATAGATTGTTCATTTAATCCAAACTTTTCTGCCATAATTCCATCATTCTCTTTTCTAATGCAAGGAAAAGGGGAAGATAAATGTGAACAATTTTTTCAAATTCTTTCAACAAAATTTGAGCATCATAAGTATGAACTGTCATATTACGGCTATTCAACATTTCCATCCAATGATGCCCCTCAAAAATAAGCTCATATTGAAAGGCTATTCGAGTTACGTTTCTAGGTCCATTTGCATCTAAAAGACCTTGATATTTCAAATAGTCTTGCATTACTTTCCAAGCAAGTTCGTGAGCGATTTCAAAACTTTGAATAATCCCTTTTTTGATAATATCAAGATCAGTATCTGCATACTTTTCTACATCATCTTTTAGATAAGCAACAGCATGTTGATAATTTTCAAAACGCTGTTTCCAGCGAATATCTTGTTGCTCCATTTTTCCTTCCTATTGATGAAAAAATTATTTTACTTCGTAAAACTGAGCCTCTTTCTTGGCAAATTTTTCTTCATATTCGGCTTTAGCAGCTTCATCGCCTGCTTCTAATTTTGCTTTTAAATTATCACAAGGCTCATCGCAGTCACAGACTTTTTTCATTCCTAATGCAGAAATACCGCCACAACTACCTTTAATTGTTTTACCTTTGATAATAAAGCCGATTGACATCATAAATACAATGGCTACAAAGAAAGCAAAGGTTAGTAAAATTGTTTCCATTTTTTATCCTATTATTTTTGATTAATTAATTTTTCAAAGGCACTCGACATTTTAGTTTCATATCCGTCGCCTTTCTTGATAATTAAGAAAATTGCTAAATTTTCACGTTCTGCCACTTCCAGTGCTTTTTCTGCTCCTAACACATATAAGCCTGTTGAAAGTCCATCTGCAGTCATTGTGGTTGGTGCAAATACAGTAATTGAGGCTAAGTTATGGCTAATCGGACGTAATGCTTTTGGATCGATAATGTGAGATAGGCGATTACCCTGTTCATCTTCAAAATAGTTGCGGTAATTACCCGAAGTCGCCATACCTAAATTATGCAATGGCACAACAATTTGACTTGATGTTCCTTGAGCAAATTCAGGTTTTTCAACTGCAATACGCCACGGTTGCCCTTTTAAATTTAGCCCTTTTCCGCGTAATTCACCGCCGATCTCAACAAGGTAATGTTGTACCCCTAATTGCTCAAGGTAATCCGCTAATTTATCTACGCCAAATCCTTTGGCAATTGCTGAAAGATCGAGATAAAGCTCTGGTACTTTTTTTGTTAATGTGGCTTTTGTGGCGTTATCATCTAAGACTAATTTTTCAATACCAACCCAAGTGGCACGTTCTGCAATTTGTTCTTCCGTTGGTGCTTTATTTAGGCGTTTATCTGGTCCAAATCCCCATAAATTAACCAAAGGCCCAACGGTCACATCTAACGCACCTTCTGTCACTTTATTTAGACGTACCGCTTCTTTGACCACTTTGGCAAAATCAGAGGCAATTTCAAACGGTTTATCTGCCTCTTTCATTTGATTAAATTGGCTAATTTGAGAGTCTTTTTGATAGGTGGACATCTCGTTATTTACCATTTTTAACAACGTATCCATTTGACGTTGAACCTCTTCTGGTTTAGGTAAATTTGTTAAGCTACCATCATCAATATATTTGATATGGTAGGTTGTTCCCATTGTTTTACCTTCAAAGGCAATTTGTTGGGGTTCTTTATTACAAGCAGAAAGCATTACAGCGAAAAATGCCGAAATTGCCCACATTAGTAACGTTTTGATTTTCATACATCCTCCCAAAACGAATAATTAAATTAATAATGGAAAATAGATAAGGGTGATTTCCTTATCTATTTTCCATTATTGGATTGTGTTAATACCCTACATAGAATTATAGCATAATCTATTAGGTTCAGTATGTGGAAAATGCTCCATTTGTAAAACACAATAGATTTTTTATGATATAAAATTTACTATTTAGCAGTTTTATTCACCAAAATTTTTCGGTAAGTTTTTTAACATTTCAACCCAAATTTCGGTACTACGTTGACTGCTCATTGCTAAACATTCTACGGCTTTTTCGTAATCATTAGTTTCACAAGCGGTACGAAGTGCTTGGTAAAATGCAAAACTTAATTGGCGAGAACTAGGATTAGAGAAAAATAAAGATGCCGTTTTTAAATAGAGATCTTTAAAACTATTTAAAATCAACCCATAAACAGGCTTATTGGCAATAAAAGTAAATTCACGATATAGCTTATAGTCAAATTCAGCATAAGCTTGTGCCGTATTTTGAAGTAATTCAAGATCTTTTAAGAGTAATGAAGAAGCTAAATGATCAGCTTTAATTGCCTCAGGAATAAAGTATTCCCCCATTCTAGTACGCAATGAAACAACATTTGAAATAATCGTTGGTGTAATAGATTCATCTAAATGAATTAATGTACTAATGATATTTGGACCTGCTGTTTCCCAAATATTATTTACTCGAGTTGGCTTACCGTGTTGAATACTCAACCAACCATCACGCGCAAGACGCTGTAAAACTTCTCTTAACGTTGTACGCGTAACACCAATAATGTCTGCAAGCTCACGTTCTGCAGGTAAATCTGAACCAGCTGGAAAGCGGTTACTCCAAATACTTTTGATTAAATACTCTTCAGCAAGGGCTGCTGGGCTTTGGGCTCTTAAAATGTCTGATTGATTCATTGATTTATCTCAAAAAATGAAGAAATACTTCAAATAAATAGTAAAAAGTGTGATGTACTCATCAAAAATGATATTGCCTTCCATATAATGGCTCTTGGGGTATTATCGTTTAATCTAAACTAGATTACAATCCACAATCATTTTTACTTTTTAATTAAATCTATGAATAATCTTGACGCTTTTTATAAAAACTTTCTCGGTAACGCACCAGAATGGTATAAGGCTTGTATTATTGCCTTCTTAATTATCAATCCATTGCTCTATTTTTTCATTAGTCCATTTGTTGCTGGTTGGGCATTAGTGGCTGAATTTATTTTTACGTTAGCAATGGCATTAAAATGTTATCCTCTACAACCAGGTGGTCTACTTGCCATTGAAGCTGTCGCTATTGGAATGACGAGTGCTGAGCATATCAAAAAAGAAATTCTCGCCAACTTTGAAGTCGTTTTATTGTTGATCTTTATGGTGGCAGGTATTTACTTTATGAAACGCTTGTTACTTTATGCATTCACTAAGCTACTGATTTCCATCCATTCTAAAAAAATGCTTGCACTCACTTTCTGTTTAAGTGCGGCATTCTTATCTGCATTCCTCGATGCTTTAACGGTAATTGCGGTGATTATTAGTGTTGGAATGGGATTCTATAAAGTTTACCATAAGGTCGCATCAGGTGGGCTTTTGGACGATGATGAGTCCGATGATGCTTCAAATGATAAATTAATTACAAACAAACAAATTTTAGAACAATTTCGTGGTTTCTTGCGTAGCTTATTAATGCACGCTGGAGTAGGTAGTGCGTTAGGTGGCGTGATGACAATGGTCGGTGAACCGCAAAATTTAATTATTGCTGCTCAAGCTGATTGGGGATTTGGGGAATTTTTCTTACGGGTAGCTCCAATTAGTATCATTGTGCTTGTATCAGGTATTGCAACCTGTTATCTCGTAGAAAAATACAAACTTTTTGGTTATGGTGACCGCTTGCCGCGTAAAGTTTGGGTGGTATTAGCCCATTATAACTTGCGTAAAGAACAAGAGATGACAAAACGAGACCGAATGAAATTGGTTATTCAAGCCATAGCTGGTGTTTGGTTAGTCATTGCGTTGGCATTGCATTTAGCGGAAGTAGGATTAATCGGTCTCTCTGTTATTATTTTCTGTACAGCTTTCTGTGGTATCACTGATGAACACGCCTTAGGACGTTCTTTCCAAGAGTCGCTACCATTTACCGCATTGCTTGTGGCTTTCTTCTCTATCGTTGCCGTGATTGTAGATTTGAAACTCTTTGATCCAATTACTCAATTTGTTCTGTCCGCTGAACCAAGCTCACAATTGGTGCTGTTCTATACATTTAATGGATTGCTTTCAATGATTTCGGATAACGTTTTCGTTGGAACCGTTTACATTAACGAAGCAAAAGCGGCTTTCCAAGCTGGCATTATTAGTAGGGAACAATTTGACCTGATTGCTGTCGCAATTAACACAGGAACCAATTTACCATCAGTTGCTACTCCAAATGGACAAGCTGCATTTTTATTCTTATTGACTTCTGCTATTGCACCATTAATTCGTTTATCCTATGGACGAATGGTCTATATGGCATTACCATATACCGTAGTTTTATCAGGAGTAGGGTTCTTCGCATTAGAATTTTTACTGCCACAATTAACAAAATTAATGACGGAGTGGGGCTGGTTAATCACTCGTTAAGAATAAAGGAAACCGTATGCTAACTTATTTTAAAGAGCTATCAATAAGTCGTAGTGCTTGGCTACTTCTCACTGCAAGCTGTACAGCACTAGAAGCTGCTGCGCTCTATTTTCAACACGGAATGGGACTAAACCCTTGCGTGATGTGTATTTATGAACGATTAGCTCTATTGGCGATTTTAATTGCGGGGATTATCGGCTTTTTAGCCCCCCGCAAAACGCTCGTACGTTGGCTTGCATTATTGCTTGGTTTATTTGGCTCAATAAAAGGTTTAAGCCTTGCAATTAAGCATACGGATTATCAACTCAATCCTGCTCCGTGGAACCAGTGTTCACCTTTTGTAGATTTCCCTGAAACATTGCCATTGAACAAATGGCTCCCAGATCTCTTTGAAGCTACAGGTAAAGGCGATTGTGGAAAAGTGGTCTGGCAATTTTTAGATCTCTCTATGCCACAATGGTTGATTGTGGTTTTCTCTATTTATATTGTCGTTTTTGCTGTTATTATTATAAGTCAATTCAAGCAAACTTCTTCATACAGAACATTATTTCGTTAGGTGAAATATGAGTAGCGAATCTAAATCTTTTTTTCGTACATTATTAGAGAAATACAACGAGTTATGTAAAGATCTTGGCGTTGACCAAGGTGCTTGTCGAGGCTGTGTACCCGTTGTAAAATTTGATCCCGAACAAGATGATAAATCTGGAGAAAAAACAAAAGATGTTTAAATTATCTTAAATGGGATAGAGAAAAATCTATCCCATTTATCCTTTCTAAACATGTCATACTATGATGTCCCCCCCCATTCATTTCTAAAAGAATGATTTAACTCTCGCAATTTTATTCATAATCTCTATACTATTTGAAAATTTTTATTTGGAGTCTTCATGTCATCTACTCAACAATTCCAAACGCTGTTTGAACAGTCGTTGAAAAACTACTGTGAAGAGCGTTTTTTAAAACCTGAACAACTTTCTACACAACAATGGTATCAATTCATTGCCGAAGTCAGCCAACAAGCGATTTTGCAAAATTTTCCTAAAAACGCACCGCTTGTAAACACTCGCAAAGTAAACTATCTCTCAATGGAGTTCTTAATCGGACGTTTACTGGGTAACAACTTAATGAGTCTGAGCGTTTATCAATATGTCTATTTAGCCCTTGCTCAATATGGTAAAAATTTAGTCGATATTCTCGAAGAAGAGCGTGATCCATCATTAGGCAATGGCGGTTTAGGTCGTTTAGCTGCCTGTTATTTAGATTCAATGGCAAGCCTTGCTCAGCCAGCAGTGGGATACGGATTACACTATCAGTACGGCTTATTCAAACAGAGCTTTGGCTGGGCAGGTGAACAACGTGAAGAAGGCGATGCGTGGAGCCGTGATTTCTATACTCAACAATATCATCGCCCAGATTTTCGTCAAACCGTTGGCTTTGGTGGCGAAGTATGGCATCGTGACGGTGATAAATATGAATGGAAACCAGCGTGGACAATTTATGGTGAAGCCTTTGATTTACCCGTAGTGGGTTATAAAGGGGTTCAACAGCCGTTACGTTTATGGCAAGGTTATAGCGAAACGTCCTTCGATCTTGCTCAATTTAACGACGGCGACTATCTTGAGTCTGAAAGCAAAGTGGTTGATGCGTCAAAATTAACCAAAGTGCTATATCCAAACGACAATCATCAAGAAGGTAAAGAGTTGCGTTTAATGCAACAATATTTCCACTGTGCTTGCTCTGTTGCCGATATTCTAAAAAATCACCTTGCACAAGGAAGAACCTTAGAGCAGTTGCCTGAATTTGAAGTGATCCAGTTAAACGATACGCACCCTGCGATTGCAATCCCCGAATTAATGCGCCTTTTGATTGACGAATACGGTTTATGTTGGGATCGAGCTTGGGCAATTTGTTCAAAAACATTTGCTTACACCAACCATACTTTATTGCCTGAAGCGTTAGAGCAGTGGGATCAAAATCTCGTCGCGAAATTGTTGCCACGCCATTTAATCATCATTGACCGCATTAACCACGAGCTTTATCAACAAGTGAAAGCGGAATTTAGCGAAGCAGAATTTGCAGATGCGTGGGACGAAACAGCGGTCTTAATGAACCACCGTGTGCGTATGGCAAACCTTTGTGTTGTAGGATCTTTTGCTGTCAATGGTGTGGCACAAATTCACTCGGATTTAGTGGTAAGCGATTTATTCCCAGCTTATAACCGCTTGTTTAAAGGTCGCTTCCATAATGTAACTAACGGTATTACCCCTCGTCGTTGGATCCGCCAAGCAAACCCATTACTAAGTGCGTTGTTAGATAAATATATCAAAGGTGACTGGACGAAAGATCTTGAATTGTTGGCTCAAATTGAGAAATTTGCCAAAGATCCACAGTTCCAAGCAGATTACAATCACATCAAACAGCAAAACAAACAGCTATTAGCGAAAGAAATTGAGCAATCACTTGGTTTAAAAGTGAATTGCAATGCGATTTTCGATGTTCAAATTAAACGTTTCCACGAATACAAACGCCAACATTTGAACCTGTTGAATATCATCGCCACTTATCAAGAGCTTAAAGAGAACCCACAACAAGAGGTTGTACCACGCCTGTTTATCTTTGCAGGTAAAGCGGCACCAGGTTACTTTATGGCGAAACAAATTATTCAAGCCATCAACGCTGTGGCAAAAGTGATTAACAACGATCCTGATATGCAAGGTAAATTACAAGTAGCATTCTTACCAGACTACCGTGTAAGCCTTGCGGAGAAAATCATTCCTGCGGCAGATGTTTCTGAGCAGATTTCTCTTGCGGGTAAAGAAGCGTCAGGTACGGGCAATATGAAATTAGCTCTCAATGGTGCAATTACGCTTGGCACATTAGACGGTGCAAACGTAGAAATTGCAGAATTTGCAGGGGAAGAAAATGTCGTGATTTTCGGACATACCGTTGAATCTGTGCGTGAATTGCGTGCAAAAGGTTATGTGTCTAAAACGTACTATGAGCAAGATCCTGTATTAAAACAAGCGATTGACGCATTAGCGGACGGCACATTCTCAGGTGGTAATAAAGATACCTTTGAACCGTTAGTTTATGATCTGTTAAACAAAGATTATTTCTGTGTGTTAGCAGATTTTGCAAGCTACCGTGAAGCTCAAAAAGAAGTCGCAAAACGTTATCAAGATCAAACCGCTTGGGTTGAATCTGCGATTCTTAATACGGCTCGTTTGGGTATGTTTAGCTCAGACCGTTCGATTCGTGATTATCAGACACGGATTTGGAAGAAATAGAGATATGGTAGCTAAAAATGATTTTTGTCATTTTTAGCTACTATTTTGTCTATTACACCTATTTTTTTATATGCTGCTAATACTGGTGCGAGCTAGATACTCGCACCAATTAATTTAGATATTCTTAGAATTTATAACTTACTGTTGCATTTACTTTACGTTCAGCGCCGTAATAGCAGTAGTAATCGCATGCCGCAACATATTTACGATTGCCTACGTTATCCACATTAAGTTGTGCGCTCCAGTTTTGGTTGATTTGGTAACGAGCCATTAAATCGACTAACGTCACAGACGGTAAACGTGCATGTGAGTAAAGTGAACCTTTTGACGTTACGCTAATGCTCTACATAACGAATACCTGCACCTACGGTTAAGCCGTTTAACATACCGTTGCTAAACGTATAAGCTGTTTTTGCTGCAAGGGTATTTGTTGGAATTAACGGGCGGCGTGTTTTGGTTCCGGTTGAGTCCTTGCTTTCTGCTTTTGTGTAAGTGTAAGCTAAGGTTCCAGTCCAATTTTCGGTTAAGTTTACATCTGCTTGAAGTTCGAAACCTTTACGATAAATTGGATCTTCATCACTCTCTGTTGAAACAGTGCCATTAGGTTGTAATTTACTTACTAAAGCATCGGTATCCTTCGCTCGGAAGCCTGCGATAGTAATTACCCCATCTAGCCACATTGAGCTGGTTAAAATGCTTAAGCGAGTACGATCTGAAATATCCCATTCTAAGGTTGGTGCAAGGTAGATCGTTTTATTTTCGGTATCTTTCCATTCGCCATTGGCGTGATTTAATGAGGCGACAATGCGATAACGTACGCTTTCATCATCGGTCATTTTTCCTGTGTAATCTGCGCCAAAACCATACAAGCTATTTGTACCAAAATTCGCTTTGAATTCGCCTTTACCGATTTGATCACGGTGTGCACGTTTGGTCACATAGTTAATTAAACCGCCTGATTGTGCTGCACCAAAGGTCATTGAGTCTGCGCCTTTTGTTACTTCAACAGCTTCTAAGCCAAAACTTTCTACATAAGGCGTAAAGAAACCGTAACTGAAGGTCGGCAAGCCGTTTACTGCTTGTGAAACTTCTGCTCCACGCACACGGAACCAGTTTGTGTTGGTGTCGTTACCAAATACTTGATTCGCAAAACCTGCTTGGTAGCGACCGATTTCATCGACTTTTTTCACGTCTTGTTTATCTAGTTCATCACGAGAAATGGCTATCGCTGATTTTGCTTGGTGTACAGGTACTTCACCCATTTTATACATCGAGCCACCACTAACAACCGCAACTTCATCTAACGCTGCAACATCATTTTTGCAGACTCATTTGTCATTGCATTGCTTGCAATGGCAAGTAGTACTACTTGAGAAATTGTTGAATAAACAAATGTTTTTTCGGTATTATGTATCAGCTACGTAAATATCTCAGCCCTTTTGAACCGAGGGCTGAGAGTAATTTGTTGTCTGAATATAAATACATACAAAGTTAACCCCGATGAAAACCGCTCAACTTTACCGTTATTCCTTACCTGTTGAAACAGGCATTATCTTACGTAACCGCCGTTTAAAACAACGAGATGGTTTGATTATTCATTTGCAACATGCTGACAAAGAAGGCTGGGGGGAAATCGCCCCATTGCCTGAATTTAGCCAAGAAACCTTAGCAGAGGCGGAAATTGCAGTTCGCCAATGGATTGAAAAGTGGCTAAATCATCAAGACGATTCTTTAACATCCTATCCACCGTCCGTTGCATTTGGGGTCAGCAGTGCCTTAGCAGAACTCAATGAAACATTAAGCGAAGAAGCCAACTTTCAAACTGTGCCACTCTGTTATGGCGACCCAGATGAACTTTATGCAGAATTGAACCAAATGCAAGGGGAAAAAATCGCCAAAATTAAAGTAGGGTTATATGAAGCTAATCGAGATGGGCTTATTGCGGATATGTTTTTAGAAGCAATTCCCGATTTAAAATTGCGGCTTGATGCTAATCGCTCATGGACGCTAGAAAAGGCGTTGCTTTTTGCAAGTAAAATTTCCCCTGAACGCAAAAAGCGCATTCAGTTTTTAGAGGAACCCTGCAAAACTCCAGAACTTTCACGTCAGTTTGCTGAACAGACAGGGATAAATATCGCTTGGGATGAAACGGTACGAGAGCCTGATTTTTTGGTAAAAAAAGAGCCAAATCTAACCGCTATTGTGATTAAGCCAACGCTCGTTGGTTCCCTTGAAAAATGTATTTCACTCATTGAACAGGCTCATCAGCAAGGTTTAATTGCTGTGATAAGTTCAAGTATTGAATCTAGTCTTGGGCTTACGCAACTGGCTCGCTTTGCGACTCAATATACTCCAAACACTTTGGCTGGTTTAGATACTTTAGATTTAATGAAAGTACAGTTATTGCGGGAGTGGAATAATTCAACTTTACCGATAGTGCATTTAAATAGCCCGTATATTTTGGGATTAGACGACAATGTTAAGTAGGCTATGTGATAATGATTAAATAGCAGCCTGTTCAAGAGACGATGCGGTGTAAAATATCCCATCTAAATCACCGCTTTCATCAGATTTCCCGCCTATTATTTCTAACTTTTTTAATAATTGACAATAAAAGTTGAAAAATGCTTGTTATTTTATTCTTTATTTTATGTAAATGTTGTTTTTTTTTTACAATGGAGTGGGGACATCTGTACACCCTGAAAATGTAAATAAAAGTTTATGATGCTTTATTAGAAAAAGCGTTAGAGAAGAAGATTATTATTATGAATAAAATATTTAGAGTTATTTGGAGTCACGCTCAACAGGCTTGGGTTGTTGTATCTGAATTAGTAAAATCTCATACCAAAACATCCACTTACACGGATAAAAGAGCTCAACTATGCACCTCACATTATTTTTTAGATAAACAGCAAGATAAATTTAAATTAAGTCTTTTAAGTCTAGTATTACTAGGTATATTTTTTAGTCCAGTAGGTTCAGCAGCATGGTTGGTATATGGTTCTAGTTCAGGGGATCAAGGAAGTGACGATGGTTCTATTGGTATTGGTCCAGGTAGTAGGGTTGGGTCTGATTCTATTGCTATTGGTCGGCTCTCAAAATCTCAAAATACGAGTTCTGTTGCGATAGGTCATGGAGCAAATGCACAATCATACGAATCTATCGCCTTAGGCAAAGGTGCCAATACGGCAGCGAATTATGCAGTTGCACTAGGTTCAAATGCTAGAGCAAGTGGGGAACACTCTGTTGCTATCGGGACATATACCCAAGCGGTGGGGAATAACTCCATATCAATCGGTAATGGAGCAAATGCAAGATTAGATTCTATCTCCTTAGGCAGAGAAGCCAATGCGACACATACTCAAACAGTTGCAATAGGTCCAAAAGCTAGCGCAAGTGGGGCACAATCTGTTGCTATCGGGGGAGATACCAAAGCGGAGGGGCGTGGCTCCATATCAATCGGTGGCGATGATTTAGATGCGACTGAATATCAGACTGTAGAAGGAGTTAATCGGTATTTTGGCACCACGGCAAAAGGAAATGCTGCCATTGCAATTGGTGTAAAATCAAGAGCAGTTGGAGATGGATCAGTTGTAGTCGGTCCAGTCTCACTAGCAAGCGGTAAAGAAGGTGTAGCAATCGGTGCGAAAAGTACTTCAAATAACGACTATGGTGTGGCTGTCGGTAGCAGTTCTATAGCGGGCAGTCGTTCGGCATCTTTAGGCTATAAAGCTGCTGCAGGTGGCATAGGTTCTGTCGCTGTGGGTGAACGGGCAACTACCAACCAAGTAAGTAGAGCAACCGCACTTGGTAACAATTCAATTGTTCTTGTTGATGGTGGCGTGGCGTTAGGTTATGGTTCGAGAGCAGAAATAGCTGGGAATGTAGATGGAGAGAGACAACCCCATTCTATAATAACAGACAGTACTGTTGAGAATGGTTTTAAATCAACACAAAGTGTTGAGAATAACATTACTATCGGTGCAGTTTCTGTGGGTAATGAGAAAATCAAACGCCAAATCGTCAACGTTGCAGCAGGTAAACAATTAACTGATGCAGTAAACGTGGCGCAGCTTAAATCGCTCACAATGAAAATTGGTGGAGATTCCAACGCTAATGAACAACCTAAAGTTGGCTTGTGGGAAGGTATCTTAAATGTTAAAGGTACAAGCGGTGAGATTAAGACTTCTGCTAGTGGCAATACCATTACCTTGAAATTAGATGAGACGTTGAAGCAGAAGATCACGGACTCTGCTAGCAAAGAATATGTCAATACTAAATTTAACGAAATCAGTACAGTAACCACTCATCAATACTTTACCGTTGGTGATGGTAGTACGAGTACGACTAAAATTACGGTCAATACGGAAAAGGATAAGAAACACTTTGATATTAAAGGAAAAGATGGTGTTACTACGACTGTGGTTGAGCGTGCAGTGGAAGTAGGATTAACAACTGAAATAACGAATAAAATCAACAAAATTGATGACCTAGAAACCAAAGTAAATAATCAGGGCATTACTTTTGTTGCAGATGCTGGTACTCAAAACAACACAAAAACCGACCCTGTGAAATTGGGTAGCGAGCTGAAAATTGCTGGTGGCACCAATATCGGCACAACGGTTTCAGATGATAAAGGTGCGATTAATATCAATCTTGATGATGATGTGGTGTTAAGCGCAGCAGGTAGTGTTGCATTTGGGAATGATACTACTCTTTTAACAAAATTAGAGAATAATGGTTTAACGGTTAAAACGGATACAACGACAAATGCGAAAACCATTGAAGTTACCAAAACAGGCATTAAAGCAGGCGATAAGAAAATCACCAATGTAGCTGCAGGTGATGTGAAGGATAACTCAACCGATGCGATTAATGGCAACCAGTTACATAACTTTATTAAAGTAGGCGATAAGGCTGTTGCCAAAGATGGTGTGGTGAAATTTGCCAACGGTACGGGAACAACTGTATCTGCAGAAAATGGCGAGATTAAAGTTAATGTGAATACGGGTACCTCAACTGTAGATGAGGACGGCAAGGCTAAATCAACCTCAACTGATCACGATAATAAAATTGCCACGGTGAAAGACATTACAGATACAGTAAATAAAACATTCTGGAAAGCTAGCACAGATAAAGAAGGTACAGGTAAACAAGCGACTGGTTCCGAAAATAAACTTGCAAAAGTAAAAGCTGGCGATGAAGTGAAATTTAAAGCTGGCGATAACTTGATTATCAAACAAGATGGTACAGAAGATCGTGACTTTACTTACTCGCTAAATAAAGATGTAGATTTGAAAGATGGTAGCGTTAAGTTTAATAAGGCGGGTGAAACTGCAACTTCGGTTCAGTTAGATGAAAATGGATTGACGATTACGAAACCTGCCAACTCAGGAGATACAAAATCTGATGTAAAACTTACCGCTAGTGGTTTGGATAATGGTGGCAACACGATTAAAAATGTAGCTAAACCTGTGAATGAAACAGATGCGGCTAATAAAAAATACGTTGATGATACCAATACCATTGTTGAAGCAGGTACGGGTATTACGGTAAGTGATCCACAAAAACAAGCCAATGGTGCGAATAAATATACCGTTTCTGTCAATACAGGAGCATTTGGTGCAACAACCAATGACGGTAAACTTTCACAACAAACCGCAGGTGTAGCCACGGTAGAAAATGTGGTTAATGCGGTCAATGCTGGTTATTGGAAAGCTAAATCAGGAAGTAAAACCAGTAATATTAAGTTTGGCGATACCTTGGAGTTTGTTGATGGAAGCGTAACAACAGCCTCTTTAACGGATGACGGTAAGGTTTCGTACGATGTGAAATACGATAACAACACCATCACTAAAACGGTGGACGGTAAACTACAAGTTAATACTGCGGTTATGCCGAAAACAACATTTAAAGTGAAGGCGAATGAAGAAACTCAAACAGAAAACGTTACAGATGGAGACACATTAACGTTTAAATCTGGAAAGAATATTGCTGTTTCGAGAAGTGGTAAAGAATTCACGATTGCAACAAGCGATACACCTACCTTTACTTACGTAACAATAGCGAGAGCTCCAACAAAAGGAAATCAGGCTGCAAATAAAAATTATGTTGATGGTTTAAGAACAACCGTTCAATCAAGTGATAACAGCATTAGCGTAGAGGACAAAGACAATAGCGATAAATACGCTTACGATATTAAAGTGAACTATACCAAAGTGGCTGAAAATGCGAAATTAAGCTACAAAGCTAACAATACTGGTACACAAGAAGTAGCGTTAAGTACAGGTTTGAACTTTACCAATACGGACAATATTACCGCTTCGGTTGCAGATAATGGCGTGGTGAAACATACGTTAAATTCTGAGCTCAAAGGTGTAACATCAATCACAGATAAGACAGATGGAACTGGTACGAAGATTACTTTATCTACAGCGGATAATGATAAGAAAGTAACGCTTAATGACGCTAAATTGACTGGTTTAACGGCTGGGGATATTACAGATACTTCAAAAGATGCAGTGACTGGTAAACAGCTGAAAGATTTGGCAGATAAAATTGGTGTTGGGTTAGAAACTAGCAGCACTACTGCCTTTAAAACGCCTGAGTTTACTAAACTTAAAGAAACTAAAGGTACTGATGTAACCGCTAAAGAAGCGAAAACAGTATTTGCTGCATTAGAAGAAACTAGAAATAAAGTTAATGAGGGGCTTAAGTTTAAAGGTGAAGAAACTGATGGCACTAAAACCATCACTAAACAATTTGGAGAAACATTAACGATTAAATCTGGGGATATAGCCACTGGAGAGCATAAAGGTGAAAATATTGCCGTTGAGTCTAATGGAACCGAAATAGTGGTTGGCATGAAAGATGCGTTGACTAACATTAAGTCGATTGCGAATGGCGATGAAAACACCGGCACGAAGATTACTTTGGCTAGTGATAAGAAAGAGCTAAATGTGAACAGTGCTAAAGTGACTGGCTTGGCAGACGGCAAAGTATCTAATGACAGTACAGATGCAACTACAGGTAAGCAGTTGTATAACTTGGTGAAAGTCAATGGTACAAATGCGGTTAATGATATTGAAAATAATCCAAACAAAGGTGGCATTAATTTCGCAGATAGTTCCACGGTCACCATTGCTAAAGGAACAGATGGCAATGTAACAATGTCAGTGAGTAATACTACATTAAGTGTTGCCGATAGTGGTGATAATATAGGCAAAGTAACCGCTCCAAATACCGATGCAGATAAAGCGAAGTTTGTTAATGCCAATGATTTAGCTGATACATTAAACAAAATGGGCTTTAATGTGGAAAGCACAGGCTCGAACCTTGGAGCAAATAATCAAACGGGCAAACAGCTGATTAAAGCAGGTGATACTGTGAAATTTGAAGCAGGCGATGGTTTATTAGTGAAACGGGTTGGAAGTACTTTCACTTATGAGCTTGGAGATAGCCTAAAAACTAATAATCTAAATGTCGGAGAGAAAGGCGAAAAAGGAAAGGACGGCACAATCAGCGTAAACGGCAAAGATGGTTCGGCTGTGGTGATTAATGGTAAAGACGGCTCTATTGGCTTGAATGGCAAAGATGGAGCGAATGGTGTCACCATTAAAGGCGACCAAGGTCCTGCTGGTGTTGATGGTGGGAAGAAAACTCGTATTGTTTATGAGTATAAAGATCCAAACAAGCCAGGCACGACAATTAAGGAAGAAATTGCTACCTTGAAAGATGGTCAAAAATATTCAGGTGATAACTATAAAGCCGCAGAAGGAGATAAGGCAGAAGAAAATGTTATTGCGAAGAAATTGAATGAAAGACTGGAAATTAAGGGCGGTGCTGATACCACTAAGTTAAGTGACAATAATATCGGTGTGATTGCTGAAAATGGCGTGTTGAATGTGAAATTGGCGAAAAACATTGATTTAGGCACTGATGGTTCAGTAACAACGGGCAATACTACAATGAACGATAGTGGTATTACCATTAAGAAACCTACCAATGCTGGTGATAAAAAATCTGATGTCAAACTGACCGCTAGTGGTTTGGATAATGGTGGTAATGTGATCAGTAATGTCGCTGAAGGTAAGAAAGATACGGATGCGGTAAATGTGAAACAGTTGAAAGACACGGTAAATGCTGCGGCAACTGATGTGGTGTCTAATGATGGTAGCATTGATGTGATGGGTGAAGTTGATGCGGTTACGGGCAAAAACACCTATGACTTGTCGGTGAAAACATCTGCTATTACGGTAAAAGCTGGAAATCAGGAAGCTGCGTCAGACGGCAATAATGGTTATGTTAAGGCTGATGATGTTGTCAATGCGATTAACAAAACCACGAAAGCTGCTAGAACCGAAGTGACTGATGGTCGAAATACCCAAGTGGTGGCAACCACAGGTGAAAATGGTCAGGACATTTACAATGTGAGTGTCAGCGGTTTGCCGATGGAGTATGCTACGGAAGACGGTAAATCGATTATCAATATGGGCGGTAATTTCTATTTGGAAGAACCTGCCGCAGATGGTTCGATTAAGTTAATTCCAGTGGTCAATGCTAAAGGTAAATTCTCAACTAAAACACAAAATCCAGATGGTAGTGTTACGCTTAAGCCATTAGCGGTAAAAGTGAATTTGGCGAATGAAGCTCCGATGGTGTTGGGTAATGTGGCTGAAGGGGTAGCAGATACGGACGCTGTTAATGTTAAACAGTTGAAATCGGCAAAAACTGAAGTGGAATCTACCGATCACAGTGTGGTGATTAAGGAACGTCAGGGTGATAATCAGCAAATTGTTTATGATTTGACGGTTGCTAAGACGAAACTCACTGCCTCTGAGGATAAACGCACCATTAGTGCAGAAGATAAAGGCAACCATTTTGCGACAGGAGATGAAGTTGCAGTAGCAATTAATACCGCAACAGCAGCCGCAAGAACTGAAGTTGAAGCGGGTAAAAATGTGAAAGTGACTTCAAAAACGGGTGCAAATGGTCAGAATATTTACAATGTGAGCGTGTCTGGAGATTTAAGCGACATTACTTCAATTAGTAATGGCGATACGAAAGTATCTTTAGGTAAAGATGAGCAAGGAAATCCAGTTGTAAATATGAATGGTGCCAGAATTACCAACATTGGAGATGGTAGTACTGAGGGCGATGTTGTGAATGTTCGTCAGCTCAACACAGTGGTTTCTTCGATGAATGCTGGATTTAATCAAT
>NZ_MUXW01000002.1 GCF_002015085.1 Glaesserella parasuis
TCACCATTGCCTACAATTGACGCATTAATACCATCAATCTGTTCTTGTGTTGTGAGGGTATACCAACCTTCGCCGTGAGTGGTGATAATAGGTTGCCCCTCTTCGTCGGTAGTGATGACAGGGTCGTCGAATCTGAGTTGTTGTAGGTTAAATTGTTTAAGCATTTTGATATTCCTCATAAGTCTGCGTCCACCCACTCGAATAATCATATTCCAACGGATTTTCTACTTGCTCCACCATCGCTTTATGCTTCAAGGCATTAGCGTGATTGCCCGTCTTGGCTTCCATTAATGTTTGCCAAATAACCAGTAGCTTCTCTTTGTTAATCATTGCCACCGAATTATCGGCGAAGGTCCACGGAATTTCTTGGTCGCCGAATAAGTCAAATGTGGCTTTGACAGACAAGATATTGCGTTCGGCGGTGGCATCGGTATCAATCCATTTGTCAATCGCTGACACATAAACACCGCCGTTGATTTTTTTGTCTCGCAGAGCGTTGATGGCATTGCGGACTTGTTGACGTTGTTCTTCAATAGGCATCGGCGCTGGTTCAACTAAAATCGGAAGCCCTTCATCATCGGCAACGATTAGCTTACCTTGAGCTTGTCCTTCAAGTAACAAGCGGTAGGTTTCTTCCGAAATTTCACAAGCCCCTTCAGGTACAAAACCGCCGTGGTCGTTGTTATAAAAACCATCTTTATAAAAAATTGCCATTGTATTCTCCTATTTCCAGCGACCAACACCTAAAAATTGCACTCGACAGTCACCTTGATTCTCACTGTTGTGTTCATATAATTTATAATAACAAACAGCATTGGTGCTTTTTCTCATAATAGCACTACCAACATCGCTGTTTATACCATAGGTATGCTCCACTTTAGGTATCACCATAGGTTTATCAGCAAAAGCAACCGCCCAAGTGAATGTTTTTTCATTCCACTCTTTCAAATCATTTACATCATAAAAATAGGTTTGAATCATCGTCCCATCAGGGTATTTGCGGATTTCGAAGTTGCCGATTTTTTGATAAGTAAATAACGCTGTCACTCTATTATCAAAATCATTAATACCTAAACCTGATGCGGTCGTTGGCTTATTTCTCACTTCACTCCAATCCGCTCCGTCAATCTGCTTCCACGGCAGCCATCCGTTGCCATCTCTGCCTCTTACAAATTTTTTATTGCTGAAAAAAGTTGTGTACTCTTGCTGATAACCATACGCAGATGGCGTAACCAGCAACGTCCCCGCCTCTTGTGCAGGGTAGTTGAGGTTAGGCTGAGCGTTGACATTTGCCACTTGGGAGTACACGCCACACATAGTGACGTCATTGAGGTTGCTTACTCCTAATTGTGGGCGGAGCATAAAGTACTCATGCACGCTCCCCCAGCCACTGGCATTGTTGCCCCATTGGGCAAAATGCCTATCAAAGTTTACAGCTTGGCGAAAGGCTTGGGTATTATCTGTTTTGCTAACAAAACCCCACCCGCTGAATACGCCATTGCCACTTAGCTGCGCATTGGTTGTAAATCCTATATAGCTACCCACAGGCAACTCTGCGGGCGTGGCGTTTTGGTACTCAATTTGAGTATTAGGGATATGAGACCGCAAGTTGATTTGCTTGACCGGGAGCAGGTTGCCCTCGTCAAAGACTTTATTCGCTCCATGATAGATGGGCTTGTTGCTCTCAACTCTGTCCGCCTTGAGGTGGACGCCGGTACTGTATTGATATGACACAAGCGCCACGTCGTTGTCATTATCCCTAACTCGTCCGACAAACCAATCATCCACATCGTTATTTTTACCTCTTAGATAAGAGGCGGCGTGGTTGATATTGAGTATGCCAGTCATCGTATCGCCAGTCTTCTTAACCGCGTCTGTAATACCAAATCCGTCTACAGTCGTAGGTTTATTTCTCAACGTACTCCATTCCTCGCCATCGACCCTTGCCCAATTGCTCCAACTATTCGTACTAGCATCAAACCATCGCTCATAACATTCTTGTTTATTATGTAGTGTGTAGCGTTGTAGGGTTCCTGTGCGACCCTCAACACCGCCTGACAAAACAAATAACATACCACTATGCGCGACAGGACGAGATATGGCGTGTCTGATGCTAAAAACGCCATCGCTCTTAAAATCATTTAAGTTGATGTTGGGCGAGTCGAATCTTCCAAAAAGCCCCCCAATATCAGCACGTTTCCAAGGCGACCAATTCCCATTAAATGACAATTTATAACGCTCATATCTATCCCCAGAATAAGCTCTCATCGCCACCTGTCTGTGCCAACCAGGGCTGTCACCAGAAATCACCTGTACATAATAGTTATGGCTCGTAGGCAAATTCTTATTAGACATATCGCCACTACCATAAGAGTAAATCCCATCAACCACTAATGTATCAGCGTCGTCCTGACAATTGTTGTTAATAATGAATTTATCCAATCTTCCTTTAATCACAACTCCCTGCGCCGCCGTCAACGCCTTTGTGTCATCATCGGTGGTTAGGTTATTGGCGAGTTGAACTAAGCCTTTTTGGGTTGGGCTGGCATCTTGAGCTGTGTATTTGCTGTTAGCTAAATCATAAGCCGTTTTTACTGCTTGTGAAGAAGCTACCGTAGTTTGAGATGTTGAATTGACAGCGTTACTGATGTCGGTTTTATTGACTTTTTGATTTAGCGCATTGGTTGTACTAAGTTGCAACTGTGCCACAGACTGAGCAATGGATTTACCTGCTTTTGCGGTTAATGCCAATACTTCAGAGTCTAGTCCTGTGTCGTTGGTGAGTTGAACAAGCCCTTTGGTTGTGGTACTTGCGAGATCAATCTCGTGAGTATGCCCTGTATTATCAGCAGTGTTGCGAGTTGTTGCTGTCAGTTTTTTAGGCATCAGTTTTTGTCCTGCAGCTTCAAGGACTTGTTTTAAATATAAAGTACGATTAGCAAGATGCTTAAGGGGCTTGTTAGTCACGCCTTCCACACCACCAAGCACAGGATCGTCTTCTTCAATTTGATAGACTTCTCTTTCCCATTTTGCTGTTTCGTTTAAGCCTGCCATTTCTATTTTTGTCCTTTGTTGAATTAATTTGAACCGTGATTATATTTGCCGTTATAACGAGCTTTTTTGTTATATCTAAGGGGAACGGCTTTATAATCTAGTACTGCTAATACACATCTTGCTGGGGCAAAGTTACGCATAATTTTTCGAATATTAGTTGCTTGGTCATTAGTGACTGGTTCTCTTAATCGAATAGCATAATGAGCCCAACGTTCATTTGCTGGGATATTGACGACATTAGAATTTTCATAAATTCTATCCTTGAGTCCTTCGTCTATTTCAATTTCCCCAAAACCTAGCGAACGTAATACATCTCGAATTGCCTTAGGTGTGCCTTTTCTACGGTGTAATTCAATCGCATTGCGAATTAGAGCCTGTTTAGAGTCATTATCTTCTGCAACAAATTCACCGTCATAACCTGTGACACTCCATTTTTCTGCCAACAGTGGAATAAATTCATCACCTAGTAATTCCACAATTGTTGTCATAATTTTGGCGTGGTTTAAATGATCTAACTGATTGCTCAAATTCGCTAAAGCTACATATTTAGGGTCATTTACAATGATGTCGGGGTATACTAACTTAGCCATTACTGCGTTCCTCTTTTACTTCGATTCGCAATGCAGTACAGTTTGCCCATTCATTTTCAGCAATGACTGTTTTTGTCGGTGAAATCAAATTCACATCATATACGCCATCAACACGCAATACCGAAATAATGGCACTCGGTACAATATCCATACCGAGCTTTTTAGTTTTATCAGCAAGATATAACTGCATTGCATCACGAGCCTTGGTTTTCACAATATCTTCACGATAACCATCAAGTAAAATCAATTCTGCTTGAATTTGATAATCTCGTTTAGTCGGAGCAATTACTTCAACGGTATCGCACAATGGGCGTAGTTTCTCTGCACTAACATATTTTTTAATGTCGTTTAATAAACGTGTATCAGGTAAGCCTGTTTTAGTTAATACTGTAATACGAACAAGCCCACCCTTAGGAGTGGCAATATTGACATCTGCAATATCTTGCGACACCGCTCTAACGTGGTAGTCATAAGCTGCAATAGAGCCACAAGAACTAAATGCTTCAGGTGCTGCAAGAATCCGCTTGCGGTAGTCATCGTCATTCTCTTCAACTAAACCACCACTAGGTCTATCAATATTGGTGACTTCAAGTGTGGTGGTCGTATTAAGTGATGTTCTGAGATTTTTAATTCGACCAATTTCCCATTCATTACCAATCAGCCCTTTTTTATTACATTCTGCTTCAATTTCAACGTAAGAAATCAAAGGTGTAATCACATCATCATTTAGCGTAATAAAATACAGAACATCAGTAATAGCAACTTGAGTCCCTTTAGGAATTAAAATAGATGAGTGCTCACCTTGTACGCTAAATCGCAGAACACAACGAGCCGCTTTGTCTTTTAAGCGATAACAACCTAATGTTTCACCACACAAATCCAACGCAATCCCCGTTGCCGTTTGCGGAAAGGTTTGACGAAATGCTTCGTTAATCCCTTTACGCACCAACATTTCACGAAAGGCATAAACGTTGATAATCAAGCGTTCAATATGAGCAGGTTGTAATACCTTGCCTGTATCTTGTTCATATTTTGCGATAGTCTCGGCAAGAATCTGTTTAACATCTTCAGGCACAACGGTAATGTCATAACGACTATTTATTTCCATAATCAAACTCCGTTGCATAAATTTGACGTTCAATATCTTCAGCAACACACCATTTCACATTAAAGAAAAAATGCGGTGCTTCACCACTAATTTGCACTTCTTGTACTACCACGCGCTTTTCCCATTTATCAATCGCCACAAAAATTTCCCGAACCATATTTGGTACAGCAATATCGAAGGGCTGATCAATATATTCAAAATGATTTGAGCCAAAATCAGGGCGCAATACATCGCTTCCTTTACGAGTAGAAAGGATGTTAATAATGCACTGGTGTAAATCACCTTCCCCCTGAATGCTCTCAACGCCTTCAGGGGCAATTTGCCAATGTGTATGTTGAAGTGTATGTGTATTCATAGCCGTGAGTGTAACGGCTATGATGAAGATGGGCTTTTAAACTACTTTAAAGATTGACTAGGCTTTGGGTGTACCTGATGTTTTATTACCACTTTCCACCCCAGTATGAACGTGAGAACCCAGAGAAACAGAGCCTTGTTTTACACTTGGTGCAGAAACTTCGGTCGCAGAGGTAATAGCACCTGTGGCGTGCAAACTGCCATTGATAACTGTATCACCGTTGATTTCAGTCGGAGCATTCACCACCGCTTGAGCTGCGGTGACGGTGACTGTACCACTGGTTTTGACTATCACATCGCCTGTTTTACGATTGTGGGAAATTTCCGTGCCATTTTTGAATTTATGTAACCACATTTCACTATCTGTAACAGGTGTTGGATCTTCACTATTATAAATCGACCCAAGCACATACCCACCTTCACCCCTTGCATCTAAAATCATTGCCACCAACTCGCCCACATCGGGCAAACCGTAAAACTGATTACCGCCTGCATTGATAGTAAAAAATGGCAACCACGCTGTTTCAAAATCTTCTAGCGTTGGGATTTTGACTTTGACACGGTGATTTTTCGGATCGACTTGACTGACAAAACCTTCTTGATAGGTTGCCCCAAAGTTATGGGTAACGACAGCTTTCTTCATTTGCAAAATTCCTGTTAAATCAGACCGCTTGCGGTCGGTAAATCTTCAATAAATTCCAACATTCGAACACCAAGATCAGTCACATATCCCTGACTTTTGGTGTAACTATGACGAGCGGATTTAATCAAGTATTTGCCACTAAACATACCAAAACCTGTCAATAACACCGTATTACCTGCGACTAACTTAGGATTGCCAATCACCTGAATATTGCCTGCTTGTTGGTCATCATTCTGTTCAGCAAGAGCAGCATCTGCACGAGCTTTTATCTGCTCTTGGCTTTCGCCACGAGTCACAATTTTCAAGGTGTCAGCATTACTGGCTTTAGATTGCTTTTTCGTAGGGCGTTTAGGCTTACTGCTTTTTTCGGATTTCACCGTTTTTTTACTATCGGCATTCAGTCCTACCGCTTCAACCTTCTGCACCGCATCTTTAATACGATCTCGAAGCCGTAGCGACAGCACTTGTGAAAAATCCAATACCGTCACAGGTGGACGATTTTCAAGGCTCTCCATTGTGGTGAACACTAAGGTTTTACCCACAATCTTAAAACTGTGATGGTATTCGTGGGCAAGTCGAGTTAAAAACTCAACATCTCGTTCTTGATACTGCGTAACCCGTTTTATTGGGATATTGGCGACTGTTCCTGTAACATCAAGTTTCAAATTTTTTGCCACTTTTCGCACAATGTCCGCAAGGGTGGTGTTCTCATAGGCTTTAGGCTTTAACGTACGGTTGGATTTACTAATCCCTGTTGCTAAGGCTCGTAGAGTCACCACCGAACCACTGCCTTTGACTTTTGACCAATCAATTTCGTCTAACTCGAACGAACCTAAATTGACTAACGACTCGCCCAAATACCCTAAATGCAGTTTCAGTTCATCGCCTTGGGTCGGAAACCAAGAGCCAATCCATTTCTGTTCAATATCTTCAAAGGTGACTTGTAGCTCATCAGATTGGTCACTTAAATAATCCGTATAAGTTAGACTAATCAAATGGGGCTTGATGTTATGTGTAATGGCCGTTTTGCCGTAAAACAGCTCAAAGGTGGGCGTTTGTACTTGCATTGCTTACTCCTGCATCCAAGGCGGAAGATCTGCCTGCGACGTGGCTTTAACCGCAATCACAGGCACAAATAACGTCTGTCCCATCGGTAACACTTCACAAAACGGAATATGGGGATTAGCATCGATTAAACGGCTTATTTCTCCCACATCACCGTAATAGCGATAAGCCAGCAAATCCCAACGTTCGCCTGCCTTAATTTGATGTTCAATTACGCTACTCATCAACATTCTCCTTCGGCTCAGGCGTATCACTGCGTAAAGCAATCCAAGCGGTTAGATGTGCTGCAGGTTTTGCCATTGATTGAGCAATTTCATCGGCTTCATCAATTGCCTTCACACCCAGATCAAACCACGCACCCAAATTATTCTGCCCCAAACCACGACTAAATTCAGTTTGAGCGGTACGCAAGGTTTCACTCAGTTCAGCCAAGCCATTTAAAAACGGCATAGCCCCTGTTATCCCTTGTGTAAGAATGCCAAAGCTATGACCAAGCCCCACCATCTCAGCCAAACCTTGAGTAGATGAACCTAAGCTACCCAATAAAATCGGCAGTTGTGTTAAGGCTTCTAAAGGGTTATGAGCCAAAGCACGCACAACGGCTACCGTATTGCGGACATCATCAATCGTCTGCCGTGCTTGGCGATACACTTGCACCCCTTTATTGACTAACTGAGCCGTTTTACTGACAAATTGGGTTAGGTCTTTCGGCAAAATTGAAGCAAGGGGAGATAATCCACCAATCGACAACGCAGAACCCAACAAGCCCTGACTGGTATTGCCAACAAATTCACGCAAGCTCACAGACACTTCACGGGCAAGGGCATTGCCTTTGGCATCACTGAATAGAACAGAGCTACTCAAATCTGTAATCACAAAATGCCCCTTGAACCGCGAAAAACCTAACACAAGGGCTAGGGCTTCCTGTTTCTCTTTTGCAGTAACTAACGCTTGATAGCGTTGTTCTACAGGGGCAAGCTGATGATGTAACTTCAGTTGCAAGGTAATATCGGTAAGATTATCGCCCATTGCCTGCAGTTTCGGCTTACCTGATAACACAGCGTGTTCTGCAAAGGTTGCCGAACGACGTTCATCAAAGGCTGAAGGGGCAGTTAATAAATCAAAGGCAATATTGCCAAGTAATGCGTAATTTGCCATTAGTAAGCTCTCCGTCCAAATTGGTCGTTTACTCGATTAAGCAGTTGCTCCAAACCGTATAACATTGCAGGGTCATTTAACGCTTGCAATAACTGTTCTTTTAAATCAGGGGCAGGGGCTGAACCTGAGATCGTGATATTAGGGCTAAAATGCACCGTAATCCCTTGATTATGGGTTGTTGCTGTATTGGAGACTTCATTTCTGTTTAAGGGTTGATAATCCGCAAACAAACCGCCGTCTTTTGCTTGGGGATTAAAGGACGGCGTGCGTAAATCCGTAGGTTGATTTAAGCCCAATAGATTGCCGACCATATTCGCCCCGAATTGAATATCGTCCCATAAACTACCAAAGAAGCCTTTTTCCTTGATTAAGGTTGGTTTAAATATCGTTTCAACCGTATTTAAAACAGGTTCAAATGTCACTGCATTTGAAAGATGTTGGCTGGCTTCAGTTGCAAGAGGTTGAGCCTTATCCATACCAATCACTAAGCCTTCCACTACATTGACACCGTAGCCTTTAAATACACGGCTAGGGGAATGGATCCCTAATTTTTCTGCAAACCAACCTTTAATACCATTGCCTAATTCACCAACTTTTTCTTTAGCTAAATTCCACGCATTGCTGATACCATTGACTAAACCGTCAATGATGTTTTGCCCAAAATCACTAAATTTTGCAGGTAAATCAATCCCAAACCAATTTAATACTGAAGTAAAAATCGTGGTGAATAGAGCTAGAGGATTAAAAGAAAGGATAATGTTACCAAGAGCAGAAAAGTTACCACTAAATAAACTCTTGAGATTTTCCCATAAGCCTGAAAACCAGTTACTTATCCCACCCCATACAGACGACCAAATTCCTGAAATACCATTCCAAAGATTACTGACAAACTGACTGAAATTATCAAAATAAGGCTTAATAGTTGTCCATAGATTAAGGAAAAAACCTTTAATGGGTTCCCAATATTGATAAACTAATAATGCAACTGTACCAATGGTAATTAATGTACCAACAGGACTTGCCAACATTGCCCTACCTAAAAACAGAAATGCTTTTCCAATACCTAAGACTGCATTTAATAGTATTCCACCAAGAGCTTTTCCAAGAGCAAATGTGAGCGATAGTGTTCCTCTCAAGATAGAAACAAAGCCTTTCATAATACCTAAATTAATCTTGATAAATAATTTAGCAAAAGAAATACCAAGATCTAATACTTTAAGCGTTAGTAATGTACTAACACGAACTAAAGCCCATCCAATCTGAAAAAAGCCAACAAATGTTTTGTAAGCTCCAAAAGTGACAAATGCAATACTAGAAAGGATACCTTTTAATGCAAAGAAGCCAACGGAAGCTGTCGCAAGCCCAGCTCCAATAAGTAATACTTGATTGACTAATTGTTCGTTCTTTCCAATCCACTCAACAACACTATACACAACAGGCTTGATGTCATTCACTATATTATTGATAAGAGGCAGAAATTTAGCTCCAATGGTTACACCAATCTCAGAGAAGCTATTTTTTAAAAGTTGTAAGTTATTTTCTGTTGTTGAACTGCGACTTTCAAATTCACGTTGCATTGAACCAAGATATTTCAACTCACCATTTTTATCTGTTTCTTGAAGCAACTGTAATTGACGGTTATATTCACCAGTATTTTGAGCTAATAACATCACATCATCAGCATATTGTTTACCAAACATTTTAGCTAAAAGTGGATATTGCTTATCTTTTGGTAGTTTTTTAACTTTTTCAATAAAACTAGTGATTGCTCCTTGAGCATCTTTATTCATTGCAGTTGCAAAGGATTTTGTCGTAAAACCAAGGGCTTTTAGTTCTTCTTGATGTTTGCCTGCTTTTAATTCAGCAAAAGCAGATGTTATTCCTGTTATTGCTTGTGCAGCTAACTCAGGAGCTTTACCCATTGATAGAAATGTAGAGCCAAGTGCAGCAGCTTGATTTTCAGACAGACCTAACATTCTCGTATCAGAACCAGCACGAGTAATTACATTCACAATATCGGCGGCTTTTGAGTTAGCATTGTCAGAGAGATAGTTAATAGCATCACCAAACTTTGCCATTTCAGAAATTGGTTTCCCAAGTACATTTGCCATTGTTGCCATTGCGGTACCCGCTTCACCAGCAGCCATATCAAATGCAACTCCCATTTTGGCGGCATCTGTGGCATACCCTAATAAATGCTCACGAGCAAGCCCCGCCTGCCCTCCAGCTGCTACAATAGTCGCAATTTCTTCCCCAGCCATCGGAATTGTGCGAGTTAATTTAAGGATGTCCTTTTCCATTTCCTTAAATTGTTCAGGCGTATCAAAGTTCACTACTTTTTTCACATCTGCCATTGCACTCTCAAATTGAATAGCTGGTTGAGCAATACCCATAATAGATGAGCCTATTGCTGTTGTGGTAGATATAGCACCACCAAAGCCTTTTACTATCCCTGAACCTAAGGCACCTAGCTTTGCAGGTGTAGATAAGGCAGAATCTTTGAGTATATTTAACTCGTTTTTTAAGCCCCGTAATGCACTTACTGCACCGCCAACAGAAGCTCCAATAACTAAAGATATTGCTAAATTTGATGACATAATTTATAGTTCCTTAAAAACAATAGTTCGGAGGAAAATATGTTGTTTAAATTTTTGGATAATGTATTTACTGTCGTTGGTTTGTTCTTTGTTAGTATTTTGGCACTTATTGGCATTACATTTGCTGTTACTTATATTCCTGTAATAATAGGTATCGTTGTTACAGTCATTGTCCTAGCTTGGGCTAACAGCTATATTCAATCCTCACTAAAGCCAAATAAGCTACCGAAATTTTTGCAGGCTAGAAATCCTATTTTGCGTAATATGCAAAAGCAACTTTTAATAGGATTTAAGAAGTCAAGCCTTTAAAAATATGTTCGTTTCACTTTTAAGTTTTATCTTCAGCTTGATTGGGTTCGCTATTTTTGCCTATGTAGGTGTTTCTTTTTCCCATTGGCTTTGGGGAGTCTTATTTGTATGGTTCGCCTACCGAGTGATTAAATGGGATAAACATAGACGGCAACAAAAATTACAGCCCAACTATCAAAATGGTGGAAAAATGCCGTTAGGCGTAACAGAAGATAAGACTGAAAGCCATCTCTCTTTTCAACCTAAACATTAAACAGAAAGCCGCTATAAAGCGGCTTTTGTATATCTAGCTTTGACCTGTCTATTTGCTTGGTTATACCATTTTTGAATTTCATCCAACGTAAACTCGTCCAGTTCACTCGGTTGCCAACCATACCACCAAGCTAAATCTGCCAATACCGCATCAAGTTGCTCTAAGCTGACTTTCCCTTTTGCATTTCTTTTAATGCTTTTTGAACCTGTTGATAATCCGCAATATCTAACTCAGCAACATCGTCCATTACCAAGCCTGTTAGAATGGAAATTAGATAAAACTCTTGGTCTGCATCATTTCTTTGACTTTGGGCATTGCGTAAATCTTTCGCTTTTGCACGGCGGATTTTTAGTTCGGTAATTTCATTACCTTGCCCATCTTTAATTGGGTAATCCAATTTCACCGTGGCAAAAATCAGTAAATCGTCTAATTTTTCAGACATAAAAAACTCCTTAGTGGGTTATTGTTTAACTTCACTAAGGAGTTTATTGAAAGAGCGTTTAAACTGCTTTTAAACTACTTTAAAGATTACTGCCCAACATTCTTACGATATTGTGACAGCACATCTTCACTTGCTACACGGTATTCATTGGTGAAAGCGTTGTAATACAGCACTTCTTTACCATCAATGGTTGCCTTAATACTATGTGCTTTATAAGTCATCGCATATTCTGCAGCTTCATTTTGTTTGTATTCGCCGTTGCCAATTTTACTGAAGCTGCCGTTAATGATAACAACTAACGGTACTTCAGCAGCTCTACCTGTGGCATTGAATACCCGTACATTGCCACGCACCATCAACTGTGCAGTTTTGAACGGATTCAGGGCGATAGCCATTGCTTCAGGATAGTAGCCGTCCCAGACAATTTCACCTTCAAGGGCTTCCACCCCTGACGGTAAATTGATTGTGCCGACTAAACCTAAATTTTTATGCTCAACCATCACAGGGTTAAACTCTGGCAATTTAACGCTTTTGGCTTTACCGATAAAACTCACGCCATTGAGATAGACGTTGGCATTATCAACTTGATGAATAATTGCACTCATTAATTACCTCCACGACTGGTTAAATTAATTAAGAACTCACGAGTCACTTCAGACGTATTCGTGATGCGTTCCGCTGGGATTTTTGGCGTGAACTTATATTTAATCGGCACGTTGCCTTTACTAAAGGCATCAACCAAATCCGCATCAGGATCAAGCCAGACTTCAAAACCAATAATAGAACGCAATGTACCCATATAGGTTTCAATCGTGCCTAGCAATGCATCTAGCAAAGCATCATCAATCGGCAAGTCAATAAATTGCAACTCTACACGACGAAGAGATTCATCAATTAAGTCTGCAGTACGTTGTACCACTTCAAAATTGACAATATGGGTTTCTGTTGGATAATTCGCTAAGCGGTTACCCCACAAGCGGAAGCCTGTACCATAGCTGTTAAATACCGTCGTAATACCCACTGCGTTCAAGCGGTTGGTTTCTGATTGAATATCATCAACACGAGCGGTCAGCGGAATTTCCACTCCAATCACACCTTTTAATTGACGGTTAGACGTTGAGAACCAATAGCCAAAATCAACGTCCGTTCGCATACGCAAACCTGCAGCGTGGGTCGCAAGGCTTTCAAGAGTATTACGCTCTCCCACAACGTGTGGGAAGAATAAATGTGTACGGTCACTTGAAGTCTTGAAGTTAATTTGTCCTTCTGTACCACGCCCTGCCAAGGCTTTTGCAAGGGTTGTGCCTTGTGGAGCTTGGATATAAGCAATCGCATTGAGTTGGCTTGCTAGGGTTTCTAGTGCAGTTGCCATTGTTGCTTGGGTGTCGTAGTGTGGGCAGAGTAAAATCTTGGCATCACTACCAAACAAGTTAAAGCCTGCACGCAACATTTCAAAGCCTGTACGTTTGCCTGTACCTGTATCAATCGCACCTTTAATATCTGCTTCCGTGACTTTGGTTGGGTCTGCATAAGTATAAGTCGCAGTCACATTTTCTAACATACGATGGAACTTGATTTCACCTGTCAGTAAATCGGCGGTGTAATCTTGCCCACTTGTCAGCGAACCTGAACTATGGCTAAGACTTAATTCAATCACCCCAGCGTATGCTAAGGTTGCGGTCAGGCGGTCTTTATCTAAGGTTAAATTTTCACTTGAAACCGTCGTACGGTGTTTGGCTGGGTCTAACACATTGACCACATAAACTTGCCCTGCTTGATAACGGCTAATAATATCTAAGGCATCTGGCAAGGTATAGCCACGATCTAACACATTGCCGAATTGTGCAAAATCCTTTTTGGTCATACACAATTTCAGCTCATTCACTGCACCAACAGGGGCAGTGCCGACGATACCGATAATAGCACCATCGACGGTATGAACAGGTACAGAACCGCCTTTCACTCGTTTGGTTTCTGTACCGTGATGGAATTGAGACATACTATTCTCCTATGATTTGGGTTTTAAACGGACATCAAGGGGTTGATGTTCTTGTCTAGCAATCAACGTGGTAAATTTCGGCTCTAAATCGACCGCTTGTAATCGTTGAATTTGCAATGTTTCTGTGGCTAGAACCAGTTGATAAATCCACACACCGCTTTCTTGCTCATCAAACTGTTCTTCAACTAGCCAGCTTGGCGTACAGTCCATCGGTTGAAAGCCAACCACAGAGAGCCGTAACTCATCTAAAAACTGCAAAGCACCAAAGTCGTTGTGCAAGTTACGACTTAACACCGTAAAGACAATATGCACCTTGCGAGTTTGCGTAATCACCGACGTAGAGCGTGGCTCGCTAAATTTTGACCCAGCATAACTAATCAAGACCGCACCATTTGGGTGTGACAGAAAATAATGGCTAGGATCATCGGGCATTAGCTGAATATCCCAATCGGGAAACTGCGTTTTCAAGCGAGTTTCAAACTCGGTCAAAATCGGCAAGGTGGCAGACATTAGTAACCCCCTGTATCTATTTGCTGTTTGGCTCGCACTGCATATTCACCTACGTCAGGCAATAAATCGCCTGTTTCACTCACCTCTTCTGCATTGGCTAATCCAAGATGTAAAGTACCTTTAGCAATCGCATCTAGCTCTTTAATCACTTGAGCGTAGGTGTCCTTAACCGTTTCAGGCATTTTCATTTCTGCACGGCGAGCGTAGAGCCAGTGACGAGCAAGGTACAAGGCGTGCGAGTTAATCATTGTTGGCACTTGAGTAAGGGGTAAGGCATAACGGCTACGCAGTGATGCATCAATACGTTCACAAGCCGTTTGAATTGCCTGTTCCACCACAGCCATATTCACTTCAGTCGCTCTGTGGTCGTCATTACTGAGTTGAACTAAGATCTGCTTACTAAAAGAGCCAATTAACTCATCAGCGGTGATGTACATTGCTAAGCCTCTTTCGTTTTAGCTGATTTTGGCTTTTCTGCTTTACAAGCGGTCAATTCTGCAGAAAGCGTTGCAATTTCGCTCTCTTTCTCAGCTAATTGAGCTTCGAGTTCTTTGATACGAGCTTCAGCTTCTTCTGCTCGTAAACCATTTTCACTGGCTAAGGCTTCCGCTTTGGTATGGGCTTCTTGAGCCTCGGCTAAAGCGGTTTGCAATGCTTGTTTTTCTGCTTGAGCTTCTTCGGCAAGAGATTTTGCTTTAGCTTCAGCTTCTGCTTGAGCCTCTTGACGAGCTTTAATCGCTTCGTCTTTTGGCTGTAAATAAAGAGAGTTTTGATGATACTCTTGCTCGGTGACTTCAATTTCATCCCCGATTTGATAATGTTTACCGTTATGGATAATGGCTGATCCAACTACAATAGCGACAATCATTTGACGTTCTCTCATATCGTTTCCTTTTCAGTATGTGTAACAATGTTTCATTTCCCCCTTTGAAAAAAAGGGGGTAAGGGGGCTAGACTGCTGATTTAATTAAGAAGCCTGAACTTGGCATTAAAACGTGTTCTTTGTGAATATCAGTACAACGCACGTTATAGACTTTGCCTCCAACTTCGTCATATTTATCTACCACAAGTGAACCTTGACGGCGGAAGGTATAACCAAATGAAGGCTGATACATTGCGTGAGAGCCATCTGCACGAGCTTTCGGCACATACGCCATCACAATATCATTTGCCCAAATGGATGTCGGCTCGGCATCGAGTGTGGCACGGTAAGTAGCACGACCTACACTGACTTCTAACTCTTGACCTTCATCTTTCAACATTTCCGCAAAAAGTTGTGGTGTTAATCGCTGAATACCACGACGTTTCAAAATTTCAACAATTTTGTCGTGTTTGCGTAGTACAGCCCAAACATTAGAAGGGATCACAATTTGGTTTACTGTAACACCCGCTTGTTTACGCACTTTTTCAAACGCATCATCAAATACGCCGAAAATATCCGAGGTTGTGTCGCTGAATTGGCTTGTACCAGATAACACAATTTTGTTGTTTGAACCGTAAATTGCTTCATTGCTGACTAAGGCGTGAACACGCTTTTCGTGATTTAACATCATTTTTTCACGCACCACAGAAATCGCATATTGCTCATAAGCGAAGTCAGCTTCTTTGCCCTCACGATAGTCAATCGGGTGAGCAAGGTCGTGTTCGACTAACTCAATGGTTTTTTGAGTTACTTTGACTGGGGTAATTTTGTTACTTGCTGCGTGTAATTCACGTTCATCTTCTTCCGCAACAAAGGCTTCATTACCAAATTGTGGTAAACGAGCTCCTTCCTTCGGTACTTCTGCAACAGGCAATAATTTATCGCCGACAAAGGCGGCATTTTTGTAGCCCAACGCAAATTGGGTTAAGACAGGGTCTGTCAAGCGAGTATGTACTTTTTGTCCACTCATTTTATTTTCCTCTTGGTTATTTAATTTTGCTTACGCTACATCACCGCACTAATTGCCGTGGCGTAATCCACACTATGTTGCTTCATATACGCACGAGCTTTGAGGTCTAACTCAACACGAGCAGGGTCGTCCGTTTCAGCATAATTCACTACATTAGGCTCGGTTTCAGCGGCTTTCTCTTTCGTCGCCACTTCACCAAACTGCACAATTTGCGGTTGGGCTTCTAAGAACTTTTTGGTTAATCTGTGAATAGATTCCCCTTCGTTAAAATTGACGACTTGACCGCTTGCCATCGTTGCCGAGCAGTTAAGCAAGGCAAGAGCAGCGTCTTTTGCAACAGGGGCAAGTTTGCCTTGAGTGACTAAGTTTTCACAAAAGGACGCATTGTCCTCCTTGGATGCTTCCAGTTTTTCGGCGACTTTCTCTGCTTCAGCTTGAGCTTTTTCGGCTTTTAGCTGGGCATTTTCGGCTTGCATTGCTGCAATTTCTTCGGGTGTCATTGACATTTGACGTTCTCCTTTAGGTTTCTTTGGTTCATTAAAAATAGGGTTAGGCTCAGGGGCTTCATAAATGCGTTTCATATCTTCACGCACGGCATCTTCTTGAATGCTGGATACCAAATAATCAGGCAGAGCTTTATCGGCTTCTTCCTGACCGTGCTTGCCAATAATCCAATCACGCAAACGTCGCCACAGGGTTGCTTCCGTCCAGTCTGAGAAATCCACCACACCTTCTTCGCCTTCGGCAAAAACAGGGTTGCGAAGTCCTTTTACTGCAGGTGGCATCGCGCCTAAAAAACCAACGTGGCGTAAATAGAGTGAGCCTTGTTTAGGATTATTCGGACTATTGGCGAGATAGAATGAAGCAGACACTTTCTTAAACCGCCCTTTATCCACCATCTCGGCAAATTCAGGGTCAATTTGGTCAAGTTCGGCTTTGAGAATATCGCCTTCCAGTTCTAGACGTTTCACCCACGCATACGCAGGGTGGTTATGTTCAGGGTGACCAATCACTGCAGGGGCTTCGTGAAATTCCACGTTATAGCTTTCTACGGCTTGTTTTAGGTCGGCAACAGTAATAGTGACTTCTGTGCCATTGGCATCTTTGCGAGTGCCAGCTTTGAAGATTTCGATTAGGTTCATAATGCCTCCGTTTCGATAAGCATTATGAAAAAAGAGAGTGTTTTCGGCTTTTAAACTAGTTTAAGGAATGCAAAAATAAAATAGACAAGTCAGAAGAGTGTAATATGTGATTTAAGGCGTTTACAGGTGTTTATAAACGCCTTGAATTTGTGTCGAGCTATCATTTATTGAAAAAAGAATAAAACGCTAAATCGGGCGTTTTAGGCGTTATTTTTGAAATTTAGCTATTGCCAATCACATTTCGTAAAAAATGTTCTGTTTTTGCCAGTAAGTAGTCTTCGTTTTTCTTGCTTACACCAAGCCAAGGGCGAGCGGGGATACCTGAACCTTTGCCACTGGCTTTATTACTGCCAAAGTGATGTAAGCGAGCATACTTGCGGTCACTTCCAAAGGTTACGCCTTCATTGGTTGCTTGAAAGCGAAGTAGATTTTTCAAATAGCCATCGTGAATTAAAATTTTATCGGCATTCTTACGTTTTTTAGCCTGATACTTTGCCGATAATGGAGTCCACTTTTCTCCATCAGGTGAAGCCTGTTCTTTCTCAAAACGGTCTTTGTGAATTGAACGTAACGTTTCACCTAATCCCCCAAAGAGCTTTTTACCCTGTTGCAAGTTTTGGGCTGTACGGTGTAAGCCCCTGAGAGCTTGGTCAGCATCAAGTTTAATATGGATCATTATTATTCCTATTGATTAAAAAATAGTTTAGGCGTATAGTTTGGCTATCCGCAGGGGGTTTCCTACTGGAAAGGTTACGCTAGGCAACTACCGTATGATCCTGTTCGAATCAGGCAAACCTGCGGACTACTCTAAATTACCCCATAAGACTTCATAGCCTTTCAAACTTTCCCATTGACGAGCATTGCTAATTTTTGTGCCAGTTGTCACCATATTCAGTGCAATCCGTTCCTTTTTCTTCGTAACACTGTTTTTCACCTGTACTTTATAGTCCATTGAAATGATTATTTTGGCTCCATCTTCTTCATACACAAATAACAGTGCATTAAGTTTTTGAGAACTATCTAATAAAATCGCTTTCGGATTACGCAATTTTTCAGGCAACTGTTGCCAAAACTCAAGCGGTAGGTTTATCCCTTTACCTTGCTTCACATCACGCAAGGCGTGCAGAATATCGTCATCACGCACCGCAATCACGGCTGTCTGCGGCGCAAGCTCCATAGCTTCGAGTTTTTTCACTACATCACGGGGAATAACGCCAACATATTTCATCTGCCCACGAGCCATTTTATCTGCGACAACCGTGTCCACCATCTCTTTCATTGAACGGTTTAATAAGGCTAACGCAGGGGCATAATTCAAGACATTACTCACCGCAGAACTGGCAAACTGCGGTGGAGCCTCAACCAGTTTCTGCATTAAAATTTCATCTACCTTATGCACAGGCACAAGGCGTTTGGGGTGTTCAAAACTCGGATCGACACCTTTCGGTACTCGCACAATTCTCGGACTGCCTGAACGCTGTCCGATCACCTTTTCTTCCCATTCAATTTCAGGGGCTTGCTGAACAGTTTTATTTTGATATTTGAGATCGACATCATCTAAGGCACGCACAGTACAATGACAACCGTATGCACGGGTTGGATAATGGTAGTCCCACCACGGATCATCTGCTCGTAATACTAAGCCGTCCCACGCAACGTGTTGCGGTCTTGGGTGAGCTGAGTCATTATGCTCATATTCCCAATAAGGCATTACATCAGCAAGTTCACGCTGTTGCATATAACGCCCGTGGTTATAGCTGGCGTAAAGATTAGTGTCATAAATAATACGGCTACGCCAATTTCGCCCACCGTTATATTCCCAGCTATGTTTGTCGGCAATGGCATCGAATACCTTACGAAACTCTTCTAATGTACCACCACGCTCAATCACATCATCTATCGCACGGCGAAAGTCACCGATGATTTCTTGTGTATGAGCTCCTGCAACCACAAAAGCATAGTCGTGGGCTTCGCCGTAAATATCAAGGTAGGTTGCAGTTGGGATATTTACTTTCTTACGAAAGTATTCAATTTGCTCACTAAACGGCAAGGGTTGTGCAACAATGCTCATCGCTTGGCTTCCTGTTTCACTTCATAGCGACCACGCAATGTCGCCGTGGTTAGCCCTTCGGCAAACAGTTGTGCATATTCGCTAAAATCTAACTGGGGCAAAATATCATCTAAAATTTGTTGAGCTTCTTCTAAGCTCTCGGCGGTATCAAGTCTTGCTCTAACTTGAGCAATATTAGCGTTTAATGAATGCTGAGAAAGTTCACCCATTTGGCTGACAATCCGATCCATTTCTGTTTCGTGATGGTGATGTTCTGCAAAATTTACCGTCGAACTCACCGCTTGTAGCTCAATATCACCATCTTCAAAGCCATATTCACGCATAAAGTATTGCTTCGTAAACCGCACACCCATTCGGTGTAGCTTCTCATCACGCTCAACTTGCTCGGTATTTATGCTTTCTTGCTCAAAAAACTCAAATGTAGGCAACTGCTCGACATTGAAGTTATAGTGACAAATCCATTGCAACAACTGATTGAAGGTTGCTTCAATCATCGCTTGGTCGTCTGCACGGATACTCTCTAACACTTCAAGCCCTGCGGTAGCCGATGCACGATTACTTTCTTGCTCTGTCGTTTGGTTTTGCCCCAATAACGCAATATTGATTTCACCTTTACAGAACGCTAAGAACTTCTCGTAACTGTCGCTAGAAGCCCCTTTACCTGCGGACTCCACAATTTCCACACTGGCATCATCAGGGATAACTGCAATGGCTGTCCCTATCATTGCTTCTAGGCTATCAGCCAAACGATCTTTTTCAGGCTCTGATGTCGTGCGTGGATGTTTACCAATAAGCCACGGCGAGCCGTATTTTTCGGTAAACTCTAACCAATATTTAAAACCGCCTTTCTTAAAGGTTGCCGCCCAAAAGCACAGCGATAAATCACCTAAGCCGTATGGGTTGTCTTGGGTCGCTTCTTGTGTCGTTAAAAGGAATTTATGCTCAGACAATAATTCACCCTCAATCCAATGCTCCTTGGTACGAAAGCGAAGCTGATTGTCTTCATCAAACACAAACCATTCTGGCTTTTTACCAATAATTTCGGCTGGCACAATCAAACCATCACGCTCCGCCCAAATTACTTCAGAAATTTGATAGCCAAACAGAGAAGCGTTTAGCATGTCGGTGATGATGTTATTTAATGGCAAGCGGTTAAATACTTGATAAAGTTGCTCATCAACTTTTTCATTATTCGTGGTCGTAATTCGCCACTCTAAGCCTTTGATTGCCGCCTTTCTGCGACGGACACCTGAACGAACTTGCCCATCTGATAGTAATTCACGATAAACAGCAATGTCTTTTCCCATTTTTTTGAGAATAGGATCAGGGTTCGGCAGATGATACCCCGTTGCCCAATGGTCAAAACTTCTTGCACGAGTGGCAATTTCGCTGATTAAATCTTTTTTATTTTTCATATCCTAATAACCTTCAGAAAGTTGCTGGCTACGACGTGGTTTGCGTGCTAGTGGTGCAACAGGTTGCTTCACATCAGATGCCGCATACAATGCTAAGAAACACGCCCAAGTTCTATCTGCGTGACCTTGACTATCTCGTTCTGCAACAAAGCGTGGCTGACCATTTGCTCCAGTCACCTTTTTGAGCTTATGCAAATCTTCTCGTAATGCTTTATCTCCCTGTGGAATGCGTAGTCGTTTATCTTCAAATACTTCTTTGCCAAGGGTAGCAAGCATCATTTTATTCGTTTGGGTGAAAATAACCCCTTCAACTCGGTATTCACCGAAACGGCGTTTAGCATCTTCTACGGGTTTCTCCCCTAAGCCTGTTTGGTCAATACAACAACGCAATACACGATATTCTGCAAATACTCGGTCAAGCTCAGCATCTTGTGTTGCAAAACTCGCTCGTTTTAAAGCGGTGATTTCTCTTGTCCAGAATACATCACCTACTAGTTCAATAACCCAAATAATAAATAGGTCATTTCGCACCCCAATATCAACGCCGACAAAACACGGATTACCTGTATAGTGGAATGGCAATCCTGCGTGCGAATGCTCAACACCATCAATCAAATCATAAGAGAGCCAACTACTTGCTTCATCTAACCATTTCAACTCAAACTCTTGAGCCCACGCATCTTCATCATTTAAGCCCACTCTTAACTGTTCTACATTGCGAGGTAAACCATCTGCAACAGCCTGATAAATATCAACTGAGTGGCGTGACCATTCATTATTATTTAAGTCAGTCATCAACTCGTAGAACTTGTTACCTTTACCATTTGGGGTAGAAACAACTCGTAATTTCCAACCAGCAGAAATCACAGGGAATAAGGCTTTCCAAATTTCACGGCTATCTTGGTGGAATGCAAACTCATCTAAGAACACATTGGCTGAGAAACCACGAGCCGTGTCAGGATTGGCAGGTAATGCAGTGATTTTTGAACCATTAGGGAAGATCACTTCTAAGGCATTAATCGTAGTGTCTTCTTTAAAAGGCACTTCCAATACTTCGCAAACAATCCCCATTGCTTCAAGATGGCGTTTTACTCCTTCATTCATTGCTTCTTTCGCTTGGCGTTCTCCACGAGAAAGGATTACCCAGCGAGTACGTTCGCCGTTGGCTTCTGCTTCTAAGCAATCCAGTACAATTTCAAGGGTAGTGGTAAATGTTTTACCTGTTTGACGAGCAAACATTGCTACTTTGAAACGGCTTTTATCGTTTAACCATCGCTTTTGATAGTCATAGAGAACGGTGTTATTCAATGCCATAAACTGCTTTTACCATTTTTGTCACATCTTCAAGGGATAGTCCTGCTTGTGTACCACTTTCTTCTACGGCTTTAGCAGCTTGTTCAATCACTTCCTTGCGGATTTTACGTTCACGCTCATAGCTTAAACTTTCCGCTTGCTCCAAACGTTGTAATGCTGACGATAACAATGCTAAATCTTTCGGCTCAATACCACCTTCTTGTTCACCCAATCTAATGGACGTTTCAAAGGCAATATTCTTCACCATTTCCATCACGATTTTCCCAATGTCAGACTGCGGAGCTTCACCAAATTGTTTCGTCCAAATTTCTGCCACTTCTCGTGCATTACGGATTTTACTTGCCATTTTTTCCATACGATTGGCATAGCGATTTAGCCCTGTTTTACTTAAACAATAGCTTTCATCAAGCCCACAATCACGGATCAGATCGTTAATTTCTTCTAGAATTTGCGTTTGTGAATATTGCTTATCACGCAACATCATTGCCAGTTGGGTTTTGATGTTCGGCGGTAATAAATCCACTTTACTTGCACGTCCACGGGTCGTTTTCTCATTCATTTAAACGCTCCTTAAATATCCTTTAAAAACCGTTTAAACCTTAGGTCTTGGGCGTTTTACCCCTTCAACCGTCACTCGACCTTGAGCCACATCTAACCCACGTTGCGTAATGCTGGCAACCATATAGCCATCTTTTAAACGCTCAAGCTGAATAAGCCCTTGCTCTTCTAACCATACAAGGTGATTACGCACAAGATCACGGCTAATATCGTGACCATATAAATCAAGGCAATCACTTAAAATAGACTCGTTGGCATCATAGCCAGCTTCGGCAAGAGAACGTAAAATCACTAAGCGTTGATCTTTAGTTAAAATTGTCTGCATACATCATTCCTTTAATACTTTAGCTTCAAGTAATAAGCCGACTTGGTGATTTATTGAAGTCATTTTTGCGTTGGCAGTTTGTGTTTCCCCTCGCACTTCCGTCATTAAAATTTCAAGTCTTGCGACATCTTGAGCGGTGGGTAAGTTATCCACTTTTGTTTCAAGCTGAGTTAAACGTCGGTCATAGTGTTCAACATTTTCAGCAAGGGTATTCACATCGGATTTTTTGGCATACTTACTATCCATTTTTAGCCAAAATCCAGCCCCAACTAAACCAATAACAGTAGAAATCAAGGCGAAATGTTGGCGTAAGAAATCCAGAATCTCTGTCATTTAGACTGCTCCTTACAGACTTCTTCATAGGTCAGATTGTGTGCTAGTACTTGGCGTTTCGTTTCCGTCGTATCCTGACGGCTTGGGTAAATCAGCCCGAATGCCGTGCAACCTGTCGTCGTCACGGAAGTAGTTGTGTGCGTGCAACTGCTCATCAACGGTATCAGGGCTAACACGCTGAACATTTTCACGATGCGTTTGTTGAATTTTTGCATTTTGTACCTCTGCATTTTTTTGCTGAATTTCGACCGCTTGTTGTTGGTTTTCTGCTTGTAGCTTCCGATTACGCTCTGCCAAGCGTTCTGCTTTGAGCCAAAGCCAAAACAAAACACAAGCAGCAAGAAATAACACTACGGTCACAATTTTTACTGTCATCATTCAAACTCTCCTTGTCGCTTGCTACTCAAGGCATTAGCAAAACCTTTTGTAGCCACTTGACCACCGCAGAACACCGCAAAGGTCATAAATAATTCAGGCACATAACTGCGATCTAAATAGACGCAATAAGCCAAAATCGCTGACATCAATAACGCCCCGAAAAACTGGATAAATCCCGTGGTCGAAAGGCGACCGTCTGAATTAGTAAAGAGTTCTGCAAATTTAGCCATTACCAATACCACCCACGTTCTAATAAAATCACTTCAGCGGTAGTGTAACGACCGCCATTTTTTGCACGACTGCGTTTAGCGTTGTTGCTGAGTTTTTTCATTCTTCCCCCTTAAATAAATGATCCACGTTCACAATTTCTTCGCTATCCAACCAGCTCCAAACATCAAAGCACGGGCAATCTTTTAACCATTCATTTTTGGTAATCTTGCCGTCTCCGTTGAGATCAGGGCTTAAATCACGATGTCCGCAAATGCGAGCGTTGGGATGTTTCGCTTCTAATTGGCGTAATAATTTATGCAGTGCCTGCCATTGTTTTTCGGTATATTTGCCGTGATTTTTACCGTTTGCGGTAATACCACCGACTAAGCAAATGCCGACGGAGCGGAAATTATGTCCTTTGACGTGAGCTCCGAATTCGCCGACTTGACGACCGGTTTCCACCGTGCCATCGGTATCAATTACGAAGTGATAACCAATGTGAGCAAGATGAGGATTAAAGGATTTCATCGCTGATGATGGACGTTTAAAACCACGCTGTTTATGCCAACTGTCAATGGTTTGTGCGGCAGTTTTGCCATTTTGTTTAAGGGATTTACCGTTGCGTGTTGCGGAGCAGTGCACAACGATTTTGTGGATAGGTAATGACATAAAAAACTCCGTTGTAAAGGTTTAACTTCACAACGGAGTTTAGGGGATTAAGAGAGAAAGTGATTTTAAACTGGTTTAAGGATTATTTAGTCGATTTGTGTAAAACAGCCTTAATGACGACAACATCATAAATTGTGCCATTGGCAACTTTCTGTTTCGCATTAATATCTAATGCGACAGGGCGTTTTTCAAAGGTTGCGGTTTCAATGGCTTTTTTGTATTGGCTTTGGAAAGTGTTGTCTTGCACTTCTGCAATTAATTCCTGACCGCTTGCTTCATTACGAATGCTAACTTTGAAGCCTGTATCTAATTCTGTATTGACATTTAAAATACGATACATTCCATCGAGGCGAATTTCTTCAAATTCACGTGCAGGCGACAGACGTTGTTTTTTCGCCAACTCTTTTGCTTGTTCGCCAGTGACTTCAACGCCTTGGATATTGATTTTTTCCGCATCACTGGCTTGTTTAAAGAATTCTCGCTTAGTTTCTTTCGCTTCAATCGCAATTTCTTCCAGCTCAGGTTTTTGTTCGACCAGTTGGCGAATAAGTTCACGGTTTTCTTTTTGATGCTCAGCCAAAACGTCTAATGTTTTTTCATTAAGTTCTACTAGTTTTGCTGTCGTATCTGACTGAGCCTGAGCTTCTCGTTCTGCTTGTTTATCGTCGAGAAACATTTTATAAGCATCTGTACCAAAATAACACAGAAGCCCAAACAACAATGTGATCATCAAATGCTTACTAGTCATCTTTGAAATCAACCCTGTTAAAACATTTCCCCAATCAATGTTTTCTCCATCAAACTTAGACGAACCTTGACTAACTTTAATAATGAGTTCTAAGTCTTTCTTTTCATCATCACTTAAACGATGTTTACTATCAGCGTAAACTGCTAACGCATAGGCTTTATATAAACCATCTTGCAATTTCAAGAAAGCCTTCATAATTGAAGGTGTAATTGTGGACTGATATTTTTCGCCTGTCAATTTTACTTGAACTTTTGGCCACCCTTCAAATTGCACGTGTAACTTAGACACATCATTGCCAAGTTCAGTTTCATAGATTTGGCGCAAAAAATCATAAGCATCTTGTTCATTACGAATAATGATATTTTGTAATTCTGATTGTTGTTCTGTCATTTCATTCCCTCAGGTTAATTTATCCATTCTTTTTCTTCTTCCCACCGCACAAACTCTCACAAGGTATGCCGTCTTTATCGCGGTCGAGGCTACTGACACCACATTGGGTGAGGTGGAAACGAGCTTCTTCACAGCTGTCCATTTGGCTACAGGTACGTTTGCTACAAGTAAATGTTTGAGCAAAGGCAAAGGTGGCAACGCCTGCCACCAATAATGTAATAAGGAGCTTTTTCATAGATTGATCCCTATTCAGCAAACCCAGCAGATGACATTACACCGGTATAAGAACTTATGCTGACAGAGTATTTTTTACCGTTGAAAATGAATTCTTGCATAGTATTCTCCTAAAATTTAGCAAGGGCTTTTTCTAATTTTTTAGCAGTTTCGGGTGTCATTTTTTCGTTAAGTTGTAGCACGACCAAACCTTTTGGCGATTGGTAGTAATATGAACCACCGAATGCTTTTAAAGCATCAAAATAGACATAAAGTGGATCGCATAATTTTTTCTCATCACAAATAAACACTTGACCGCCCTTTGGTGCTATCTCAGGTGTTGAAAAGGCAAAACGTACAGCATAGCTATTTGGCAGTGGTGATTTAGTATCACGTTCTAGTGTTCTAACATCATTAATTTCTACTCCCGTAGATTTTAATTCTGCAACTACAGTTTCTCGTGTTGGTTTTTCATCTCCACAAGCAACTAATGCGAATACAGATAATGTAAGTGCAAGTAATTTTTTCATTTTGGTTTCCTTCTGTTGTGTTAATAAAATCATCTACGCTGCTTGACGAGCCGTAAGTGCCGCCGTCGCCGCCAAGGCTTTTGCGGTTTTCTCTATGGCTTCTTTGCCTTGTTCGTTGCTTTCTCGGTAGTCTTCAAGGAGTGCATTTTCTGTTTCGGTTAAAGGTATTGTTCTAACGCCTGAAAATAAATACCCAATATCTACACCAATCTCAGCCAATGAGAACAAAACTTCACTTCCTGCCAAAGCTATACCTCGTTCGTATTTACCCCACATTTCACGAGAAACGTTGCATTTACTAGCTATTTCAGCCTGTGTCAGCCCTAAACGGGTTCGTTCATTTTTTAATCGAACAGACAAAAGAGAACTATTATTCACAATTTACCCTTGACTTTGAGAACTTAAGTTCTCATAATGTAGTTAAAAGATTGATTAAAGATTTAATCAATTATAACGCAACAAGGAGCATAAAACCAATGCAACAAACAGTAAAAACGCCGAGTGAAGTAAAGGCAATGTTCAGGGCAAAAGGAGAAACTTTTGCGCAATGGGCAAGGGAGAATGGCTATGACCCAACTCACGTATCTCGTGTACTTAATGGCACGATTAAAGCGAGTTATGGCAAGTCCCACGAGATTGCCGTGAAACTTGGCTTAAAAGCCGCTGCGTAAGTCAGCTTAAACCTTACTTGCTCTTTAACAATTTGGTAGATCCTAAAGCGATGTTTTTTTGTAAAACCATAGCGGAATAGCACCGCTTGTAAAACGAATAGGAGAAAGAAGATGAAACAAATTTTAGTGAAATTCGCCACGGCGTTTTTAAACCGCCAAGGCTATATCGTTAAACCCAAAGCAGAATATCAATTAGTGCCTGATTTTATTTTACGTATGCAGGCAAAACAGGTTAAACCGCTTGAACCTTATGATTGGGCGGAGGAAGGAGAAACAAAATGAGCGAGAAAATCAACAGTACACAGCGTGCGTTGCGGATTTTAAAAGCCTTGAAAGGCAGAACCTTAACAGGGTTAAGCAATAAGGAATTAGCCGACCGATTAAATGAAAGCCCTGTGAACATTACACGTTCATTACAGGCGTTAATTGCGGAAGGGTTGGTGGTGAAACTGGAAGAAACAGGACGCTTTGCCTTAAGTATTCAGATGTTACAGATTGCCGTTACCCACCAGCGTGATACGGAAAAAATGCAAGCCCGAATGGCTGAAATGGATCAGCGAGTGAATGCTGGGGCATTTTAAATGGGTCGCCAGCGACCCATTTGAACGAATTAAATTATAGAAAAAGGATCATAAAAAATGACAGAAACAACCGAAAAATCGACCGCACTTTCGAACGAAACTTACCTACGCCACAGTATGGCGATTATGGATAAATGGGGTAACGGCGAAGTCTTTGATAAAAAAATCATCGTTGATAGAGCTAAACATTGTCAACAAGCGATTACAGGGCAAATGTTAGAACTAGGGCGAGCATTAATTATTCTCAAAGAACATTTGGCACATGGCGAATTTATTACGACGGTAGAAGATGAATTAGGGATGAGCCGCCATACAGCTAAGAAATTTATGCAAGCCACGCTGAAATTCTGCGGCGAAGGCTTGCAAGATACCACGCCGAAGTTGGTGCAGCTAGGTAAATCGAAGTTATTAGAGCTGGTCACGCAAGATGATGACGATTTGAAAGAACTCGCCGAAGGCGGCACGGTGGCAGGTTTAAAGCTAGATGAAATTGACCGAATGACCCGTGATGAATTGCGTAAGGCGTTGCGTAAAGCGCGAGAAGATAAAGATGCGATGGCGAAAGTGCTTGCCAATAAAGATGAAAAAATCAACCGCCTTGATGTGGATTTGGCAAAAAAACAGAAACTGATTGAAACTCAAACCCCTGAACAGCGTGGCGGTGTGTTACGCGAAGAAACGGCAGGAATTAGCTATAAAGCCGAAGCCATTTTGCGTGGGCAAGTGTTTCAAGCCTTTGAATCCTTGCAAGCCCACCAAGCAGAAACAGGTATTGACCATCGCCAATTTATGAGTGGTGTGCTGGCGGAATATCAGTTGATTTTGAGTGAGCTTCAGCAACATTTCCAGCTTGATGATAGCCCAAGTGGTTCAGATTTGCCTGAATGGGCAAGAGATGATGCGGAGTAAGGATAGATGCAATGGCAATACTACCGAGCGTTCTCGCCCAATATGCCGAGTGTGTGGAGAAAGCAGGCTTTGGCGAGAAGGAGAAAATTATTGAAGAAGGTTGCAACAAAACAGGGCTAAGCCGAGCGACTTTCTTGCGTCAAATTAAGCCTTACCGCCCTGCAAGCGGTCGCAAAGTGCGGTCGGATAAGGGGAAGCACCAAATGGATAATGCAGAACTTGAAGTGATTAGTGCGGCTTGGTTACAGCTACGGCGTAAAAACGGCAAAACAATGGCAACGCTGGAACGAGTGTTAGATATTTTACGAGCTAACCATAAAGTAAAAGCGGAGTTCTTGGATTGTCAAACAGGGGAAATTCGCCCTTATTCCGCCACCAGTGTGGAGCGTGCGTTACGCAATGCCAATATGCACCCCGACCAGTTATTACGTCCTGCCCCTGTGGTACAAATGCAAAGCCGACACCCGAACCACGTTTGGCAAATCGACCCGTCTTTATGTGTGTTGTATTACTTAAAGGAAACGGGCAAAGGCAATGGGTTGTGCATTATGGAGCAAGAAGAGTTTTACAAAAATAAGCCTGCCAATGTGGCTAAAGTTGAACCGCAACGGGTGTGGCGATATGTGATTACCGACCACGCAAGCGGTGTGATTTATGTGGAATATGTCTATGGGGGTGAAACAGCGGAAAACGTGAGCCAGTGTTTTATCAATGCCATTCAGCCGAAAGCCCATAAATCCGAGCCATTTTATGGTGTGCCGAAAATCTTAATGTTTGACCGAGGCACGGCGAATACTTCGCAAATGTTTACGCATTTACTCAATCAGTTAGATTCTATGAAGGCGACATTGCGAAAAAGATTGTTGCTGAGATGGAGAAACATAATGGATTGATCACCTTAGATGACATGAAAGGTTATCAAGCCGTCGAACGTAAACCGATTACTGGTGAATATCGAGGATACAAAATTGTGACAATGCCACCGCCAAGCTCAGGTGGGATTCACTTAGTACAAATCCTCAATATGTTAGAAAACTACCCATTAAATGAATTTGGTTCTAATAGCGCCAAAACGATTCACCATCTCGCTGAAACAATGAAATTGGCTTATGCCGATCGCTCTGAATATTTAGGTGACCCAGATTTTGTAAAAGTTCCTGCGAAAGGGTTAACCTCTAAAGAATATGCAAAATCACTCATCCAAGGTATTGATGAAGAAAAAGCACGCCCAGCATCTGATATCAAACCAGGACAACCACAATCTTACGAGAGTGATCAAACCACCCATTATTCCGTGATGGATAAAGAAGGTAATGCTGTAGCAGTCACTTATACGTTAAATCTCAATTTCGGTAGTGGTATTGTTGCCGAAGGAACAGGAATTCTTCTGAATAATGAAATGGATGACTTCTCGGCTAAACCTGGTGTTGCCAATGCCTTTGGTTTAATTGGTGGAGATGCCAATGCTGTCGAAGGAAAAAAACGCCCACTTTCTTCTATGACACCAACCTTAGTTCTGAAAGAGGATAAACCATGGTTAGTGACTGGTAGCCCTGGCGGTGCTCGTATCATTACCACGGTGTTACAAAGTATTTTAAACACCGTTGATCATGGAATGAACCCAGCTGAAGCGATTGTAACTCCTCGCGTACACCATCAATGGTTACCTGATGAGTTACGCATTGAGGAAGGAATTAGTCCTGATACCCTCAAACTCTTGGAGCAAAAAGGTCATAAAATTAATGTCAAAGCTCCTATGGGAAGAATTCAGATTATCCAAGCGAGAGAAGATGGATTTTATGGCTACTCTGATCCGAGAAATCCAGATGGTAGAACCATTGGTTTCTAATGTCTATCTATAAAAAGGGCATAGTAGACAAAATAGTTGCTAATTTCGTGAAAACTACGCCTATATGACAAAGTGGTTGCTAATGAATATTTTAATTATTCTTAGCAACTCTTTTTATTTAAAAAATCCTTTATAAACATAATCTTATGTTTTTTTCATTAATCCTGTATGATGCGATAATTTTTCCTTTAGTTGCCCAAATAAGTTTTCAAGTCTATTTGTCGTTTTTTCGATATTTAAATCGCCATGCTTTTCATAGGTAAATAGATAATCCATATAACGTTTAAAACTATGATAAGCACTTCTTACATTCCGATGTTTATAAGGATAATAGCCCTTTTCATTCGGTAATGGCACATTTGCGTCGGTGTATCCAATAAATCTTTCAATATACCCCGTCTGCCGTCGCAGGTAATTGATTGAATGTTATGGCCTTTCATACGAAGTGAATTGAACGCTATCCTGTAATAAACATCTTTTTCCGTTTTGATGGCACGATGGTAAACCACCTTTTTAGAAAGCGAATCCATCAGGAGTAAAATACCAAATTCACGACCAAAAAAGGTGGTATCCGCAATAATATTTAAATCACGTAATTGTGGTGGATTTAATACTGTTTTAGGGGCTTTTTCGATATATCTTTGAATCGTTCTGATTGAACAATGATATTTTTCGGCAAGTTGTTTATAGGTTTGTTTTCCTATTGAATAATCATTCCAAATACTTATTGGATTTAATTTCTTTTTAAGGGTAAATGTTTTATTGCAAGCATTACATTTATAGCGTTGAATATTATTTCTTATACCATGCTTGCGAATGTCGCTACTGTGGCAAAAATGACATTTTTTTGGTTCATAATTCAAAAAAGTGGCTTAAAGCCCGTAATATAAGACTTTAAGCCACTTTTTAGCAACCATTTTGTATACTATGCCATTTTTCCCTCTCGAGAAACATTAGCCTGCCTATAAAGAAAACTGTTAAATATCTCCCAGACAATTAATATACTCTCACTTTTGGTGGAGTATAACTTTGAATAAAACTTTCAATTTCTACCAAATTATCTGAAAACAGTGTTTTGTTTCTATCCGCTTGAGTGAGAAAGCCTTGTTTTACCATATTGTCAAAAAAGGCTTTTAAATCATCATAATAGCCATCACTATTAAACAAAATACACGGATTGGGGTTTTGACCAATTCTCGCCCACGAGATCACTTCAACGATTTCTTCTAAAGTACCCGGTCCGCCTGCTAACGCAATATAAGCGTCACCTAATTCTATCATTTTGCTCTTACGTTCAGGCATAGAGTTGACGGTTATCATCTGCGTCAAGCCCTTATGTGCCAATTCTCTTTCCTGTAAAAAGGTTGGCATAATACCAATCACTTCACCACCATTTTCCAACACAGTATTTGCTAATAAGCCCATCAAACCCTCATTACCGCCACCATAGACTAACGTATGTTGATGTTCTGCAATCCATTTACCCAATTCAAGTCGCTTGTTGGTGAGCCAAATTATTCCCGACACTTGCTCCGCAATAGACGGTTATTTTCATTTCTTTTTCTTCCTATTTTGTTAAAGTAGTGACAGATGGTAACAAATAATCAGAGAGAACAAAATGCACTTTCAAGAATATCAAAAATGGGTGAGAGAATTTTATCAACTGCAGAATTGGTACGAGCGAGATGTTTTTCGTCGCCTTGCTTATCTGACTGAGGAAATTGGCGAGGTTGCCTGTGCCGTGCGTGCTATTGAGATTGGTCGAGAGCGTCCTGATGAAATTGAGCAAGATGCCTTACAGAAAAAAGAAAACTTAATTGAAGAATTGGGCGATGTGTTTGATAACTTATTTATCTTAGCGGATAAATACGATATTGCGATTGAAGATGTGATTGCTAGACATCAACAAAAATTTACTAAACGTTATCGTGGGGAATAAACAAGCGGTGAGATTTGCAAAAAATTTTGCAGATTTCACCGCTTGTCACATCAATAACTAAAGTAAAATACTACCAATATAAGCAATAATAAAGCCTACAACACCGATAGAGGTTTCAAGGGCTGTCCAAGTTTTTAAAGTTGTTTTCTCATCCATTTCTAGGAAACGGCTTACGAGCCAGAAACCCGAATCGTTTACGTGAGAAAGAACTGTCGCACCAGAAGCAATAGAAATCACAATAAAGCAGAGATCAAATTGAGTTAGGCTTGTATCTGCTGCAACCATTGGTGCAATTAATGCTGCCGTTGTGGTTAATGCGACTGTTGCAGAACCTTGTGCAACACGGAAAGTCGTTGCAATAATAAATGCCGCTACAATAATTGGCATACCAGTATCTGACATTAAAACAGAGAGTTCGTCACCAATACCACTTGCACGGAGCACGCCACCAAACATACCACCAGCCCCTGTTACTAGAATAATAGAGCAGATTGGTCCTAAAGCATTGTTACAAATTTTTTCAATTTGCTCATAGCTACGATTGCCTTTTAACAGCAGAATCGCAACCACCAAGGTAATCAACAAGGCAACAGGTGTTTTACCAATCAAACGTAAACTTTGAACCCAAAGGTCTGAACCATCTACCACTTTAGCAACTGTTAATGTATTCAATCCTGTATCAAATAAAATCAAGAAGATAGGTAATAACAGAATAATCAGAACACGTTTAAAGCTTGGCGGATTTTGTACCGCTGTATCATTCACGGCCAATGAATTTAAAAAGGCTTTTGGTAAATCCACATGGATACGTTTACTCACAAACATACTGAATAAGTAAGTACCAATATACCAAGTTGGAATCGCACAGATTAATCCGACAATCACCAGCAATCCCATATTAGCCCCCAGTAAATCACCAGAAGCAACAGGGCCTGGATGAGGAGGAAGGAAGGCGTGCATCACTGCAAAAGCGCCCGATGATGGTAATGCATAACGTAATACTGAACCACCAAACTGTTTTGCCACACTGAAAATAATAGGCAACATCACCACAAGTCCAGCATCAAAAAAGATAGGGAAACCAAAAAGTAAAGAGGCCACACCAAGAGCGAATGGTGCGCGTTTTTCCCCAAATTTATTGATTAAAGTATCCGCAAGGACTTTTGCTCCTCCCGTAATTTCAAGTAAGCGACCAATCATCGCCCCTAAACCTACCAATAAAGCGACAGATGCTAATGTACTACCGAAGCCACCTAACAAGGTTGGTAAAATTTTATCGACAGAGATCCCTGTCGCTAACGCAGTTAATAAACTCACAATAATTAAAGCCACAAATGCGTGCACTTTAAATTTCATAATCATCACTAGTAGCAAAATAATCGCTACAACCATCGTAAAAATTAACATATAACCCCCTAAGGCATAAATTGTTACTGGTAACATATTATTTTGTATCTAAAATGTAAACGGAATTCTCAAATTTATTTTAAATCTGTGATCTTGTTCAAATTTTGAATAAAATTTTCATAATTTAATCTATCAACGTGTTACATTATGGAAAAATTTCAGTTATCGGTAACATTTTGTTGTAGGAGAACCGTTATGTCAGAAGGGAAAGCATTTATTTTAATGGGCGTATCAAGTACAGGGAAAACCTCTATCGGGACAGAAGTCACACGCCGTTTAGGTATGAAATTGATTGATGGCGATGATCTTCATCCAAGAGCGAACATTATTAAAATGGGGAATGGCATTCCACTCAATGATCAAGACAGAGAACCTTGGCTAGAACGGATTAATGATGCGGCATTTAGCTTAGAACAGAAAAGTGAAAAAGGTATTATCGTCTGTTCTGCGTTGAAAAAAATCTATCGAGATCGTATTCGACAAGGCAACAATGATGTTAAATTTATCTTTCTAAAAGGCTCTTTTGAATTGGTGTTAGAACGTATGAAGCAACGGAAAGGGCATTATATGAAAACAGATATGCTGAAAAGCCAATTTGCGACCTTAGAAGAACCTCAGGCAGATGAAAAGGACGTGATTTTTATTGATATTGATGCACCTTTTGAAACTGTGGTAGAACGTTGTATTGACACTATCAAACCACTGCTTTAAATACTCTCTCCCAAATGAATTTGGTAGCCTAAGTTGATGATACTACTCTGCTGTGCTTCACCCTTTAGACGATTCAATAGCTCTTGGGCTGCAACTTTGCCGATCTCTAAACGGGGAGTAATGACCGTTGCTAATTGTGGGGTGAGTGATTGCCCCACATCGTGCCCATGAAAGCCTGCAATCGCCATCTCTTTTGGAACCTTAATACCTAAGCGTTGGCATTCAAATAAAGCCCCGATTGCTAAATCATCATTGGTACAGAAAATACCATCAATATCAGGATATTGTGCCAATGCCTGTTGAAGTTGCTTGGCTCCAAGCGTAAAAGAAGATGGTTCATCGGTAATCAAACTATGCGGTTCTAAATGATATTTTAGCATGGCTTGTTCATAGCCTTGCATTTTCAATTTTGTCCGTTTATCCATACGAGCAGTAAAATAAACAATATTTTTATGTCCACGACTAATCATAGTTTCAACCATAGATTGTGCTGCAGAAATATTGTCAAATCCGACCGCTTGTTGAATGCCAATTTCACTGCTATCCATGATCTCAATCACTGGAATATTCGCCACCTCTAACATCTTCAAAGTACGTTTAGAATGGTGATTTTCCGACAGAATAATGCCATCCACATTATAGGAGAGTAACGACTCAATTCGCTGTTCTTCTTTCTCTTGGCTATAACCATAGTGAGCTAACATCGTTTGATAACCTGCCTTATCCGTGACTAATTCAATACCTTTAATCACATCAGCAAAGACTTGGTTGGTTAAAGAAGGCACCAACACTCCTATGGCTCGGCTTTTTGCATTCGATAAAATATCAGGTGCTCGATTGGGAATATAGCCAAATTCTGTAATCGCTTCTGCAATTCGCAGCCCTGTTTCATGTGCGACTGCTTCTGGATTACGCAAATAACGACTGATCGTCATTTTAGTAATCCCTAAATGATCGGCAATATGTTGAAGCGTTGGGCGTTTACGTTTTGGTGCCATAAATAGAATAGATAAAAGAATAGATTACTTATTCTACTGAAATTTAAGAGAGGTTCCAATGGAGAGGCAATAAATAGAAATGATCAAGCGGTGAGATTCGCAAAAAATTTTGCAAATCTCACCGCTTGTATTCCTTATTTCTCTGAAGAGAAACCCGATTTCACCCCGTGCATATTTGGCAACTGGTGAGCAATCCCTTTATGGCAGTCAATACAAGTTTTACCTTCTTGTTCAGCCATTGCGTGCATTTTTGCCGCCACATTTTTTTGCTGAGTGAAGTCCATATCGCTGAAGTTATGGCAGTTACGGCACTCTTGTGAATTGTTGGCTTTCATTCTTGCCCATTCACGTTGAGCCATTTCTAAGCGGTGTGCTTCAAATTTCTCTTTGGTGTCCACTTTGCCTGTCAGGTGAGCAAAAACTTCACGAGATGCGACAATTTTGCGTGTCCATTTCGGAATAAATTCGTGCGGTAAGTGGCAATCTGCACAGTCCGCTTTAACACCACTGCGGTTTGAGTAGTGAGCAGATGCTCGATACTCAGGAACAACATCATTCATATGACAGCTTGAACAAAACTCTTCTGTATTAGTGTGCTCTAATGCTGTGTTAAATCCACCCCAGAATAAAATACCGCCGATCGCAGAAACGACAATGAGAAAACCGATGCCGATTTTGCTTGGCGTTTTAAACCACGTCCAAAATTTTTTGATGAGCTTAAACATTATTTACCCCCAAATGCTTTGGTCGGTTCAAATTGGTTTTCGATAATTGGATCAACATTTGCTTGTGGAACGTGGCATTGTAAGCAGAAATAACGACGTGGTGATGTGTCACCAGTCACATTGCCGTTACGATCCATAAAGTGTGTTGGGCTAATGCGGGGTGCACCTGTGGTACGATAGTTCTCTACGCCGTGACAGTTTAAACATTGGTTGGTGTTTTTGGTCACTTGGTAGCCTTTAATGCTATGTGGGATCATTGGGGGTTGGTTCACATAGCTAAGCGGTAACTTTCCTTCATCTTTTGGCATATTGTGGAAAGCAGGTTCAATCGCTTCAACACCTTTATCTGCACTTGACGGGACTTTTTCTACATTCGCAAAAGCCACACCTGTTACTGCGATTAATAATAGGGCGAGATATTTTTTCATTTTTCACTCCGTTCACGTTCAAAACGTGTTGTAAAACTAAATACATTTTCTGCACAGACATCAACGCAACGTCCGCAACTAATACAATCTTTCGATAACACTATTTGGCTATCTTCGGGTTTACCATTTAAGGGTAAGCGTAGTACCTGTGGTTCAGGGCAAACGTGGAAACAATCCATACAGCGATCGCATTTCGCACGATCAACAACCCTTACTCGTACAATGCTTTTTGCACCGATTAAACCGTAGGCTGCTCCGATTGGACAGAGATGTCCGCACCAACCGTGTTCCACAATCAATAAATCAAATAAGAAAACCGCTAACACTAACCAAAGCGTTGCACCAAGACCAAAGACGAACACTCGACCAAGTGCTGCAACGGGGTTGATCCATTCCCATAATAATGTGCCAGAAATGGCTGATCCGACTAAGATCATTGCTAAAATACCGTAACGTAATGAACGGGGTAATTTAGCGGATTGACGGATCCCAAGTTTTCGTCGTAGCCAAGCGGCACAGTCTGTGACGATATTGACAGGGCAAATCCAGCCACAGAATACCTTGCTTGCGAGTAACGCATATATTGCCACGATGATCGCTGCACCCAGTAAGGTTTTCCATTCAGGCAAATAGCCTGTTGCAAGACTTTCTGCGGTAATCAGTGGATCGGTTAAAGGGATAAGGTCAAACAGCATACTTGAGCTGTAATTCCCTTTTAAGATCCATACATTCCACATCGGACCGCTTAAGAACATTAACACTACACTGAGCTGGCTTAATCGGCGTAAAATCAAAAAGCGATAAGCACGCCACCAACCTAATTTTTGTCGGGCTTCAAGCCCTGCATCTTTCGGGGAATTTGCCATTATTTCACCCCTTCTGGCATTCGTGTTGGTAAGGAAATAATGCCTTCTGGGTTGGTTTCATCAAGCAGAGAATGCCCTGCTTTCTGTTTTTCTTCCCAACCAAGTCGGTAATGTTTGCCTAACATTCCTTTTGCCAACGACATTGGCAATACTTTGATTGCGGCTTCTTCTAACACACAGGCTTCTTCACACTTACCACACCCTGTACACGCATCGGAATGTACCGTTGGGATAAACATTGCGTGTTTACCAGTACGATCGTTGCGTTGCATTTCAAGGGTGATCGCCTTGTCAATTAACGGGCAAACCCGATAACACACATCACAACGTAAACCTTGCCAGTTCAAACAGGTTTCGTGATCAAGCAGAACGGATAAACCCATTCGAGCATCATCAATATTCGTTAAATTTGGATCTAACGCACCGCTTGGGCAAGCCTTAACACAAGGAATATCAGGACACATTTCGCACGGTTTATCACGAGCGATAAAGTAAGGTGTTCCTGCTTCCATTGGCGATAGTAATGAAGCCAAATGCAACATATCGTAAGGGCAAGCCTGTACACATTGTCCACAGCGAACACAAGCGGCAGTGAAATCTTTGTCATCGGCTAATGCACCTGGTGGACGCAGTGCCACGCCTTGTCGAGCAAGGCTTTGGTTTTGTTGTAAGGCTAAGATGATCCCCACACCACAAACACCGCCTGCCGTGCGTGTCGCATTTTTTAAAAATTGGCGACGATTTGGATCGAGTTTCAATGCCTGTTCCTTATTTGCAAATTGTTGCTCAAATCTAACCGCTTACGGGGTATCTGATATTCTTCCCCCATTTATGGGGGAAGTGTTCTTGGCTAAGCCTTCACAACCTTAACCGCACATTTTTTGAAGTCGGTTTCTTTTGAGATTGGGTCGGTTGCATCTAAGGTTAATTTATTGGCTAACTGACCTGCATCGAAGAAGGTGGTGTAAATTAAGCCTTCAGGCACTTTGTTACGACCACGGGTATCTAAATGCGAGATCATCTCACCACGGCGTGAAATTACTTTCACTTTGTCGCCGTGACGTAAACCACGTTTTTGAGCGTCCGTTGGGTGCATCCACACTAAGTTATTCGGGAATGAACGGTGTAATTCAGGTACACGACGGGTCATTGAGCCTGAGTGCCAGTGTTCAAGTACACGCCCTGTTGATAACCATAAATCATATTCCGCATCTGGTGCTTCTGCAGGTGGCTCATAAGGTACAGCAAGAATAATCGCTTTTTTATCTGGATAACCGTAGAAAGCAACGCCTTCGCCTGCTTTGACATATGGGTCATAGCCTTCACGGTAACGCCATAAGGTTTCTTTGCCATCCACGACCGGCCAACGTAAACCACGTGCTTTATGATAAGTTTCAAAGTCTGCTAAATCGTGACCGTGACCACGACCGAATGCCGCATACTCTTCAAATAAACCTTTTTGTAAATAGAAGCCAAAATGGGTTGACTCATCATTGATGTAATCAGCTTTATCCGTTGGTACTTGGAATTTATCCACTTGACCATTGCGATATAACACATCGTATAGTGTTTTACCTTTATATTCAGGGTTTGCTGCTAATACTTCTGCTGGCCACATTTCATCTGTGGTGAAGTATTTAGAGAACTCCACTAATTGCCATAAGTCTGATTTCGCTTCGCCTGGTGCTTTCACTTGTTGGAACCAGAACTGAGTACGACGCTCTGCGTTACCATAAGCCCCTTCTTTTTCTACCCACATTGCTGTTGGAAGAATTAAGTCTGCAGAAAGTGCAGAAACTGTTGGGTATGGATCTGACACAACAATAAAGTTGCGTTCATCACGCCAGCCTGGCATACGCTCTTGGTTAATATTCGGACCACATTGCATATTATTGTTACACATTACCCAGTAAGCATTGAGTTTACCGTCTTTTAATGCACGGTCTTGTGCCACAGCGTGCAAGCCTACTTTAGTTTGGATAACACCATTTGGTAACTTCCATAATTTTTCTGCGGTTTTAACGTGTTCAGGGTTAGTCACCACTAAATCTGCTGGTAAGCGGTGAATAAAGGTTCCTACTTCACGTGCTGTACCACAGGCTGATGGCTGACCTGTTAATGAGAAAGGTCCACAACCTGGTTTAGAAATTTTGCCTGTCAGTAAGTGAATGTTATAGATGAGATGGTTTGCCCACACACCACGAACGTGTTGGTTAAAGCCCATTGTCCAGAATGAAACGATGTTCAGGTTTGGATCCGCATACATTTTCGCAAGGCTTTCTAACTGATCTTTTGGCACGCCCGATAATTCGTGTGCTTTATCTAAGGTATATTCAGAAACAAGCTGTTTAAACTCTTCAAAGCTACTGTCGTGCATTTTGCCTGCAGTTTTTGCATTTTTAGCCGCTTGTTCTAATGGGTGGTTGTCACGCAGACCGTAACCGATATCCGTTTCACCACGTTTGAATTTAGTGTGTTTTTGGATAAAGTCTTGGTCAATCGCATTGTTTTGAATCAAGTAATTTGCGATATAGTTCATAATCGCTAAATCACCTTGTGGTTTAAATACGATAGGCAAATCCGCAAGTTCAAAAGAACGGTGTTCAAAGGTAGAAAGAACCGCAACTTTTGCATCTTGTTTGGATAAACGGCGATCAGAAATACGCGACCATAAGATCGGGTGCATTTCCGCCATATTGGATCCCCAAAGCACAAATACATCGGCTTTCTCAATATCGTCATAACAACCCATCGGTTCGTCCATACCAAAGGTACGCATAAACGCAACCGCTGCTGAAGCCATACAGTGACGTGCATTTGGATCGATATTATTTGAACGTAAACCTGCTTTAAATAGTTTAGATTTTGCTACCCCTTCAAAGATCGTTGATTGACCCGAAGTAAACATACCCACGCCATTTGGACCTTGCTCTTTAATCGCTTTCTTGAATTTTTCCGCCATAATGGTAAATGCTTGATCCCAAGAAACAGGGGTAAATTCACCATTTTTGTCGTACTTACCGTCTTTCATACGCAACATTGGCGATGTTAAGCGGTCTTTTCCGTACATAATTTTCGGCAGGAAGTAACCTTTAATACAGTTCAAACCACGGTTTACTTCGGCATCAGGGTCACCTTGAGAAGCAACCACACGTCCATTTTGCGTACCGACAAGCACGCTACAACCTGTACCGCAGAAACGGCAAGGTGCTTTATCCCATTTAATGCTATTGTCGTTAGCGTACACATTTTTCACAGGTAACGTAATACCTGCGGCGAGAGCTGCTGCTGCCGCTGCATTCGCTTTCATAAAATCGCGACGATTGAGTTCCATAAATTCCCCACAAAATAATAGGTAATACCAAATTAAAGAGCTTCATCTTGGTGGCTATAAATCAGCGACACCACGATAACCCCTTCAATATCTTTAATCATTTCCATACGATCAACCAAATCAGGTTGATAACTGGACTCCAAAACAACCACGAGTTTACTTTCTTCAAGTTTCACCCCGTGGATTTCCGTATTCGGTAACTCAGTTAAGGCTTGCTTCACCAAGTCCAACTTTTCAGGTTTCACTTGAACTACAAGACTGCAAACATACCAGTTGTCCGCTTCGTCATAGTTCAATTTATCAGATACATTTCTCATTATTACTCTCTTTTATCCCTATCCCGTTTACGGGAGAGGGAGGAGAAAGCCTTTAGGCTTTCGGAGGGAGAGGGCTTTGGACATTTCTCACCAAAGTGACCGCTTGTGTCGGGCAAACTGCCATACAAGCCCCACAACCATTACAACTTTCCACATTTAATTCAGGCATTGCCACTCGCCCCACTTGTCGCTTAAAGCGAATAGCGCGGCTTTCACAACTATCTTCACAACTACGGCATTCCACACCGCTAAACGTCATACAGCTTTGCTGAATTTCAACATAATGAAACCACGCTCGCTCATCTGTTGAACGAAACACATCGGCTTCACACGCCTTCACACACGCCTGACAAAAAGTACACTCCCCACGTCCATTCATAAAATTGACTTCAGGATAACCGCCAGCCCCTTTCACTAAAATTTGCGTTTCACACACAGCAATACACTTATCACAATCGGTGCATTTATCAAAAAAATTTGCAAGATCAGTCCAAGGTGCTCGAACGGCTTGATGCCCTTGCTGAGCCACTTTTTCGTCCTGAAGTGATTTCAAAAAATGTCCACGCAAAAAGCTACGGCGAGGTAAAGTTGTTTCTGTAAAATTAGCCAAAAATAGTTTACTAAATGGATAGGTTATTTATGTTAATGATTGTAACATTTATAAAACATAAAAAATGCAAACAAAATACATTTTATGAATGTTATTTGACAATAATCAATAAAAAAGCGGTGAAAATGATTTAATTCTCACCGCTATATATTTGATTTTATAATGCTTTTCTTAACGCTGTCTTGCCTTAAAGCGAGGGTTCGTTTTACAAATCACATATAATTTGCCCTTACGACGAACCACTTGGCAATCTGGGTGGCGTGATTTCGCTGATTTAAGCGAATTTAAAATTTTCATTTTGTCCCCTTTTATTTCTTATTTTTTCGTTAAGCTCGAAATGCCTTTAAAGCGTTCATTGAATTTGCTTGCACGTCCTTCAGTATTTGCTTCACGGCGTTTACCCGTATAAACAGGGTGAGAAGCAGAAGACGTATCTAACGGATAAAGTGGATACTCTTTACCATCTTCCCACACCATTGTTTTATTTGTTGCCGCACAAGAGCGGATAATCCAGCCTTGTTGCACACTGCCGTCGTAAAATAACACTTCACGATAATTTTCAGGGTGAATCCCTTTTTTCATATATTCTCCTAGTCAAAAACTCAGACTTAAAACCATAAATTAAATATGGGATTATTTTGCCTGAAGCAAAATAAAAAAGCTATAATTTTTTTATGGTCTTTGTCACTTTTTTCAACTTAAACACAAGGAAATAACGAAATTGCGAACTGGATCTAAGTTTCTTAGCAATAAATATGCTAGGCTATTGCTATTTTGTAAGTAGGAGATCAGACAATGGCAAAACAACCTTATCTCATCGCCCCATCTATCTTATCTGCGGATCTTGCTCGTTTAGGCGATGATGTTGCAGACGTATTAAAAGCAGGGGCGGATTTAATTCATTTTGATGTAATGGACAACCACTATGTGCCGAATTTAACGTTCGGTCCTGCAATTTGCAAAGCCTTACGGGATTACGGCATTACTTGCCCGATTGATGTACATTTAATGGCAAAACCCGTTGATCGCTTAATCCCTGATTTTGCAAAAGCAGGGGCAGACATCATCACCTTCCACCCAGAAGCAACAGAGCATATTGACCGCTCGTTACAACTTATCCGTGAACACGGTTGCAAATCAGGCTTAGTATTTAACCCTGCAACGTCGTTAAGCTACTTAGACTATGTAATGGATAAAGTCGATGTGATTTTATTAATGTCCGTTAATCCAGGTTTTGGCGGACAAGCATTCTTACCATCTACCTTGAATAAATTGCGTGAAGCTCGCCGCAGAATTGATGCCAGTGGATTTAACATTCGCTTGGAAGTTGATGGCGGTGTGAAAGTCAATAATATTGCTGAAATTGCAGAAGCAGGAGCTGATATGTTTGTTGCAGGCTCTGCAATTTTCGATCAACCAGATTATAAAGCTGTGATTGATCAGATGAGAGCGGAGTTGGCTGTAAAATAATACTGTAAAATATCTAAGAGGTTAACCAGATTAAAACTATTTATTATATCTATCAGGTTAACCCCTTAATGCCCTTAAATTTCATCAATAATCCGATACACCCAATTCTCAAGCGGGTCGTTCAGACGTTTCATTTCCAAACGCATCTCTTCGAGCATCTCTTTTTTGATTTCCTTATAGGTATCATCATAGAAAAGGTTGTGCATTTCTTCAGGATCTTTACGGACATCATAGAGTTCGCAGAGGTCGGTGGCGTTGAATACCAATTTGTAGTCTTTACGTCGCCACATACGCTGTTCAAAGTAAACAAAGTGTCCTGCAAGTTGGCAGAGCAAGCCTTTGCGGTCGTTCTCTTTGTTTTCTCTGGTGATTGGTAAAATGGTTTCCCCTTGGAACTCTGGCGGTACTTCTTGCCCAGCCACATCATAGACCGTTGAGGTTAGGTCGTGAAGATAGACGAGGTTGTCATCAACTTCATTGACACGGTTAGATTGTGGGTCTTTGATGATCAGTGGGACGTTGTAGGTGGTTTCAAACATAAACTCACCTTTTTCAATCATACGATGTGCCCCCATTGCATCGCCGTGATCTGCTGTGGCGACAAGGAAGGTGTTTTCGTATAAGCCGTTTTCTTCCAAGAAGGTAAACAGCTCACCGATGGCATCATCTATTAAGGTAATGTAGCCCCAGAATTTCGTGATCACTTCTTTCCAACGTTCTTCGCTGGCTTCCCACATTCCCCACATTTTTGAGATGGTGCGGAAATGCCCTGGTTTACCTTCAAGCGGTTTGAAGAAACTTTCATCTAGCACAACGTCTTTTGGATCGTACATTGAGTAATAAGGCTCAGGCACAATGCAAGGGGTGTGTGGTCCCCAGAAGTTGATCCAAGTGAAGAACGGTTTACCTTCAGCCAGCGATTCGCGGATATATTTTTTCGCTTCGTCAATGATGAAGTATTCAATGGTTTCTTCTTTTGTGCCAGAGAGCAAACCACATAACTCTTGTACGCGTAAATGAGGGTTATCGCCAAAGTAAGCTCGGCTGACTTCAGGGATTTCATAGCCTTTTTCTTCTAGCCATTCACGATAACGGTTAGAGTGTGTCGGCGGTTGGTTGAACACCAAATTTTTATAGACTTGGCTACCTGGGTAACCGTATCCGTCAAAATTGTGTCCTTTAATCCCGTAATCTTCAGGAACAGATTTTGTGCCGACGTGCCATTTTCCTACGACATAAGAGTTGTATCCTTCTAAGTTACAGATATTCGGTGCCTGTTGGCTGATTTCCCCTGTGCCACCTTTTTCGCCGTTCTTAATAATACCGTGACTAGATGGCATTAAGCCGGTAAACAATGATGTTCGAGCAGGTCCACACACAGAAGCAGGCGTAAAGGCATTATTGAAACGAATACCGTCTGCTGCAAGTCTGTCAAGGTTAGGGGTTTTGACAATTTGGTGTCCGTAAGGACCAAGCATATCTTTGCGGACTTGGTCTAAAAGAATGTAAACGATGTTGTTCATAATGCTATTCCATTATTTTAGGGTAGGGACACACTGCGTGTGTCCGTACATTTGTTTTTCTTTGGACACACGCAGTGTGTCCCTACACTTTAATTATGCTTTGTTATTACGCTTTATCTACCATTTTCTTTTTACCGAAGAAAATCAGGATAAGCACTTGCACCACGGCCCATACGCCCATAATCATTGTCGCATTGCCTTCTGCGGAAGCTAAACCAAGCGGTGATAACACTAAGTGTAAGGTAATTAAGCCTAACACTAATGAAGCTACTGCAGTTCTTGCATATTCCCAGTGGGTTAAATCGACATTTGAATGATTGACTTGGTTATCTTCATATGGGGTCGCACGTTTTAAGAACTGACCTAAGATAAGCATTAACGCTACATCAAAGACGAAGAGTGAACCCATTACATACACAAAGTTTACGTTCACATTGATAATCCAAACGAGAGTGAAGTAAAGCACAACGTGGACTAACAAGGTAATGCGTGCAGCTAAGCCTGATACATAGCGGTTGAACAATCCAACGGCAAAGAGTGCCACGATAGGAATGTTAAAGAAGCCAGCAAAACGGCGAGTGAATAAGAATATACCGTCTGTACCGAACATCAATAACGGTGCAACAACCATTGTGATAATCGCCATAATGGTACAGACTTTTTTCGCATAACTGATAAGCTCTGCATCGGTGCGTTTGACTTTAGTAATCGCAGGCAATAAGTCGTTACAGTAGATGGTTGCCGCTGAATTTAAGAATGAGTTGAAGGTACTTAAAATCGCTCCGAATAATGCAGCCACAAAGAAGCCTTGTAACCAAGTCGGTAACACTTTATTGACTAAACTTGGGTATGAGGCATCAATCGGTTTTAAGCCTTCGCCAAGAATGTGATAGCTTAATAAGCCTGGCAAGTTAAGGATTAACGGTAGCAACAAGAGGAAAAGTGCTGCAATTAAAATCCCTTTTTGACCCGCTTTTAAATCTCTTGCCCCTAATGCACGTTGCACAATCGCTTGGTTTGTGGTCCAGTAGAAGAAGTTGACGATTAAGATACCCGTGAAGATTGCCGGCCAAGGCACAGCGTCTGTTGCACTACCGATGGCATTGAATTTTTCAACGTGGGTTGTACCGATAATGTGTAAACCTTCTGAAATACTGCCATTACCTAAATAAGCAAGAGCAAAGATAGGCACAAGTAAGGCACCGATCACTAAGATCACTGCATTCCAAGTATCCGATACGGCAACAGCTTTTAAGCCGCCGAAAATCGCATAAATTGCACCGATGATACCGATTGCAATCACAGTGTAAGTAATCGCTTCGCCATAGCTAAGATTAAACACTTCTTGTAGGCTGAAGATTTTGTTAAATGCAATTGCCCCTGTATAAAGTGCGGTTGGGATAGCAATGAAAAGATAGAAGAACAAGAAGAGCGTGGACATAATCAAACGAGTTTGTCTGTCGAAACGTGCTTCAAAGAACTCTGGAATGGTGGTGTAACCGTTACGGATATATTTTGGTAACAGATATAACGCAAGGAAACAGAGTGGAATGACTGATTGTACAGTCCACGCCATAATCGAGAAGTTACCTGCATAAGAGTTTGCGTTGATCCCGATTAACTGTTCCGTTGAAAGTGAGGTTAATACCATTGAGCAGCCGATGACCACACCACTCAATCCACGCCCTGCAAGGAAATAACCTTTTGATGATTTTAAATCATCACCCTTAGTTTGATACCACGAAATCCAGCCAACTGCAGCAGTGACTAGAATAAAACTGACTATTGTGAGCAACATATAGTCCTCCTTTCATTTTGAGATTAAATTATCACATAACTATTCTAGAAATTTAGAACCGCTTTAGCATAATCTCGTTAGATGTAAATAAATTATGATAATTGTCATAACTGTAAAGTGATCTTGCTCACAAATTTAGAAAATAGTGAAATTTCACTCGGAAAAATATGAGGACGATCATAATGGGATAGCAGATTTCACTTTCATAATAGAAGCTGTAGGACTTTCAACACCTCTATATTAGGGGGCATTTATGACAATAACCACAATTTTGATTTTAATCGCCTGTGGCATACTGACTAATTTAATGTCAGCACTGTTTGGGATCGGCGGCGGTGTGCTAATGGTGCCGATTTTACATACACTGTTTCCTGAATTTTCGTTGCAAATGGTTGCTGCCACCTCTTTAATGACAGTGATGGGAACAGCAACAATCAACTTAGTCTATTTCTATAAACAGCGTGTTCCTGTCAAAATGAAATCACTGTTGCTATGGTCAACTGGAATGATTATCGGCGTTCAGCTCGGGTTTGAAATTAGTTTTTTCATTCCAAATTGGGCAATTGTTGCAGTGTTTGTGACTACACTTGTTGTCCTTGCATTACGTCTTATTCTCGCAAAAAAATCTGAGAATTCCACCGCTTGTAGCTCGTTAAAAGAGAACATTAAGGGAATTTCAGTATGCTTATTTGGTGGAAGTGTCGCAGGAATTACAGGTATTGGTGGTGGCTCAATTATGGCACCTCTTATTAGTTTATTACCAAGCGTCAAACCACATCACATCGCCGCTTATAGCAACTATATGATGATTATTGGTGGATTAGGAAACTTATACGGTTATCTAAGCAAAACTCCACCGGTCTATTTAGAAAACTCTTGGCAAGTGGGATATGTGAATTTTACCGTTGTGTCTATTGTGGTTCTATGTTCATTTTTAACCAGTTTCTTTTCAATGAAGCTGAGAGGGATTTTAAAACCGCTTACAATGCAAAGGTTGCTAAGTGGTATTTTGTTGATGATTGCTGGTTATATGTTGATCTTGCAGGGTGTTCGTTATTAGGCTGGTAAATATTATTTAGATAGCGTAATTTGATGTTATGCTCTATGGTATATTTAAAACATTAATATTTTGTCATCAAATATGGCATAATTTAATTATTGATTTAATGGGGACTAGTATTATATGAATATCCGAGATCTAGAATATCTAATCGCTTTAGCTGATTTTAAACATTTTCGTAAAGCAGCTGATGCTTGTAATGTAAGCCAGCCCACACTGAGTGGGCAGATTCGTAAGTTAGAAGATGAGCTCGGAACTGTGCTATTGGAAAGAACTAGCCGGAAAGTACTCTTTACCCAATCAGGGCTTACCTTAGTTGAACAAGCAAAAGCTGTGTTAAGAGAAGTGAAGATTCTTAGAGAAATGGCAAGCAACCAAGGTAAAGCAATGTCTGGCCCCTTACATATTGGTATCATTCCAACATTAGGACCTTATATTTCACCGATAATTTTTCCTCAACTAAAACAACTTTTCCCTAGATTAGAGCTTTATATTTATGAACTACAAACATCATTACTTGTGGAACAACTTGAGTCGGGACAACTAGATTGCGTTATTTTAGCTTTTGACAAAGAAAGCGCGCCATTTATCGAAATACCTATTTTTAATGAAAAAATGCTACTTGCAGTATCCAATCAGCATAAATGGGCAACAACAACCTCAATAGACTTATCAAAATTACGCGATCAAGAAATGTTGATGCTAGATGGAGGGCATTGTCTACGAACACAGTTGATGGACTATTGCTTATCAATCGGAGCAAAAGAGAACAGCCACTTTAAAGCAAATAGTTTAGAAACATTACGTAATATGGTTGCCGCAGATGAAGGAATTGCGTTTATTCCTGAACTAGCAGCTAAAATTGGAAAAACAGATAATTTACACTATATTCATTTTAATAATCCTGAACCATATAGAACAATTGGGTTAATCTATCGCCCCGGCTCCCCATTACGGTTGCGATATGAACGCCTTGCAAAAGAGATTCAAAAAATAATGTCAGAGATTCAATAATGAGTAGTGGAATCAGAGCAATCCAAAAAGAGAAAACTCGCCGTGCATTAGTTGATGCTGCATTTAACCAGCTAACTGCAGACAAAAGTTTTTCAAATTTAAGTCTACGTGAAGTTGCCCGTGAAGCGGGCATTGCACCAACGTCTTTTTACCGACACTTTAAAGATATGGATGAATTGGGGTTAGCAATGGTAGACGAATCAGGGTTAATCTTACGTCAATTAATGCGCCAAGCTAGAAAAAGATTAGAAAAAGGGGGGAGTGTTATTGCTATCTCTGTAGAAACCTTTTTTGAACTTATTGAATACCGCCCTAATATGTTTCGTCTTTTGCTGAGAGAACGATCAGGAACCTCGCAAGAATTTAGAACTGCCACGTCACGTGAAATCCAGCATTTTGTAGCAGAACTCGCAGAATATATTCAACAAAGAGATCACGCAATAACTCAGGAACTAGCTTATATTCAATCTGAAGGACTTGTTACTCTCGTTTTCACAGCAGGTTCCCATGCTTTAGACTTAAATAGTCAAGAACGAGAAAAATTAAAACAACGTGTAATTACACAATTAAGAATGCTAGCTAGAGGAGCTGCAGCTTATACTGGTGGTAAGAAATAAAATGAAAAAGCATGGCATTATCAACTGTTCTATGAAAAATATTTTGTTATTTGTGAGTTTATTTGTATTGATCAACACTGCAGTAGATTGGTTTCGTAGACCCAATCCCTCTCATCAATTTGCAGAACAAGTTTTATATGATTTGGAGAAAAATCCTCAAATTATTGCACAACTAAGCCACCAAAAATCACTGTTACTCTATTTTTGGGGCAGTTGGTGCAAATTTTGTGAATATACCTCCCCATCTATTTCTCAGCTTGTACTAGATGGCGCCAATGTTTTAAGTATTGCTCTCAAATCGGGAAGTGATGATGAAGTAAAACAGTATATGAAAGCGCATCAATATCATTTTGTGACTATCAATGATCCAATAGGGACATTTTCAAAAAGTTGGGATATTCAAGCGACTCCGACATTAATTATTGTAAAAGATGGCAAAATGATTAGCCACACTACTGGCTTCTCAACCTATTGGGGGATTAAAATTCGGTTATGGTTAGCCGATTGGGTGAGATAAAAACAAGCGGTCAGATTGAACGCTTGTTTTGCAAATACACTCTATTTTTTCACTAAAAATAAAATCGCATCAATATAACGTTGAACAAATTCGTTGGTTGAGCCTGAATCGGAGAAACCTTCTGGATTTAGCTGATATTGTTCATTCACAAAAAATGCTGGCACGCCACGCACTTTAAATTCTTCAGCAGCTTGAGTTTGTTTTGTCACTAAACCATTCACCGCAAAGCTATTAATGCCGCCGTCAAATTGTTCTGCGGTAATACCATTTGCTAAGAAAATCGCACGAATGTCGTCCATTGATTTAATTGCATCTTTTTGTGCCGCTTCAAATAATGGGGTTTTCACCTTATCTTCCGCGCCTAATGCCATTGCTAATGCCCACGCTCGTGTTAATTCTGTCGATTGACGACCTAAAAAATCAACGTGGTACTGTTTTAACACAGCCCCTTCAGGTAAACCTGCTTTGACTTTACTTGGAATTTTGTAATTCAATTCAAAATCATAGCAGTGTGGGCAATAGAAAGAGAAAAATTCTAACACCTCTTTTTGAGCCGAAGGCACTTGGCGAACTTCGAGATACTCTTTATTTGCAACAGGATCTTGTGCCATTGCGGTTGTTGAAAAAGCCCCTAATGCAGAAAGGGCAATGAATACGGTTTTTAAAGCAAATTTCTTCATAAATTCCTCGAGTTAAAAAAGTCGATCCTATGACAACATTAATCATTTAAAATTCCACGCGCTTTTAATAAAGCAGTTTTAAAATCTTCTTCGTAATCTTTTTTGATACCAGGGATCACTTCGGTTTTATTTTTTTCACGCATTTTGAGTTGATAAATTAACACTTCATCACGCAGTGCATCTAAATCATTCGGTTTGCCAACTTCTTCAGCAAGTTTGTGTAATAAATCAAGTAAGTGAAGATCGGGTTCTTTACGCCAATGTTCACCTAATAGCTCTAACACTTCGTCTAAACGTTTACATTTCATCAGAAAATCCTTAAAAAATTTGGAAAAAACTAGGCAGGATCATATACTTTTAAGGTTAATTTTGCAAAAACAAGGGGAAAATAAATGCAATTTAATCAAATTCAAGGGGTAATTTTAGCGGGGGGGCTTGCTCGTCGTTTGAATGGGGTACAAAAAGGATTGCAACTTCTACAAGGTAAACCTCTGATTTCTCATATTTTGGAAAGATTATCCCCACAAATTTGCAAAATCTGGTTGAATGTGAACCGCTTGCAAGCGCAGTATCAGCAACACTATCCTGATATTCCGCTTTATGCCGATTGTCTTGAAGGCTTTCAAGGGGCATTAAGCGGTATGTTAGCTGGCTTTGAGCAAATTGATAGTGAATATTTGCTATTTGTCCCTTGCGATAGCCCATTTTTACCTGAAAATCTTGCCGTAAAACTAAGTACAGCCTTACAGATCAACAATGCTCAAATTGCCTTTGCCCACGACGGTGAACGCCCACACCCGACTTTTGCTTTAATCCATCGTTCTGTCGTACCTGCATTACAAGATTACCTGAATAATGGCGAACGCCGTCTATTTCAGTTTTTCCAAAGCCAACGCAGTATTGCCGTTGATTTTTCCGAACAAAAACAGGCGTTTAACAATTTTAATACCCCAGAAGATTTTCTTCCGTATTCCCTCCCTCCGCTTGCGGGGGGAGATGTCCGCAGGACAGAGGGGGGCGTTCCGTTGCTTGCAGTGACAGGTTATAGTGGCACAGGCAAAACCACTTTACTTGAAAAGCTCATTCCCCAGTTAAATCAAAAAGGGATAAAAGTAGGTTTAATTAAGCACTCTCATCATAATGTCGATGTCGATAAAGCAGGAAAAGACAGCCATCGCCTACGTTTAGCAGGGGCAAATCCGACAATGATTGTGTGTGAACAGCGTTGGGCGATGATGGTGGAAACGAATACTCTCGCGTCTTTTAATGTACTGGTAAAACAGATGGAAACACAAAATGTCGATCTGATTTTAGTCGAAGGCTTCAAACACGAAACCTTGCCGAAAATTCAGCTACACCGAAAAGAGATGGATAAACCCTTACCTGAGTTAGATCCTTTCACCCTTGCCACCGCAACGGATTATCCGTTGGAAAGAGAAAATCTGTTGGATATTAATAATGTGGAGCAGATTGCGGAGTTTGTGGTGGGTGTTTTGGAAGGGTAACGTATTGGAGCTAATAAACGACATAGTAGGAAAATTTATGTAGCAACTGCTACATAATATCGATAGTATAAGGCTTTAAGCCCTCTTTTTGAAACATGAACAAAAAACTGCCCATTTTGCCAAAGCCTGAAAATAAAAAAACATAGGACATCAAAGAATATTCAACGATATTTTTGTCATAAGTGTCATAAAACATTTTCTCTTAAGAATAAATTAGATCCAATAAAAATTTGGACTGATTACACATCTGGAAAACAAACCTATCAACATTCCTTATAAATATCGTAATGTAAGAAGTACTTATACCAGTTTAAATCGTTATATAGATTTTATTTTTACCTATGAGAAATATTCTGAATTAAATATAGAAAAGACTATAGATCACTTAGAGGGATTATTTAGAAAACTTGAGTGGAAATTAAATAATTACAAGGGGTTAACGAAATCTATAACACGTTGTTTATAAATAATTTTTAAATAAAAAGAGTTGCTAATATTTAAAGAAAATAAACATTAGCAACTATTTTGTCTACTATGCTAGATATCTATATTAGCATATAACCATAAATAATAGTTTACTGCTTATAGTAAATCATCTCCTTAGCCACCAATCTATACTTTATATTCTAAATTACTTTAGATTAGACATAGTAAGTCATTGGTAAGATTAAATTTCCTTCCACCCTAACTCCTGCGAAATAGTTTGTGCAGTTTGTTGTACCTCGCGTAGAAAATCACCCATCGTATATTCATTCAAACGATGAATAGATGTTGAAACTGAAATGGCATATTCCACTCTGCCAAGGTGATTAAATACAGGTACAGCGAGGCAGCACACGCCAAGTTCATTTTCTTCCCTATCCATAGCAAAACCAGATTGAAGAATGTCATTGAGTTCTTGACGCATAGCTTGAATGTCCGTAATGGTTTTGCAAGTTCTTTGCTCAATCTGACCGCTATGTGCCTGCCAATAACGATCTAAATATTCTTTATTTTCTTCATAAGCAAGATAAAGTTTACCCATTGCAGAACAATAAAGTGGCAAATGTTGTCCAATATAGGCGCGCGTTTTCATCATACCCATTGTTGGCTCGAGCTTGTAAATCATAATCGCGTGATCGTCTTCTCGCTTTGAAAAATTGACGGTTTCACCTAAGGCAAGATTTAATCGTTCTAAATGCGGGGAAGCTAAATGAATAATATTCATTGAAGCAAGGGTTTTCTGCCCTAAACTTAGACATTTTGTTGTTAAACGATAGCTACCAACAGAACTTGCTGCTTTCACATACCCCTCGTTTTGTAACCCTTGCAGTAAACGGTGTACGGTACTTTTGTTAAGTTCTGAAATTTCAGCCAATTTCGCTAGTGGGCAACCATTTGGAAAGTTACTTAAAATATCCATTAAACGTAAACCACGAATAAGGCTTTGATTTCCACCACTTTTTTCCTCTGCCATTCTGTTCTCCTATTTCATTTTATACCTCCTATCATAGCATATTTTTCTCTTTCATATTTTGGAATGCAATCCCATAAAAATGAGATCTTACTCACAAAACTAAAACTTTACAAATAACATATTGATTTTAAATGGTTTTTATTTTTATGGTTTGATTGACTTTTAATCTGTTTAGGTTTAATTTATGAAATATCATTTTGATATATGAAACAAAGGGGTTGCTAATGAAAGTATCATATCAAGAGCTTAAAGCCGAATTTAAACGTGTGCTACTTGCCCGCAATGTTCGTGAAGAGATTGCAGAAGAGTGTGCCACAATGTTTGCTGACACTACCCAAGCGGGTGTTTATTCTCACGGTGTAAACCGTTTTCCTCGTTTTATTCAACAGTTAGAAAAGGGCGATGTTATTCCTGATGCAGTGCCAACTAAAGTGCTTTCGTTAGGGGCGATTGAACAATGGGACGCACATCAAGCCATCGGTAACTTAACTGCTAAAAAAATGATGGATAGAGCAATGGAAATTGCTGACCAATTTGGTATCGGTGTAGTGGCATTAAAAAATGCAAATCACTGGATGCGTGGCGGCGGTTATGGCTGGCAAGCTGCTGAGAAAGGTTATATCGGCATTTGTTGGACAAACGCCCTTGCGGTAATGCCACCTTGGGGGGCAAAAGAGTGCCGTATCGGAACAAATCCATTAATTATTGCTGTACCAAGTAACCCAATCACAATGGTTGATATGTCTTGCTCAATGTACTCTTACGGTATGTTGGAAGTTCATCGTTTAGCGGGGCGCCAAACCTTTGTTGATGCTGGTTTTGATGATGACGGCAATCTCACTCGTGATCCGGGTACCGTTGAGAAAAACCGTCGCTTATTACCTGCAGGTTTCTGGAAAGGTTCTGGTTTATCTATCGTGTTAGATATGATTGCTACCTTACTTTCTAATGGTCTATCGACTGCTGCGGTGACAGAAGATAAAGATGATGAATATTGTGTTTCACAAATCTTTATTGCAATCGAAGTTGATCGCTTAATTGATGGCAAAACCAAAGAAGAAAAACTTGAACGGATTATGGATTATGTCCGCACAGCGGAACGTTCTGATCCAAATGTGGCAATTCGCTTACCAGGACACGAATTTACCACTATTCTGGCAGAGAACAAAGCGAATGGTATTCCTGTAGATGATACCGTTTGGGCGAAATTGAAGTCGCTATAAACATATAGCGATCCAATTTTCCATCTTTTTTACTAAAAGGAGGATGAAATGTTCTTCGGTCACATTTCCAACGTAAACAAAAGCCAATATCCGAAAGCAATTCAATTTGCTCTAGATTACTTACAAAATACCGACTTTGATCGCCTTGAAGTAGGGCGTTATTCACTGAAAGAAGATCGTATTTATGTACAAGTTCTTGATTTAGATACTAAACCTAAATCTGCTTACCAGCCAGAAGTTCACCGAAATTACTTAGACGTACAATATTTACATCGGGGAAAGGAAATAATGGCAAGTGCGATTGATTTAGGGCAAAACCCTGTTGCAACAGCCTATGATCCAGAGCGAGATATTCAATACTACTCAGCCGTTGAGCAAGAAAATGAATTTCACTGTGTTGAAGGGAATTTCGCAGTCTTTTTTCCTGAAGATACCCACCGTACTGCCATTTACGACGGCACGGAAATGATCCGCAAAATCGTCGTCAAAATCGCAATGAGCGAAATTGAGGTGTAATATGAAATCTCTAGCACTTTATACGAGCAAAGCCCTTGAGTTTCTTGTGGTGATCATCTTATCTACGATGGCTTGTTTGGTCTTTTTAAACGTTGTTCTGCGTTATGGATTTAATAGCAGTATTAACATAACCGAAGAAGTTTCCCGTTATTTGTTTGTGTGGCTGACATTCTTAGGAGCAATTCTTGCTTTTAGCGATAATCAACATGTTAGTGTCACTATGCTTACCGACAAACTTTCCCCTACCACACGCCATATCCTTCGTCTATTTACAGATAGCATTATGTTATTTTGCTGCTATCTCGTTGTGCAAGGTGGCTGGGTTCAATTCCAATTAAATCTTCATAACTTATCGCCTATATCTGAAATACCAACGGGAGTAACGTATCTTGCAGCGGTTATTTCAGGAGTGTTTATTGCAATATTAATTGCCACAAGAGTGATATCAACAGCAGCAATACTTATTAGAGGAGAAACCAAATGACGGTGGTAATTTTCCTTTCTGTACTATTAGGTGCAATTATTTTAGGCATACCTGTTGCCTTTGCTCTCTTAGTTTGTGGCATCGCATTAATGTTACATCTTGATCTGTTTGATGCACAAATTCTTGCTCAACAAATTGTCAGTGGTGCAGATAGCTTTTCATTAATGGCTATTCCGTTCTTCATTCTTGCAGGTGAAATAATGAATGAGGGGGGACTATCCAAACGAATTATTGATCTGCCGATGAAATTAGTCGGACATAAACGTGGTGGATTAGGTTTTGTGGCAATTTTAGCGGCAATGATTATGGCGAGCCTTTCCGGTTCTGCCGTAGCCGATACAGCCGCTGTCGCTGCCATGTTGTTACCGATGATGAAAACGACGGGCTATCCGGTGGATAAATCCGCAGGTTTAATCGGCACCGCAGGAATTATAGCTCCGATCATTCCACCTTCTATTCCGTTTATTGTCTTCGGTGTTGCCAGCGGTGTATCTATTACCAAATTATTCTTAGCAGGCATTTTTCCTGGTATTATGATGGGAGTTTGTTTAGCGGCACTTTGGTGGTGGCAGGCAAAACGTCTTAATTTAATGACATTCTCAAAAGCGACGAAACAAGAGCTTTGTATTTCCTTTAAAAATAGTATCTGGGCGTTGATGCTGCCCGTGATTATCATCGGTGGTTTCCGTTCTGGAATGTTCACACCAACCGAAGCGGGGGCAGTTGCGACGTTCTATGCGTTGGTCGTATCGCTCTTTGTTTATCGTGAACTCAAGCTAAAAGATCTGTATAAAGTCCTACTCAATGCAGGAAAAACAACCGCTGTTGTAATGTTCCTTGTTGCAGCAGCAAATGTCACGGGCTGGTTAATTACCGTAGCAGAATTACCACAAATGATGACAGAATTACTTGAACCGCTCATCGGTTCTCCAACTCTATTACTTATCGTGATTATGATTGCCGTATTCATCATCGGAATGGTAATGGACTTAACACCTACGGTTTTAATTCTCACACCAGTATTAATGCCACTTATTGAAGAAGCAGGTATTGACCCTGTTTATTTCGGCGTACTGTTTATCTTAAATACCTCTATCGGCTTAATTACTCCACCTGTCGGTAACGTGCTGAACGTAATTACTGGAGTTTCCAAACTACCGTTTGATCAAGCCGCTAAAGGTATTCTGCCATATATGTTGATGATGGCATTGCTATTTACCTTTGTCTTCTTCCCATCATTAATTTTAACGCCACTTTCGTGGATGCAACCTTAATTTTACAAGGAGAACACTATGAAACTGTTTAATCTTAAAACACTCGCTGCCTTAATCGCTTCTGCTGTCTTGTTTAGTGGAACGGCGAACGCTGAAACCACCTTACGTTTTGGTTACGAAGCACCTCGTAGCGATACCCAACATACCGCAGCAAAAAAATTCAATGATTTGCTGAAAGAAAAAAGTAAGGGTGAAATCAAATTGAGCTTATTCCCTGATAGCACCTTAGGAAATGCACAAACAATGATCGGTGCGGTGCGTGGCGGAACTATCGACATTGAAATGTCTGGCTCACCAAATTTCTCAGGTCTAGAGCCAAAATTAAATGTAATCGATATTCCTTTTATCTTTAAAAACCGTGAACACGCTTATGCTGTATTAGACGGCGAAATCGGTCAAGGTTTATTAAAAGATTTAGAAGCACAAGGATTAAAAGGCTTAGCTTTCTGGGAAGTCGGGTTCCGTTCATTTACTAACTCAAAACACCCAGTCAAATCACCTGAAGATATCAAGGGGTTAAAAGTCCGTACTAACCAAAACCCAATGTATATTCAGGCATTTAGCCTACTTGGTGCAAATCCTGTGCCGATGCCACTTTCTGAACTTTATACCGCGCTTGAAACACGAGCAGTAGATGCACAAGAACACCCAATCGGTATTTTCTGGTCAGCTAAACTTTATGAAGTACAAAAACATTTAAGTTTAACTAATCACGGCTATACCCCATTAATTGTTGTAATGAACAAAGCGAAATTCGACAGTTTCTCACCAGAATTACAACAAGCAATTCTTGATGCAGCCAAAGAAGCTGGCAACTATCAACGCCAACTTAACTTAGAGAATGAAAAAGAGATCATCGCTAAATTACAAAAAGCAGGTATTCAAGTGATTGAAGAAGTAGATAACAAACCGTTTAAAGCCATCATTGAAGCAGATGTTCGCAAAGCCTTTATTGAGAAAAACGGCAGTGAATTAGTTGAAAAAATTGATGGGTTAGCGAAATAATAAATCTTCTCTATCCCATCCCCCTTTTTCCCCAAAGGGGGATTTGCTAATACAGAAATAAAAAGGAACTCAAATGAACTACTACTTAGGCATTGATTGTGGTGGCACTTTTATTAAAGCAGCACTGTTTGATCGTCACGGACAAATCTGCGGACTTGCTCGTGAAAATGTAGCGGTCATCAGCGAAAAAGCAGGTTATGCAGAAAGGGATATGGCTCAACTTTGGCAAGTCTGTGCCAATGTTATTCACCAAACACTTGAAAAAAGTGATGTAGAGCCAACCGCAATCAAAGGAGTAGGCATTTCAGCTCAAGGAAAAGGTGCGTTTTTACTGGATAAAAATAAACAACCACTAGGTAGAGCGATCTTATCTTCCGACCAACGTTCTATCGACATCGTTAAACAGTGGCAAAAAGAAGGCATACCAGAAAAACTCTACCCAATCACCCGCCAAACCTTATGGACAGGGCACCCCGTTTCCATTTTACGTTGGATAAAAGAACACGAACCAGAACGTTATGCACAAATCGGTTCTGTATTAATGTCACACGACTACTTACGCTTTTGCCTTACTGGTGAATTACATTGTGAAGAAACCAATATTTCTGAGTCCAATCTCTACAATATGGCAGAAGGAAAATACGATCTCCAACTTGCTGAAATACTTGGTTTGCAAGAAATCATTGATAAATTACCGCTTGTGATCGCCCCAAACCAAGTGGCAGGTTATGTGACCGAAAAGGCTTCCGCTCTTTGTGGTTTAGCGGCGGGAACACCTGTGGTCGGTGGCTTATTTGACGTCGTTTCTACCGCATTATGTGCAGGGTTAGATGATGAAACCAAACTTAATGCCGTACTCGGTACTTGGTCGGTTGTCAGTGGTATCACAGACCATATCGATCCAAACCAAGATTTACCGTTTGTTTACGGACGTTATGCACAAGCGGGCAAATTTATCGTCCACGAAGCCAGCCCAACATCAGCGGGTAATTTAGAATGGTTTATCAAACAGTGGAATTTAGATTACGCTCACATTAATCAAACGATTGCTGAACTACCGCCTGCGACTAGCTCTGTACTGTTTGTCCCATTCCTTTATGGCTCTAACGCAGGTTTAGGTATGCAAGCAGGTTTTTATGGAATACAAGCACATCATACACAAGCTCATCTACTCCAAGCCATTTACGAAGGCGTACTGTTCAGCTTAATGCATCATCTCAACCGAATGCTACAACGCTTCCCGAATACTCAGATACTCCGTGTTACAGGCGGACCAACGAAGTCGCCAATTTGGTTACAAATGCTGGCGGATTTAACAGGAATGACATTAGAAGTACCGAATATTGAAGAAACAGGTTGCTTAGGGGCAGCGATGATGGCAATGGAAGCGGCTGACGAAAATCGCCCAGAACTATTGCAACAAGCAATGCGTCAAGTGCAACCAAATCCTGAACATTTTGAAGCCTATCAACAAAAATATCAGCGTTATCAACAGTTAGTTACTACGCTGAAAGCGTTACACTAGATAAGTTCAAGCGGTAAGATTTATTGCAAATTTAGCAACTGCTCTTACCGCTTGTACATTTCCAATCCCAAGGCTCCTACAAAACAGGCAATTTTGCACTCTCCACAACCGTTGCATACCGATACAAACAGATGTTCGGGGCAAGAAAACGGCGGGGGGCAACTTGGCGAGCGATTTCCGTACTCACACTTTTTTGCGTACCGCCAAGCAAACTGCGAAATAGCCCTCTGCGTGAAATAGTATTCATCGACAGATAGGCTTGATAATACTGTTCGTGGCTAAGTTCTATTATGAAAAAAGAGATGAAATATCTGAATGATATTTTACACGGTATGCAACCAAATGAAGAGTTTATAAAACTACTCACAGGTGAAGCCGCAAGAGCTGCAATTGCAACCGCAGACGCCTGTACGCTTTCTGTAAGGGAAAAACGTCGGGTTGAGTTAAGTGAAATTATTCATTAAATAGTGGGAATTAGTATCTCATTTTGAAAAATAATAGTGTCGTAAAGTGTTCATAAGTTGTGGTATAACAGTAAAATTATACTTGCTTATGAACACTTTTATTTAGTGTGTTTTGGGAGAATAGGGGGGCAAAAAGGAGTAGTGAAATACCAATTTTATTCCGTCGGAGCCACTTCCTCAATCGGAGCTTGTCCTTCTGCTTCATCGGCTCTATTTGGCTGGGCTTGAGGAGCGTCTTTACCTAGCGACAATGCGTCCCATACACTTGGTTTTGCTTCAACCACAGAACCGCCACCTGTACAATAGCGTTGCCCTTTATCTTTCCAAACAGGAATTTGACGAGGGCTGGCGCAGTCCCAAGAACCGTAGCTATTGATACCTACCCATTGAATAGTTGGTATGCTTGGTAGTTTGAAAGCCAAGGGTTCGGCACGTTTAAAATAGAAGTTGTCAAGCAAGCACTGACATTCCTTGAATAAATTAATACCATGTAGCTGTTAGCAAAAGTAATTTCTGTACTATCTAGCAGCTACATGATAATACCAACAAAACTACATATTCTCTAACTCTTCCAACTCATCCGCCATTGCACTTAATGCATCTCGAGTAAGTTGGGCTAATGCTTTATAAAAACCTGTATCAAAGGCTTCCACTTTGCCTAAGAACTTGCTTAAACAAGGTAAAACAAAATGTTCAAAGAAATCACGTTGAGCCTCAGTAGAATCAAGGTTATCTTCAATCCAAGAGGCTGTTAGCAGTAGCAATGCAACGTGATCGGGATTTGCTAATTCAGGCATACCTCTTTGCTGGCGGAAAGCCACAAAGTCAGCAACAGATAATCCATAGGCAGAGATTGTTGTAGCAATAGCTCCATTTTCCACAAAAAGTGCTTGATAACTGTCCGCTTGTTCCGTAGGGTTAGCATTTTTTTCTATGATTGTTAGGGCAAGTTCACTCTGTTCATCAGTTGCCAATGCCCAAGTTTGACGAAGATAACCCTGTTTTAGCCACGCAAAAGTCCCTGCTAAAATAGGATCTGTTGGGTTGCGATAAAAGAGATTGCCGAACAAACGGCACAGTAGAGAAAAGTCGTTGATCGTTGTTTGGTTCATAAAATCAGTTTCCGTAAAAATGAAAGCGGTATGTTACACGAATTATTTGGAGAAAATAAGATGAAATATATTGGTGCTCACGTTAGTGCTTCTGGTGGTGTTGAGAATGCTGTATTACGCTCAGTCGAAATTGGAGCGAATGCCTTTGCTTTGTTTACGAAAAATCAACGTCAATGGCAAGCACCGCCCTTAAAAGAGGATACTATTGAAAAATTTAAACGTTTTTGCCAAGTTCACCATTTTTCGCCAGCACAAATTCTTCCTCACGATAGCTATTTGATTAATTTAGGCAATCCCGAAGCGGAAAATTTGGCAAAATCACGCGAAGCCTTTATTGATGAAATGCGACGTTGCGATCAATTAGGGCTAACCTTGTTAAATTTCCACCCAGGTAGTCATCTAAATAAAATATCGGAACAGGATTGTTTAGCGCGTATTGCCGAATCGATTAACATTGCAGTTGATAGTGTGCCTAATGTGGTGGCTGTGATTGAAAACACGGCTGGGCAAGGCTCAAATTTGGGGTGGCGATTTGAACATTTAGCTGAAATCATTGAGCAAGTTGAAAATAAACAGCGTGTCGGCGTTTGCTTAGACACTTGTCACTTATTTTCGGCAGGTTACGATATTAGTTCATTAACTTCTTGCGAACAAACCTTTGCCGATTTCGATAAAGTGGTCGGTTTTGAGTTTTTGCGAGGTATGCACCTTAATGGCTCAAAAACACCGCTTGCAAGCAGAGTAGATCGTCATCACACATTAAGAGAAGGCACAATCGGGACAGATGTCTTTAAATTTATTATGAATAATGCTCATTTTGACAACATTCCGCTCATTTTAGAAACAATCGAACCTGAAATTTGGGCTGATGAGATAAATTTTCTACGTTCTTTGGAACAAAATTAAGTTATACTGGTCTGACGTGGTGGGTTTTGTGCGGAACAAAACCTTTATTTTATACAAATTCTTGTAATTTTTAGTTGAGGTAATTCGCTTTTCTAGTTCTGGCGAGACAAATTTATTATGCAAAAATCATTATTTTCTTTAACCAAAACCGTTCTTTTTTCTCTGACCATTGCGTTGTCTATTGGGTATAGTTCAAACGCTGTCGCAAGTTTGAGTACCAAACCTGCAACCCCAACGCAGTTAAATAAAGCAAAAACAACGGCAAAATTTGCCTCAGCAAAAAACAAGATGTGACACAGAAAGTAATGAATGTCTATCGTCAATGGGCTGGAACTCGCTACCGTCTAGGCGGTGAAAGCAAAGCAGGTATTGATTGTTCTGCTTTTGTGCAAGCCATTATGGATTCTGCCTTTAGCCAACATTTTCCTCGTTCAACAGCAGAACAACGACATATGGGTAAATCCATCTCTAAATCAGAATTACGTCCAGGTGATTTAGTCTTTTTCCGTAAAAATAATCACGTTGGTGTTTATATCGGTAATGGCAAATTTGTTCACGCCAGCTCAAGCCAAGGTGTAACTACAAGTTCTATGTCAGAGAGATATTGGGCTAAAAGCTATACTCAATCTCGTCGAGTGCTTTAGATTCCATCCTGTATGTTTTTAGCTGAAATGCTATTTCTTATCGGTATACCTTTTGAGCAATGGTCACTTAAATAACCAGATTGAAATAAAAGTAACAAGTCCATTTCATCATGGGTATAGTATGTCAATACAAATCCAGGGCAAGATCGCATCTTTCTCAAATTTATGATCTAATACACCTTAATTATCCGTATCAAATCAGGTTGTAAAATGAGCGTTTTTCGTTTTTTTGAAAATTTATCCGACCCACGAGCCTATAATCAAAAACACCACTTTTTAGACATCGTTTTTCTCGTCGTCAGTGCCGTGATTTCGGGGGCAAATAGTTGGACTGAAATCAAACTTTTTGGCGAATTACATTTGGATTGGTTGCGAAAATATCGTCCTTTTGAGTGTGGCATTCCTGTCGATGATACTATCGCTCGTGTAATAAAACGCATTGAGCCACAAGCGTTTAATGAGGTTTTTCTTAATTTTATCAATGAGATACGCACACAACAAGGACGTGAAGTGATTGCGATTGATGGCAAGACACTTCGTCATAGTTTCAATCCAGAAACCCAAAGTGCTTTGCACAGTGTAACAGTGTGGAGCCAGTCTCGTGGTTTGATTTTGTCGCAGAAAAAATCCTCGGGTAAGCAAAATGAGCAGCAGGCGGTGATGGAAATTATCGATAGTTTTTGCTTAAAAAATGCCGTTATAACGGTGGATGCGATGAATACACAGAAGAAAATTGCCGAGAAAATCATCGAAAAGAAAGGGGATTATGTGATGCCGTTGAAGAAAAATCACCGTCAATTTCAGTCGGAAGTGGAGGCGTATTTTCACAAAATCAGCCGAGATTGCCCCGAAATGCTTGAGACGTTTGAGGAGGTAAATGCGGAACGTCGTCGAATTGATGAGCGTTACTACCGTAAGCTGAAAGTGAGTGATTGGCTGAGCAAAGCGGAGGAATGGAAGGGGATAAAATCGGTGTTGGAGGTGTGTCGCAAGCGGTCAGATAATGGCAAAGAATCGCAAGAAAAAGTTTTTTATATCCGTAGTTTGGATGCTGATATTCAAATGTTGGCGAAGTGCGTGCGAGGGCATTGGGAAGTGGAAAACAAAGCCCATTGGGTGCTAGATATGGTCTATAAAGAAGACGAATGTGCTGTGACCGATGAATGGGGTGCGGAAAATCTGGCAATCTTGCATCGATTAGCGTTGAACTTGGCTCGATTACACCCGAAAAAGCAGAGTATGAAAGGGAAATTGACCGCTGCTGGTTGGTCAGATGAATTTCGAGATGAGCTGTTGCTCGGCGTGTAGGTTGAAAAATGGACAACATATGCGGTTGCCCTGGCAGGACATCTACTTCGAACCTTACCTGGCGTAATGAAAGCCAAACAGTTTATGCAAGAAAATGTATTAGGCAAAATTACAGTAGCCAGAGCAACCCGACAACGTTGGATTGATAGCCCAGCAAATAAAAACTGGTGGAAAAATGACGTATCCCTGACAGGTGGAAAACTATTTAACGAAATCCACGAACTTGACCTTCTTTGTTGGTTACTTGGCGATGTAAAATCAGTCTATGCTCAATCAACCAATAGAGCGCATTTGGATAACATTGATAACCACGATATTATCCAATTACTTCTCCAATTTAATAGTGGCGTATTTGCCTATTTAGAAATGGGAACTGCTTATCGACTACACGAATGGGGTATATCCATTCACGGAGAATTGGGGGCACTAGTTATCAATTTCTTCAACTCCACAATGACCCTCACCCTTGCAAATGGACAACGTCAGCAATTTAATTTGTACGATGAATTTGAAGCCGATTTATCCTTACGCGAAAACGGTAAAGCTATCCAACGTTATAATGACTTAAATGCACTCGTACCTTTATGGCTAAGCCGAGCAACCGAAATTGAAGCATTAACAGTACTAAATCACTTAAGCCATAATGCACAATCCGTTCTGACAGAACAGCCAATTGATGCGGTAAAAGTAGCAGATGCAGTAAGGCAGTCAATGATACAAAAAGCACAGATTACCATTGCTTAAGAATACAGATAAGCTATATTTCAGCTTACATTTGTTCACATTTCTCTAGCTTTTTCTTAGTGAAAAAAGTATATTAGCGAACATTTGTAAGCTGAATAAACAGGATAAAAAGATGGCTTCTCTCGACTTCCATTTTGTGAATAGATTTCGCCTGCAAGCAAAAAAATGGCTTAATCGTACCGCTTTGCGTTTCCGTGAACAAGCTCAATGGCAGGAAATGTCGTGGCAAACTTTTCAGCAAGAAATTGACCGCTTCTCTTATGCTCTAATTGCTCAACATATTGATATTCAAGATAAAATCGGTATCTTTGCAAATAATATGCCTCGTTGGACTATCGCTGATTTTGGGGCGATGCAGGCAAGGGCTGTTGCGGTGCCGATTTATGCGACAAACACGGCAAAACAAGTGGAATATATTGTGAATGATGCTGACATTAAAATTCTCTTTGTTGGTGATCAAGAGCAATTTGATCAGGTCTATCAAATAGCGAACAACTGTCCACAATTAATGAAAATTGTGGCAATGAAGGCGAATATGCATTTGAGGGATCTTCCAAATGCGTGTTATTGGGAAGATTTTCTCAATGTTGTTCCAAATGAAGCGGAATTTGAAAAACGCCTTAATTCTAAACAGTTATCCGATCTTTTTACGCTGATTTATACGTCTGGAACAACGGGTGAACCAAAAGGCGTGATGCTGGATTATGCTAACCTTGCCCATCAATTAAATGCTCACGATCTTGCTTTAAATGTGAATGAAGATGATGTGTCGCTTTCGTTTTTACCACTTTCGCACATTTTTGAACGTGCGTGGATTGCTTATGTTTTTCATCGTGGTGCGACAAATTGCTATTTGGAAGACACCAACCACGTCCGTGATGCCTTGACTACACTGAAACCAACGGTGATGTGTGCGGTGCCTCGCTTCTATGAAAAAATTTATACGGCGGTATGGGATAAAGTGGAAAAAGCCCCACTACATCGCCGAGCTTTGTTCAACTGGGCAATTCGTATTGGTGAACAACATTATCAAATAGAGCACCCATCACCGTGGCTTCGTTTGCAATATGCTCTAGCCGATAAATTAGTGCTGACCAAACTGCGAGCTTTATTAGGCGGTAGGATCAAAATGATGCCTTGCGGTGGGGCAAAGCTGGAAGCTTCTATTGGTTCATTTTTCCATAGCATTGGGATCAACATTAAACTGGGCTACGGAATGACTGAAACCACTGCAACAGTTTCTTGCTGGCAAGATAAGGGCTTTAATCCAAATTCTATTGGGACATTAATGCCAAATGCGGAAGTCAAAATCGGTGAGGAAAATGAAATTCTGGTGCGTGGCGGAATGGTAATGCGAGGCTACTACAAGAAGCTTGAAGAAACGGCAAAAGCTTTTACTGATGATGGTTTCTTACGCACCGGTGATGTTGGCGAAATGGATAGTTGCGGAAATTTATTCATTACTGACCGCTTGAAAGAGTTAATGAAAACTTCAAATGGGAAATATATCGCTCCGCAATACATTGAAGGCAAAATCGGTAAAGATAAGTTTATTGAGCAGATTGCCGTGATTGCAGATGCAAAGAAGTATGTTTCTGCTTTGATTGTGCCGTGTTTTGATAGCCTTGAGGAATATGCAAAGCAACTTAATATCAAATATCAGGATAGGATCGAGCTGATTAAGCATTCCGACATTATTCAGATGTTTGAAAGACGTATCCACGAGTTGCAGAAAGAACTCCCGAGCTTTGAGCAGGTGAAGAGGTTTACTCTCTTGCCTCAAGCCTTTAGTACGGCAATGGAAGAAATCACTCCGACGCTGAAATTACGTCGTAAAGTGATTATGCAACGCTATCGGGAGCAGATTGAGGAGATGTATAATGAACGTTCATTAACTTAAATTTCAATTTACATTGCATTAAATGTAGTTTGAATATGTTCAAACATCTATTTTATTATAAATATAAGTTATAATTCGTCTAACTATATTTCTAAGAGTGTGTCAGTGAAGCAAGTACAATTCTATCTATTAAGCCAAGCCCAAGTAGGCGAGCTTTCCGCCCAAGAAGCCCTTGCTTGCGATCTAGCCGCAAAAGCGTGGCGACAAGGTAAACGCGTGCTGATTGCTTGTGAAACCGAAGAACAGGCATTCAGCCTTGATGAAGCGCTTTGGGCAAGAGAAGCGGGTGATTTTGTACCACATAATTTATCCGGCGAAGTCACCACCTATACGACCCCGATTGAAATTTCGTGGAAAGGCAAACGCAATGCCCAACGCCGAGATGTATTGATTTCATTACAAACAGAATTACCCAATTTTATTAACAGCTTCAATCAAATTATTGATTTCGTGTCGGTTGATGAAACAGAAAAGGTCCAAGCGAGGGAACGTTATAAACAATATCGCCAACTAGGTTGGCAGTTAAGTACCGAGCAAGTTTAAGGATAGAGATGTTCCGCCTAGCACAACAAGATGATTTAACTCGAATTCTTGAAATTTATAACCAGGTGATTGAGATTGAAAGACGCACAGTGACGGCAGATTTAGTTCCAGCAACAAAGGAAAGCCGCCAAACGTGGTTTAATCAGCATCTAAATCATGCTAAATATCCGATTTGGGTTTATGAATTAGACGGACAAATGATCTGCACCGCACTTTTTTGGGCAATTTACATCTTAATTTTTGCTATCGCGCTCATTGGCATTGTGGCGGGTAATTTTTATTACTATAAAACCTATAACAATTATTACGATATGTTGATGTTTGGTTTAGTGGAAGACGATACCAAAGCCGTGTTGAAAAATATCTATGATGATTACCCTGTTATTTCAGGATCTTTCGCAGTGCTTGTGTTAGCTGCGCTTCCTGCGTACTTTATGTATTATGCGTTATACCAAGGATTGTTAAATTGGGATATGCATTGGTCTGTTGCAACTTTGCTTTTTGTTGGCTCATTCCTTGCCTTGGCATTTTTTGTACGCGGTACAATACGCTCCAAACCATTAACCAAAGATCATTCGCAAGTTTCCTCTTTAGCCGTTATCAATAAACTAGTCCCAAATGGCGTAATTGCTGTGGAATGGGCATTTAGAGATCGTAAACGCAATATTCTTTTTGAGGTGGTTGATTTAGACGAAGGTAAAGCCTTAATGCAACAAGTCTTTGGCACAGATAGCCTGATTGAGCGTACGCCTGTTAATCCTGCATTGAAGGAAAGCAAACCTCATGTTGTATTTGCCTTAATGGAAAGCTTTGGTACCAATTATTTGGTTTTAGATAACCCTGAAACCAATGATTTATTGGGACAATTACGGCCGCACTTTGAACAAGATTTTGTGTTCAAACGCTTTACCTCTGATTATAACGGCACTGCGCCAACTTTGGCATCGTTGCTTTTTTATAGCCCTATTCAAAATATCAGCCAATCAGCTGCACAGCAAATCGCCCTGCCCTATAGTCCATTTAAAACCTATAAACAACAAGGCTATCGTACGGTGTTTATCACATCTGGTGGTTTAATGTGGCGCAACTTAGGCAATTATTTGCCGTTGCAAGGTGTGGATGAATGTTATGACCAAAATGATATTATCGAAACTTTTCCTGATGCAAAACCTACCATGTCTTATTGGGGCATTGCGGATGAATATGCCTTTGCCTTAGCAGAAAAATTACTGAAAGAAAGTAATGAACCTTTATTTATCAATATATTAAGTATGACGAATCATCCGCCTTATGAAGTACCTCAACATTACAAGGCGGAGCGTATTAATCCTCAAGTACTAGAAGGAAAATTTGGCAGTGAAGAAGAAAACCGCAAATCCCTTTCCACTTATCAATATGCTAATAACGCCTTGGGGCAATTTATTACACAAGTGGCGCAAAGTGCGGTGGGAAATCGAACCATTATTGCTGCTACAGGAGATCACCACGTGCGCTGCGTGCGTTTCGATGCGCCAAAACAGAATTTTATGGCAATGGGCGTACCGTTTTATGTTCATGTTCCAACGGAATTACAGAGCAAACTTGCCCTTAAATTTGATCCAAGCCGCATTGGTTCGCACAAGGATATTATGCCTACATTATATGGTTTAAGCTTATCAGATGCGGAATATTGGAACCTAGGCGGGCGCAATTTGTTGGCGGAGCAAGACAATGAAAAATATGCTTTTGCTTATAACGAAGGGCTTTATGCCGATAGCGAAGGGGTGAGCGATGGCGAGCATCTCACGCAATATTCTTGGCAAAATCCAACCGCACTTTATCCCGACAATCTTTGAGTTACCGAGTTGAAACCAGTGAGTGATAAAAAACGGGCGCGAATTCAGGCTTATAAACAACTTTTAACATGGCAGATTCATTACTTAGTGAAAGGATTAAAATAGTCATTCCTTTCAAGTGCGGTCATATTACCGAAAAAATGGGGTTGATTTAATGAAAACCCCATTTTGCCCTTCTCTAAATATCCCAAAACCTACTTCATATTCTCTTGAATCCTTCCTTCATCCAATAATTATTTCTAAAAAAAGTTGACAATATTAATTTATACTAGTTTAATAGTACAAAATTAACAAATGACAGGATGTTAAAAATGCAGTCCGTTTTTATCCAAACCAAAGAATATCATGTGGATTATTGCAATGATCCCATCGCCATTTTTGCGACACTTTGCCAAAACCGACAAAATACCTTGCTTTTAGAGTCTGCTGAAATCCAAAGTAAAAACAGTTTAAAAAGTTTGTTGCTAGTAGATGCCGCATTAAAAATTTCTTGCCAAGGACAACAAGTTGATTTCGAGGCATTGACCTTAAATGGGCAAGGGGTTTTACCCTACATCGCACAACAATTACAGCCTATTTGTGAAATAAGTTCGTTTGATACCCATCATCTTTCGGTGAAGTTTTCTTTGCCAAACCCAAATCTTGATGAAGACAGTAAGCTAAGCGCCCCGTCGATTTTTGATGGATTACGTTGCTTAACAACGCTTTATCAGCATAGCGATATTCCGATTTTCTTAGGGGGATTATTTGCTTATGATTTAGTCACCAATTTTATTCCTATGGAAAATATTCAATTAAAAGACGATGGTTTGAGTTGCCCTGATTATGTCTTTTATTTGGCTGAAAATTTATTACTTATTGATCATCAAACCCTGTCAGCGACATTGCAAACCTTTTGCTTTCATCCAAAGGCAGCCGATGACTTGAATCAAAGTGCGGTGCAAATTTGCCAAAATTTGCAAAAAGTTGAACCGCACTTGCCTCACATCCTCGCCTCCACAGAAGTTCGCACGAATTTAGAAGATGAGGCATTTAAAGATATTATCCGTTCACTTAAACATCATATTCATATTGGGGATGTATTCCAAATTGTACCATCAAGACGTTTTTCTTTAGCTTGTCCGAATCCTCTTCGGGCATACCGACAACTAAAACAAACCAATCCAAGCCCTTATATGTTCTTTATGCAAGATGAGGCGTTTACTTTATTTGGAGCCTCACCAGAAAGCGCATTGAAATATTCCGCACAAACACGCCAAGTGGAAATTTATCCGATTGCTGGTTCAAGACCGCGAGGTTTTGATGAGCAAGGTCAAATCGATCCAGATCTGGATGCTCGCTTAGAATTAGAGCTACGCTTAGATAAGAAAGAACTTGCGGAGCATTTAATGTTGGTGGATTTGGCTCGTAATGATGTGGCGCGTGTGTGTGAAAGTGGCTCACGCCATGTTAAGGCATTAATGCAAATCGATCGTTATTCGCACATTATGCATTTGGTTTCTCGAGTCGTAGGAAAATTGCGCCCTGAACTGGATGCATTGCATGCTTATCAAGCCTGTATGAATATGGGAACTTTAACCGGTGCGCCAAAAATTAAAGCTATGCAATTAATTTACCTTGTTGAACAACAAAAACGACATAGTTATGGTGGCGCGGTGGGTTATTTGTCCTCAAAAGGTAATTTGGATACCTGTATCGTGATTCGTTCTGCTTTTGTGCAAAACGGAATAGCGCATATTCAAGCCGGCTGTGGCGAAGTGTTAGATTCTGATCCACAAATGGAGGCAGATGAAACCCGCCATAAAGCTAAAGCAGTGATTAATGCCATTATTCAAACTCACAGTGCAATATAAGGATTTTTATCATGGCAACCATTATTTTTTTAGATAATTTTGATTCTTTCACCTATAACTTAGTCGATCAATTTCGGACATTAGGTCATCAGGTTCAGATTTACCGTAACGATTGTGATATAGCGTTGTTAGAACAAGCCACCTTAGCTCACCCCAATACCCTACTTGCCTTATCCCCCGGTCCGGGTAATCCCTCTGAAGCCGGCAATTTACTGCCATTAATTGCGCGCTTAAAAGGCAAAGTGCCTATGATTGGTATTTGCTTGGGGCATCAAGCTCTGATTGAATCTTTTGGTGGCAAAATTGTTCATGCTGGCGAAGTGTTACATGGCAAAGTATCGCTAATTTCTCATGATAATTTAGCTATGTTTGAAAGTTTGAATAATCCTATGTCCGTTGCTCGCTATCATTCATTAATGGGTGTTGAGTTGCCTGATGAGCTAATTGTTAATGCTACTTATGAAAATATCGTCATGGCAATTCGCCATAAATCTTTACCGATTTGTGGTTTTCAATTCCATCCTGAGAGTATTTTGACTGTACAGGGATCTCAATTATTGAAACAAACTATCGCATATTTAATGAATTTTAATAGAACACAAGGAATATAATATGCAAACAGAACAACTCCTACTTAAAATTATTGAGCAAACTCATCTAACATCCTCGGAAATGCAACAGCTTTTCACATCAATCATTCAAGGGGAATTAAATCCAATACAGCTCACTGCACTGTTAATTGCGCTAAAAATACGCGGGGAAAGCGCTGAAGAAATCAGTGGTGCAGTGGCGGCATGCCTTAATGCGGCACAACCCTTCCCTACCCCTGATTATGCATTTGCAGATATTGTCGGTACCGGTGGGGATAGCGCCAATACTATCAATATTTCTACCGCCTCTGCAATAGTTGGGGCTGCCTGTGGGTTAAAAATCGCAAAACATGGAAATCGAAGTGTATCAAGCAAAACCGGCTCAAGCGATTTATTAACCGCACTTGGGGTCAATATAAATATGCAGGCGGATATTGCAAGACAGGCATTGGATGAAATCGGGCTTTGTTTTCTTTTTGCCCAGCAATACCACCTCGGGTTTAAACACGCGGTTTCTGTGCGTCAAGCACTAAAAACAAGGACTATCTTCAATATTCTAGGACCGCTTATCAACCCTGCACGACCAAAACGTCAACTACTTGGTGTTTATTCTCCTCATTTACTCAAACCTTATGCCGAAACCGTTGCACAACTCGGTCATCAACATACTTTTGTTGTGCATGGCTGTGGATTGGATGAAGTGGCTATTCATGGACGGACTGATGTAGCGGAAATCTATGATGGGAAAATCACCTACTACAGCCTTTCTCCTTTGGATTTTGGTTTTCAAGCCAAACCATTGGAATCTTTACGTGGTGGTGAACCTGCAGAAAATGCCCAAATGATAACCGCACTGTTACAAGGTCAAGGCAAACCTGAACATGCCCAAGCCGTTGCAATGAATACAGCATTATTGATGAAATTGTTTGGTTATGAGAATATCAAGCATAATGCACAACAGGTTTTGGATATCATCCAATCCGGTAAAAGTGTTAATGTTTTATCTCAATTAACGCGTTATTAAAAGGAATTCACTATGCCACAAAACCACACGCAACCTAGTATTTTGAAAACAATCGTACAGGATAAATTACTTTGTATCCAACACCAACAAACCCATTTTCCTTTGAGTGCGTTTCAAAATAGCCTTCAACCTAGTGATCGGGATTTTTATACCGCACTTCAGCAAGGTTCGGCGCAAAAACCGGCTTATATTCTTGAATGTAAAAAAGCCTCTCCCTCAAAAGGTTTGATTCGAGCCAATTTTAATGTAGAAGATATTGCACAGGTGTATAAAAGTTATGCCTCCGCAATTTCTGTTCTCACAGATGAAAAATATTTTCAAGGGGATTTCACTTATATTCCGCGCGTTCGCCAGCTCGTCAACCAACCAATCTTGTGCAAAGATTTTATTGTGAGCGAATATCAAATTTATTTGGCGCGCTATTATCAAGCAGATGCGATTTTATTAATGCTTTCTGTGTTAGATGATGAAACCTATCGTCGATTGGCAGAAATTGCACATGGATTAGGCATGGGAATATTAACGGAAACTTCAAATCAAACAGAATTAACTCGAGCCATTGAGCTTGGCGCTAAAGTTATTGGTATCAATAATCGTGATTTGCATGATTTATCTGTCGATATTGCTCGTACACCGCCTCTTGCACGCCAAATTCCGGCAGACCGAATTATTATTAGCGAATCAGGCATTTACCACCATCATCAAATTCAACAGCTGAAATCTGATGTACATGGTTTTCTTATTGGTAGCAGTTTGATGGGAAGTCCCGATCTCCATCAAAGCGTCCGCACCTTAATTTTTGGCGAAAATAAAGTTTGTGGACTTACTCGTCCGCAGGATGTACAAGCCGTGTATGAGCAAGGCGCATTGTATGGAGGCTTAATTTTTGCAGAACATTCTCCCCGACAGCTTTCATTACTCCAAGCTCAAGAGTTGGTGGTACAGGCTCCCTTGCGTTTTGTCGGCGTATTTCAAAATCAATCTATTGATTTTATTGAAAAAATCGTCAACCAACTTGATTTATTTGCAGTACAATTACATGGCGAAGAAACAGCTGAATTTATTGCCGCACTTCGCCAACAATTACCGCAATCATGCCAAATTTGGAAAGCAATTTCAGTTGATGCGTCCCCTAAAATTACATTAGCCGCCCTTGCAACCAAAACACAAAGTAAAAGTGCGGTAAAAATTCCGTCGATTCCCCATGTGGATCGCTACATATTGGACAGCAAAATCGGCAATCAACGTGGAGGGACTGGACAGCCTTTTGATTGGTCGAAGATCCCTCAAGAATATAAATCTAAACTGCTCCTTGCCGGTGGCATTAATCCGGACAATATTGAGCTTGCCTTATCACAACATTGCCTAGGTCTTGATCTCAATTCCGGCGTAGAAAGTCTAACGGGCATGAAAAGCCCACAAAAATTAGCAGCGGTGTTTAACAAAATTTTGGAGCGTCAAACACCTAAAAAATTATCATAAAAATGTAAAAGGAAATGCTATGACAACCATTCTTAATCCCTATTTCGGTGAGTTCGGCGGTATGTTCGTTCCCGAAATCTTAGTACCTGTTTTACAAGAACTGGAAAAAGCCTTTGTGGAGGCGAAAGAAGATCCTGCTTTCCAACAAGAATTTCAGGATTTATTAAAAAATTACGCCGGTCGCCCTACAGCATTAACATGTTGCCGTAATTTAACAAAAGGCACGAACACTACACTTTATTTAAAACGTGAGGATTTATTGCATGGTGGTGCCCATAAAACCAACCAAGTTTTAGGGCAAATTCTCTTAGCAAAACGCATGGGGAAAACACGTATTATTGCTGAAACCGGTGCAGGACAACATGGCGTTGCGACTGCATTAGCCTGTGCAATGCTCAATATACCTTGCCGTATTTATATGGGCGCAAAAGATGTTGAACGTCAATCGCCTAATGTTTTCCGAATGAAGTTAATGGGCGCCGAAGTGATCCCTGTACAAAAAGGCTCTTGTTCACTCAAAGATGCTTGCTGTGAGGCTATGCGGGATTGGGCTGCAAATTATGCCACAACACATTATCTGCTCGGTACCGCCGCAGGCCCGCACCCATTTCCAACCATCGTGCGTGAATTCCAAAAAATGATTGGAGAAGAAACCAAAAGGCAAATTTTGGAGAAGGAAGGGCGCTTACCTGATGCGGTTATTGCGGCTGTCGGCGGCGGATCAAATGCCATTGGTATGTTTGCCGATTTTATTGAAGAAAAAAGTGTACGCCTAATTGGGATTGAACCAGCAGGCAAAGGCATTGAAACCGGTGAGCATGGTGCGCCTTTACGTCATGGTTCAGTCGGTATTTATTTTGGGATGAGATCCCCGATTATGCAAACCAAAGACGGGCAAATTGAAGAGTCTTATAGTATTTCAGCCGGTTTAGACTTCCCTTCTGTCGGCCCGCAGCACGCGCATCTCCATGCTATTGGTCGTGCAGATTATGAGAGCATTACAGATGATGAAGCACTTGAGGCATTTCAAGCTTTAGCACAACATGAAGGTATTATTCCTGCTTTAGAAAGCTCCCATGCTTTGGCTTACGCATTAAAACTCATCAAGCAAGATCCAACAAAAACACAACTACTTGTTGTGAATCTATCCGGTCGTGGTGATAAGGATATTTTCACGGTGGATAAAATTTTAACTGCAAAAGGAGCTATCAAATGATTGTGCAATCATCTCGTTTCAGCCGTTTATTTGCTCAATTAGCTGATAAAAAACAAGGGGGATTTGTTCCTTTTGTGACACTTTGTGACCCTGATTTTGAGCGCTCTTTTGAGATTATTTGTACTTTAGTTGATAATGGTGCGGATGCCTTAGAATTAGGCTTTCCCTTTTCTGATCCCTTGTTGGACGGACCGGTTATTCAGGCTGCCAATGATCGGGCTCTCAATGCAGGTTGTAGCACCGAAGAAAGTTTTCAGTTACTTGCCAAAGTGCGGTCAACCTATCCAGACATACCGATTAGTCTGTTGCTTTGTGCCAATTTAATTTATGCGCAAACTCTTGATAAATTCTATGCACGCTGTGCCGAAGTGGGCGTTGATGCCGTATTGGTTGCAGATATTCCTTTACTCGCCGCAGAAGAATATATCCAAGCTGCTCAACGTCATGATGTACAGCCGGTTTTCATTTGTCCACCTAATGCTAATGAATCCACAATTAAAGCGGTAGCTCAACATACTCGAGGTTATACTTATTTAGTCTCAAGAGCCGGCGTTACTAGCGCAGAAAATCAAACACAAGCTGCCAATTTAGATGTTCTTATTGAAGGGTTAACCCAATATCAAAGCGCCCCAATTTTACAAGGTTTTGGTATCGCAAAACCGGAACAAGTTAAAGAGGCGCTGCGTTTAGGGGCTGCTGGTGCAATCTCGGGTTCCGCTACAGTTCAGATTATTGAACGAAACCTCGACAATCACCCTCAATGTTTGCTTGAATTGACACAATTCGTACAAAACATGAAGAGGGCAACACATCTCTCAAAATAGGAAATATAAAATAAAAAGGGCGAAATACTTCTTTCGCCCTGTCATCCTACTGTCTGTTATGCCTTTTATTCCTAATATTAAGAATAGGATAACAACTAGAAATTCAACACTTTATCTGCATTGACCGTCCAATCAGCTAATTCAACTAATGTACCAATTTCAACGCCTTCAGCTAGTGGTAATGAGGTAATTCCACGTGCATTAGTGCAAGTTTTACATAATTTGACCATCGCCCCTTGTGCGGTAAGAATTTCAAGCATTTGTTGCAAATGGTAACCTTCTGCCAGCTGTTGATGAGCAAGTCCCCCGCTAACGGCATCTGACATTAGCAATAACTTTAATTCAACCGCACTTTTGTGTTGCTCTTGTAGTTGTAAAGCTAAACGTAATGCGCTGAAAAAATGTTCATCACCATATGGAGAAGAATGAATAATAAAAAGTATTTTATGCATGAGAATATCCTTATTTGAAATGAAATAGAAATAACATTTAGAAAAAATGACTATTTATCATAAAGATAAAAATGATCTGCACCCCAAAAGTTGGACTAAACAACCAACTAATTAAGGTGCAGATTTTTATGGCTAAATACACCCAATCTTTTAAACAACAAGTGATCGAATTTTATCTTCAACATAATAAAAATCGCTCATTAACTCGTCAGCATTTTCAGGTTAAGGAAACCATATTAAGATATTGGATTAATCAGTATAATCACGCCTCGTGAAAGAACTGCGCCACCAATTTCCGTTTGAGATTTTATTGCAATTGGTTGATTTAAAACGGAGTACGTTCTTTTATCATCTTGCTGAAAAAGACAATAAAAATGCAGCGATTGAGCAAGAAGTTATCAAAATTTATCACAAAAATGACGGTAATTACGGTTATCGTCGTATTACGCTGGAATTAAGAAAAATATAGCTGATTAACCATAAAAAAGTCCAACGCTTACTGCAACAGCTTGGGTTGAAAGGGAAAAACAAACGCAAAAAATATCATTCTTATCGTGGCGAAGTCGGCAAAATTGCAGA
>NZ_MUXW01000003.1 GCF_002015085.1 Glaesserella parasuis
AAACATAAAGCGTTTTTAGAAGAACGGTCAGATAAACCGAATGAAAAGGGCTATTATCCTTATAAACATAGAAATGTAAGAAGTGCTTATCATAGTTTTAAACGTTATATGGATTATCTATTTACCTATGAAAAGCATGGCGATTTAAATATCGAAAAAACGACAAATAGACTTGAAAACTTATTTGGGCAACTAAAGGAAAACTATCGCATCATACAGGATTAATGAAAAGACATAAGATTATGTTTATAAAGGATTTTTTTAAATAAAAAGAGTTGCTAAGAATAATTAAAATATTCATTAGCAACCACTTTGTCATATAGGCATAGTTTTTACAAAATTAGCAACCATTTTGTCTACTATGCCCTAGCATAGCCGCAGAACTGCTTAATTATGCGGATTTGCTCGCCGTTGGGCATTATCTAGAACTTAAAGTCTTTGCGTAATTGCATTAACAAAGTTTAGAGCGTGATTTTTCCACATTTTATATTTGATCTATGAAAAGAAGAAACTGAAATTAAACACGATTTGCTGGCAGCCGCGGTGGTTCCCCCATTCGATTATTCACCAATACATCAAGCAACAACAAATACCTGATTAATTAGATTTGAAACGACCCACACCGTTTATATCTTATATCTCCGCTCTGAAGGAGAGAACTTTACGGCACAGTTATGATAAAATCCGCATTGTTGTAATACTTCATTTCACAAAAATGCAGATTAATCAATCAGGGGGTATGCCTTTAATTAACCTTGCTGATCACCAATCAACACAGACTCTAACGCAATTTCAATCATATCGTTGAAGGTTAGTTGACGCTCTTCTGCGGTAGTTTGTTCGTGCGTACGGATATGGTCTGAAACAGTACAGATGGTTAATGCTTTTGCACCAAATTCTGCAGCAACACCGTAGATACCAGCCGCTTCCATCTCAACACCTAAGATGCCGTATTTTTCCATTACATCAAACATTTCTACATCTGGAGTATAGAAAAGATCTGCAGAGTAAAGGTTACCTACACGCACATTGATGCCTTTCGCTTTTGCTGCTTGTACAGCCGCTAAAGTAAGATCAAAGTCAGCAATTGCCGCAAAGTCGTTGTCTTTGAAACGGATACGGTTTACTTTAGAGTCAGTACAAGCACCAACACCGATAATGACTTCGCGTAATTTCACGTCTTGGCGTACTGCACCACAAGAACCTACACGAATAATTTTTTTCACACCGTATTCGGTGATTAATTCTTTCGCATAGATTGAGCAAGATGGAATACCCATACCGTGTCCCATTACAGAAATACGACGACCTTTGTAAGTTCCAGTATAACCGAACATATTACGGACATTAGTGACTTGTTCTGCATTTTCTAAGAAAGTTTCAGCGATATATTTAGCACGAAGTGGGTCACCTGGCATTAATACAACATCGGCAAATGCACCTGCTGGTGCGTTAATATGTGGAGTCATAGTCTGTTCCTCTTTGTTTGTTGAGAGATTAATATCCCGTTACATTTTGATTTACTTGTTCATCGTTTAATGTAGCAAGTAAATTTGCTAATAAACTAGATGCACCAAAGCGGAAATGAGCTTGGTTAATCCAATCTTGCCCTAAAATTTCAGCAGTTAATGCGAGGTACTGCTCTGCTTCTTCGGTGGTTTTTACACCGCCAGCGGCTTTAAAACCAACGCTATCTGCAACACCTAAATCACGAATGGTTTCTAGCATAATATGAGCAGATTCAAGGGTAGCATTCACAGGCACTTTACCCGTTGATGTTTTGATAAAATCTGCCCCTGCTTTAATTGAAATCTCACTCGCTTTACGAATTAATTCCGCTGTTTTCAGCTCGCCTGATTCAATAATCACTTTTAATGCAACATTATTGGCAGAACAGACCGCTTTACACTGTTTGACAAGCTCAAAACCGACTTGTTCATTACCTGCGATCAATGCACGATAGGGAAAAACCACATCGACTTCATCAGCACCATAAGCCACCGCAGCTTTGGTTTCTGCCACCGCAATGTCAATATCATCGTTACCGTGAGGGAAATTGGTGACAGTCGCAATTTTAACTTGTTCTGTTCCTTGAGCTTTTAATGTTTTGCGAGCAACTGGAATAAAACGAGGGTAAACACACACCGCTGCAGGCGTACCAAATAGCGTATTGCCTTGTTGGCATAATGTTACCACTTTTTCATCGGTGTCATTATCATTTAATGTGGTTAAATCCATTAAAGATAAGGCTTGTTTTGCAATAGATTTTAAACTCATTCTTTATTCCTTACTTAAAGCAATCGTTTAACTTTGCCATAAACGACAACACCACAGTTTCCTGTGGTGTTTCGTTCAAGAATTGAGAGTGTTAAACCGCACCACCAATTCCGATAAATAGACCTGCAATCGCAGCACTCATTAAGTTTGCAAGAGAACCTGCAACTACCGCTTTGATACCTAAGCGAGCTACATCACCACGACGATTTGGTGCCATAGAACCTAAACTACCGATTAAGATTGCGATAGAGCTAAAGTTTGCAAAACCACAAAGTGCGAAAGTAACGATAGCTTTAGTTTTGTCTGTTAATGCCATTGGAGCTTCGGGGCCTAAGTATTTAGCAAATTCTAAGTAACCCACGAACTCATTGATCGCTAATTTAAGACCGATCATTTGACCAGCGACTTCAGCTTCATTCCAAGGAACACCGATTGCCCAAGCTAATGGTTTAAATATCCAACCAAGAATTAGACCTAAGTTTAGACCTTCATAACCGAACCAGCCACCGACAGCGCCTAAAACACCATTGATTAATGCAATTAATGCAATGAACGAAATTAACATTGCACCTACGTTTAATGCTAAGTGCATACCTGAGCTTGCACCAGCAGCAGCTGCATCTAATACGTTTGCTGGTTTTTCTAATTCAACGTTCTCAATGCTGTCATTGAATTTTTCTGTTTGTGGAAGAATAATTTTAGCGAATAAAAGACCTGCAGGTGCAGCCATAAATGATGCCGCAATCAAGTATGTAAGTGGAGCCCCCATACCTGCGTAACCTGCCATTACAGAACCTGCGATAGAAGCTAAACCACCACACATTACTGCAAAAAGTTCTGACTCAGTCATTTTGCTGATGTAAGGTTTAACCACTAATGGTGCTTCTGATTGACCTGCGAAAATATTCGCAGCTGCTGACATTGATTCCGCTTGAGATGTACCAAGTACTTTTTGTAAGCCACCACCAATGATTTTGATGACCCATTGCATAATTCCAACATAGTAAAGTAATGAAATTAATGCAGAGAAGAAGACAATGATAGGAAGAACTCTGAATGCGAAGACGAAACCACCGCCTCCAAAGACTTCAAACATTTTATCGCTAACAAGACCGCCAAATAAGAAAGCAACGCCTTCGTTACCATAGCTAATCACTTTAGCAACCCCCTCTGCCATTGCACCTAATGCATTACGACCCACTGGAACGTAAAGAATTAATGCGGCAATACCGATTTGTGAAGCTAATGCACCAAAAACTGTGCGGAAGTTAATTGCTCTTTTGTTGTTTGACAAAAGAAAAGCTATTCCTAGTAGAACAACTATACCCAATAAACTATTTAACGTACCCATTTAAGGACTCCATTCAAAGAAAGAGAAGAGATATATGATAAATGTTATAGTGATTATAACAACTAACTCATCAAAAATGATGGGCTACACAATGTACCAAGTTTTCAAACTAAGATCTTTAACTTTTTACATAGTTAAAAAATAAATTGACAGAAAATGGACTTTATTTATCAAAAATGTGAAGTAGCTCTCATTTTTCACGCCAGCTTCTTTTACACCTTATAGAGTTAGAGTTATTGTAGTTTACCCACGGTAATTTTTACTGAACTAAAGGAAGATAATATGCGTAAAAAAATTATTTTGGATTGCGATCCTGGACACGATGATGCTATTGCCATTTTGCTTGCTTACGGCAATCCAGATATTGATTTACTTGCGGTAACGACAGTTGTTGGCAATCAAACCTTGGAAAAAGTTTCTCGAAACGCTTTAGCCATTGCGGAAATTGCAAATATTCGGGGAACCCCTTTTGCAAAAGGGGCAATCCGACCGCTTGTCAGAGAAGTTGAAGTTGCACCAAGTATTCACGGTGAATCAGGTTTAGATGGTCCCGTTCTTCCTGAAGCTACTCAACAACACGTTACTCAGCACGCCGTTCAACTCATTATTGACCTAATTATGAGCCACCCCGAAAAAACTATTACATTAGTACCAACGGGGGGCTTAACCAATATCGCCCTTGCGGCACGACTAGAGCCGAGAATTATCGACAGAGTAAAAGAAGTGGTGTTAATGGGCGGTGGTTATCATACAGGTAACTGGAGTGCTGTTGCGGAATTTAACATTAAAATTGACCCTGAAGCTGCTCATATTGTTTTTAATGCAGGTTGGAAAGTGACAATGGTTGGTTTAGATCTAACTCACCAAGCCTTAGCAACGCCTGAGGTTGTAGAACGTATTGCCGCAATTAATACTAAACCAGCCAAATTTGTGGTGGAGCTGTTAGACTTCTTCGGCAAAATGTATAAACAGGCTCAAGGGTTTGATTATCCACCTGTTCACGATCCTTGTGCCGTAGCTTATGTGATTGATCCGACGCTTATCGAAACACAAAAAGTCCCTGTGAATATTGAATTAACAGGAACACATACACTTGGAATGACGGTAGCAGATTTCCGTTATCCGCCAAAAGAATGTAACACTTATGTGGCAAAAGTTTTAGATCGAGAACGTTTTTGGGATCTCGTGATTGATGCGATTAAACGACTTCAATAATACAAGCGGTTAGATTCTTCAAGTTTTTTGCAATACTCTATAAGGCTGAACAGGATTCAGTCTTTATTTTTGTGAGCTTGTTCACAAATTTTTGAAAAAGACATTGACGCTGTTTCTAATGGATTTAATAATATGACAAATGTCCTTTCGTTAAAACATTTGTCCTAATGGAGTTCGGCAATGAATCAGAACGAAAAAACGATTTTAGATTTAATACGTCAAAACCCTTTCATTTCACAGCAAGAACTCGCTGAATATATGGGATTATCTCGTTCAGCGATTGCCAACATCATTTCCGCCCTAATAAAAAAAGAATATTTATTAGGCAGAGCTTATGTTCTTAATGAGCGTAGCGCTATTTTATGTATTGGTGCGGCGAATGTTGATAAAAAAATTAAAACGGACGAAGAACTTCGAGGTTATACGTCAAACCCAGTAAATTCCACAACAACGATTGGCGGTGTTGCTCGTAATGTGGCTGAGAATTTAGGCAGACTCGGGCAGAAAGTGAGCTTTATTTCTACGGTTGGCAACGATCCTGAATGGGAGAGAATTAAATCCTTCTCGTCTGAGTTTATGGATATGAATAATGTGATTACCGTAGAAGGACAATCTACAGGCTGTTATACCGCATTACTAGACAAAGAAGGCGAAATGTATCTAGGCTTAGCGGATATGTCGATTTATGACAGCTTAACCCCTGAAGCCCTGAATAAACACACTGCATTAATTAAAAATGCTCGTTGTATTGTGGCTGATCTGAATTGTCCAAAAGCGACCATTGAATACCTTTGCAAAAGTGCCGAAGGTTATCACATTCCTTTGGTGTTGATTGCCGTTTCCGAACCGAAAATGGATCGTCTTCCTCAAGATTTACAAGGTGTAAGTTGCTTAATCATCAATAAAGGGGAACTTGCAGCCTATTTAGATATGCTATTAGATACCGATCAAAAAATTGAAGAAGCCGCTAAAATATTGTTAGCAAAAGGCGTAAAACAAATTGTATTAACCGCAGGTTCTAAAGCTATTTTGAGTGCATCTCAGGATGAAACCCGTTGGTATTCCGTTAAAAAAGTGGATAGCCACAAAGTGATTGATGTCACAGGTGCAGGCGACTCTTTTAGTGGAGCATTTATTTATGCTTGGCTTAATAATTATGAGCAAGACAAGGCGATCTTAGCTGGTTTAACCAACGCCTATCATACAATTCAGTCGGAATTTACTGTTCGACCAAATTTAACCAAATCTCAATTAGAAACCGAAATGGAGCATTATTATGAATAACTACCTTATTTTATCTGATGAAGTGCAACGTGGTATGGCTCAAGGCTTGCCGATTGTTGCCTTAGAATCGACCATTATTTCTCACGGTATGCCATATCCACAAAATGTTGCAATGGCAAGGGAAGTTGAGCAAATTATCCGTGATAACGGTGCTGTACCTGCGACGATTGCAATCATTGATGGCAAAATCCGTATTGGTCTTTCTGATGATGAATTAGAGTTATTTGGTAGCAGCAAAGGGATCGCAAAAGTTTCTCGCCGTGATTTACCACAGATTATTGCGTCTAAAAAATTAGGGGCAACAACGGTTGCTTCTACAATGATTTGTGCTCACCTTGCAGGTATTAAATTCTTCGTAACAGGAGGATTAGGTGGCGTACATAAAGGCTGGGAAACCACATTAGACATTTCTGCGGACCTTGATGAATTAGCACAAACAAGCGTAACCGTTATTTGTGCAGGGGCGAAATCTATCCTTGACCTTGATGCAACCTTAGAATATTTAGAAACCAAAGGTGTGCCTGTCGTTGGTTATAAAACCAAAAATCTACCAGCATTCTTTACTCGTGATAGCGGTTTACCATTGGCGTTATCGTGTGAAGAATTAACTGAAATTGCTGAAATGATCAAAGTGAAATGGCAGCTAGGCTTAGAAGGTGGCGTGGTCGTTGCAAACCCAATTCCACAAGAAGATGAATTAGCACCAAGTTATATCAACGGTATTATTGATACAGCAGTAAAAGAAGCCGAAGAAAAAGGCATTATAGGTAAAGATATTACGCCATTCTTACTCGGTAAAATCGTTGAAATGACCGAAGGCAAGAGCTTAGAAGCGAATATCAAGCTGGTGAAAAATAATGCGAAAGTCGGTGCTCGTTTAGCCGTTGAATTTTTTAAATAATCGATTAAAACTCGTTTTATAACGACTTATCTTGAACGGTGAATTTGTAATAAATTCACCGTTTTGTTTTTTATTTGTAGAAAAATTTGATCTATCTCTCACTTTTTAATGCTATTGATTGCATTACTTCATTTGTAGGGGTATGCTTTGGAGTAAATTTTCTTTTTGTTTAATGCTAATGGAGTTTTTATGTCGAGATTAACCAAACAACAAATTTTAGAACAATTAAAAAATGGTTTAATTGCTTCTTGCCAACCTGTTGATGACGGTCCGATGGACTCGCCAGAGATTGTAGCGGCAATGGCAAAAGCATCAGTCATTGGCGGAGCGGCAGGGCTTCGTATTGAAGGCATTGATAATTTAAAAGCGGTGCGTAAAGTCGTTGATGTGCCGATTGTCGGTATCGTAAAACGTGATTTACCTGACAGCCCTGTTCGTATCACGCCATTCTTACAAGATATTGACGATTTGTATCACGCAGGAGCAGACATTATTGCCTTTGATGGTACAGATCGTGTTCGTCCAACCACGATTGAAGCCTGTGCAAGACGTATCCAAGAGTTAGGAGCAATGTCAATGGCGGACTGCTCAAACTACAAAGAAGGTATGCACTGCCAAGAGTTAGGCGTAGATTTAATCGGTAGCACAATGTCAGGCTATACAGGCGGTGAAACCCCTGATGAGCCAGATGTACAACTGGTGCGTGATTTAGTCGCCAGTGGTTGTCGTGTAATGGCTGAAGGGCGTTACAATACCCCTGAACTTGCTGCCGTTGCGGTTGAAAATGGGGCTTATGCTGTAACCGTTGGCTCTGCTTTAACTCGCCTTGAGCATATTGTGAGCTGGTTTGTGACCGCCATTGATAATCGCAAAACAGGAGCCTAATATGACCGCTTGTTTAGCCATTGACGTGGGTGGAACCAAAATCGCTGCCGCTCTTGTTACCTTAAAGGGAAAAGAAGCAATAGTGGCGGAACGTACACAAATTCACACACCACAAAATCCAAGTGCAGAAGCTCTAGACAGCGCTTTGGCACAAATTTTAACGCAGTTCAAAGGGAAATTTGATCAGGTTTCGGTGGCTTCAACGGGAATTATTCAAAAGGGTATTCTAACCGCACTTAACCCGAAAAATTTAGGCAATCTGGCATTCTTTCCTCTTGAGCAAAGCGTTGCCAAACACACGGACAAGCCGATTACACTGTTAAATGATGCCCAAGCGGCGGGTTGTGCTGAATTTTTACGTCAAGATGACATTGAAAATTTTGCCTTTATTACCGTTTCGACAGGCGTAGGGGGCGGTATTATCTTAAATCGCAAACTCTTTACTGGCACAAACGGCGTAGCTGGACATATCGGACATAGCCTTGCTGATCCAAATGAGGAAGTGTGTGGCTGTGGACGTGTCGGCTGTGTCGAAGCGGTTGCTGCAGGGCGTGCGATTGCTCGTGATGCAGCCAAATGGGATAACCCTTGCGAACCGCCAGAAGTGTTTGCACGCTTTAGAGCAGGCGATCCACAAGCGGCTGCTTTAGTGGATAAATCTGCAAAAGCGATTGCTCATTTAATTGCTGATCTCAAAATTAACTTAGACATTCAACGAATTACCCTTGGCGGAAGTGTTGGATTAGCAGAAGGTTATTTAGCCAGAGTAACCCATTTCCTTTCCGAAATGCCTGAAATTTATCGTCCTGAAGTTGTTCCTGCTTATTATGCTCAAGATGCAGGATTGATAGGCGCAGCTTGGTGGGCTGAAAATCAAAAACAGATATAATGATTATTACATTATTAAATGTTTTACCGCTGATATCATTAGATATGATTAGGCATAGTAGACAAAAGCGTTGATAAAAAGCGGCTTAAAGCCTTGTACTATAAGGCTTTAAGCCACTTTTTGAAATATGAATAAAAACCAGTCCTTTTTGCCTTAGGAACAATATCCAAAAGTATGGAAATAAAAATAATATTCAGAGATACTTTTGTTCGTCCTGCCATAAAACATTTTCTTCCACAAATAAATTAAATCCAATAGATGATTACACAATAGGAAAACAAACCTATAAACAATTATCCGAAAAATATCACTGTTCCATTAGAACTGTTCAACGTTTGTCCATTAGAGGCATAGTTTGCAAAAAAACAACACTCTTGTCTACTATGCCAATAATTTTTGATAGATGGGTAATAAATTTGCCTACTATGCCTATTATTCAAATGCTACCTTACTAGTTACTGGTGTATGACTTTCAAAATCTCAGCAAAATCCTCACAAACATAATCAGGCTCAGATTCACTAATTGGAATGTTGTAGTTATAGCCATAGGTTAAACCTACGCTTTTACAACCAGCTGCTTTCGCTGCCAGAATATCGTTTTTAGAATCGCCGACAAATAACATTTCGTGGGGATATAAACCAAATTTGCCACAAAGGTAATAAAGTGGGGCTGGGTGTGGTTTTATTTGAGGCAGAGATTGTCCACCAAGAGCCTCAGAAAAGAGATGATCGATTTTAAAGGCTTGCAACACAGGTAAAACGTGTTTAGTTGGTTTGTTTGTGACTACGGCTAAAATATAGCCCTGTGTTTTAAGTGTTTCTAATGTTTCTTTAACATTTGGATAGAGTTTGCTGATGTTGCAGACATTTTCGCCATAAAAATATCCAAATCGGCGTTTAATTTGGGCTAATTCTTCCTGTGAAAATTCATCTGCTTTTCCTGTCCATTCCATTCCTTTCGCAAAAAGCACATCAGCTCCATTGCCGATCCAAGTCAGTACAAGCTCTTCAGGGGCTTGTGGCAAGCCAACTTCGGCGAAGGCAGAGTTAAGCGATAAGGCTAAATCGGGCAAGCTATTGACTAGCGTTCCATCTAGGTCAAAACCGATTAATTTGAATTGTTTCGTCATCTTATTTCCTTAACCAAGCGGTGAGATACGCTCGATATTTTGTTTTTAGGTCAATATTAACTCTCTGCTTCCCATTTCGCAAACTCAACAAATTCTGTGAGTTCAGGGTATTGTTTAAGCCACTTTTGCCATTGAATTTTATCGACTTCAATTTCCACTAAACGATCGCCAAATTCGGTGAAACGCTCTGATTTGATACATTGCTGTTGGTAAAATTTAGTGTAAATCTGACCGCTTGTTGTGGGTAGCAGTACTCTTTCACAGACCAGCTCGTTTTTAAGTCTGACTCGCATTGCTTCAAATAGCAGATCAATGCCTTGATTTTGTTGTGCCGAAAGATAAACCGCCACAGGTTTGCCGTCATCGTTGTATTCGATATGTGGCTCAATGCTGTCCAAGCGATCCACCTTGTTATACACGAGCAAGGTCGGAATTTCTAATGCTTCAATCTCATCTAACACTTGATTAACTGCATCAATATTTTCATTTTTACGGTCGTCTGCACCATCAATAACGTGTAGCAACAATGTCGCTTCTGTGGTTTCTTGTAGGGTGGATTTAAACGCAGAAACTAAATCGTGGGGCAAAAAGCGAATAAAGCCAACGGTATCTGCCAAAATCGCTGTGCCAACATCTTGAATTTGAATTCGTCTTAATGTCGGGTCAAGGGTAGCAAACAGTTGATCTGCCGCATAAACACCTGCATCAGTAATCACATTAAATAGGGTTGATTTACCTGCGTTGGTATAACCCACAAGGGAAATGGTTGGAATGTCTGCTTTTTGACGAGTTTTGCGGTTCTGATCACGCTGTTTACTTACCTTTTCCAAGCGGTTTTGTAACTGCTGAATACGCACTTTAATTAAACGGCGATCTGTTTCTAACTGGGTTTCCCCTGGGCCTCGTAAGCCTACCGCACCGCCTTTTTGTTGATCTTGGTTACCTAAACGGCGGACTAAGCGAGTGGATAAATGGCGAAGCTGTGCCAGCTCGACTTGTAACTTACCTTCGTGAGATCTTGCTCTTTGGGCAAAAATATCCAAAATCAAGCCTGTACGATCCACCACTCGGCAATCGCAAAGGGATTGTAGATTACGCGTTTGAGCAGGGCTGAGTTGGTGATTAATTAAAACGACGGTCGCATCAAAATCTTTGATTGCATCCGCAATTTCTTGGGCTTTACCTTGACCAACATAGTATTTGATATGGGGTGCGGAACGTGTGGTTGTCAATGTAGCGACAACCTCTACCCCTGCGGACTCGGCAAGAGTTTGAAATTCCATCAGATTTTCCACATCTTTAGTTTGAGAGAGATAAAGATGTACCACAATAGCACGCTCTTTGTCAGGCGTGTTTTGTGTTTTTTCAGGCAACGGAAAACCAAACACAGAATTTGCTGTGTTTGGTTCATTCAAGAGGTCTAACGTAGTAATAAAATTATTCCACTTTCTCTACCACTTCAGCAGATTGCACTGGTGCGGCTTGATGAGCGTGGTTAGAGTTATTGTTGTGAGAAATCGCACGAGCTGGCACAACGGTTGAAATTGCGTGCTTGTAAACCATTTGACTCACTGTGTTTTTTAATAAAATAACGAATTGATCGAAAGACTCAATTTGACCTTGTAATTTAATGCCATTCACGAGGTAAATGGAAACTGGAATCCGTTCACGGCGAAGTGCATTTAAGTATGGATCTTGTAAAGATTGACCTTTTGCCATTTTATGTTCCTTCTAATTATTGTTGTTTAATGCTTTGCCAAAGGCGTTGCGATATTACCACAGTTTCAAATGCTTTTGCTGTACTTTTTCGATCATTTTTTTATAAGAATTTTCAGGATCCAAACTATCAAGCCATTCCAACCCACTCGTCCAACCTCTTAGCCAAGTAATTTGGCGTTTAGCCAGCTGACGAGTTGCACAAATGCCCCTAAAGATTGCTTCATCAAGAGAAGTTTGTCCTTCCAAATATTCCCACATTTGTCGATAACCGACACAGCGAATAGAAGGCAGATCAACATTTAAATCGCCCCGTTGATAAAGCTGTCGAACTTCTTGTTCAAAGCCTAAATCGATCATTTTATGAAAACGTTGCTCAATCCGTTGATGTAGCACGGCACGCTCTTGAGGGGCTATCGCAAACTGCATTATCTCATAAGGAATACCTTCGCCTTGTTGAGCGGTGAGTTCCGTCATTGTTTTTCCCGAAATATAAAAGACCTCTAACGCCCGATTAATACGCTGGCTATCATTAGGGTTGATCCGCTCAGCTGAAATCGGGTCAATTTTAACCAGCTCTTGATGCAAACCTGCCCAACCGATTTGCTCTGCTTTTGCTTCAATTTCTGCCCGAATAGCTGGATCTGCTGAAGGCAATGGCGATAAACCATCAAGCAATGATTTGTAATAAAGCATTGTTCCGCCTACCAACAACGGAATTTTACCTTGAGCCGTAATATTCGCCATTTCTCGTAACGCATCTTCACGAAAATTCATTACCGAATAGCTTTCTGATGGGTCAAGAATATCAATTAAACGATGGGGGGCAAGTTCGAGTTCAGCCTTACTCGGCTTAGCCGTGCCTATATCCATACCCTTATAAATTAAGGCGGAATCCACACTGATTACCTCAACAGGAATCTGCTGACGTAGGGCAATGGCAAGATCGGTTTTCCCCGATGCTGTTGGCCCCATTAAAAAAATTGCGAGAGGTTTTTGCATTACATCTAGTCTATAAAATAACAAGCGGTGAGTTAGGGGGTTTTTATTTCTCCTGATTTTATCATCGACAACGCAGATTGAATACTACGCTCAATCGTAGGACGACGAGGGTCATCTTCAGGCATTAGCTTCAACATCATTCCCCACGTCATTGCCGCCATTTTATAGTCTTCCTGTTCAAACGCACGGAAAGCCAATAAGCTCAAGGCATTGGTATTTGTATGATCTGCCCTAATCACTTCTTTGAGCAATAACTCACCTTGTGATTTATCTTTTGGGTCTTCAGAGAACAATAAAATTTCAGCGTGGCGTAACTTATACTGCATATTCTCTGGTTTTAGTTTGCTCGCTTTAGCAAAGCTATCAAGAGCTAGCTGTCCATTATCCAACGCCATTCCTAACTGACCCAACATAAACCAATGTTTATCGTCATTCGGATTTTTTTGTAGCTCAACACGCAGTGCCATTGCAAATTGGTTCAGCTCTTGTTCTGAAAGGGGATCGGTTTCTTCCGTTTTTACTCTTTCATAAAAATAATCAAGCTTTTTGTGGCTCATTTCAAGCATTGTGCCACTAAACCACGAACCGATGTTCCAATAGATCCCAGCACTAATACCGCCAATCAATAAGATCAAGGTGATAAACCATAATTTGCCAAGATGTCCAAATGATTTCGCCGAACTTACCGCTTGTGCTTGATGTTCAGGAATATCATCAAGCAGGCTTTGTTGAAGTTCGAGCTTCGTCTGCTCGCTATCTTCAATAATTCCCGCTGCCGCTTCTTGTTCCACTTCTTTTAAACGGTCAAAATAGAATGCCTTATTCAGGTTATCACGCTTTTGTGCACTTAAATTTTGACGCTGTTTCAATAAAGGGTAGAACGCCACTACGCCAATAATCAGCGTAATAATCGTGACTAAAATCCAAAAATTCATTATTTATCCTTTTCGTTTAAAATCTGATTAAGGCGAGCTGTATCAACCACATTTGCATTTTTCTGCTCAGAACTGACCGCTTGTACACGCTTTTTACGTTTAAACATAATGCCTAAACCTACCCCAATTAATAATAACGGCATAAGCCAGAGTAGAATGGTCGCTGGTGTGATAGGCGGATCATAGGTAACGAAATTACCATAACGTTCCACCATATAGCCAACGACTTCATCTTTACTTTTACCTTGTTTCAATAGCTCAAGGGTTTTGTTACGCATATCTGTCGCAATGGTTGCATTTGAATCTGCAATATTGTTATTTTGACATTGGGGACAACGTAGCTCTTGGATTAACGCACGATAATCAGATTCTTGCTGTGCATTATCAAATTGCTGAATATCCGTCGAAGCTATGCTTAATGCGGAGACAAGCAATAAGAGTGCAAATAATTTCTTCATAGCCATTACTTCAATTTCTCATACATTGGTTTTAGCACTTCATTCCACACTTTTTCATTCACATCTCCTGTGTGGCGGTAATGAATTTTACCGTTACCATCAATAATAAAGGTTTCAGGCGCACCATAAACCCCTAAATCTAACCCTAAAGAGCCTTTTGGATCATAAACAATGGCTTTGTAAGGATCACCATAATCTTTTAAAAATTTTAAGGCCTTAGCACGCTCATCTTTATAATCTATCCCAACAATTTCAACCCCTTGTTTAGCAAGAACAGTTAAAAATTGGTGTTCAGCAAAACAAGTTGGACACCAGGTTGCCCATACGTTTAATAAGCGTGGCGTTCCTGTTTTAACCACAGATGAATCTAACATCTGTGTTGCTTCGTGTAACGATTCTAACTTAAATTCTGGGATCGTTTTACCTACGAGAGCAGACTCAAGTGCTTTTGGATCTTCTCCATTGGCATTGCGTTGAAGCTGAATAGTAAAGGTAATAATTAACCCTAAAAAAACAATCAGTGGAATAAGTAACTTGGCTTTCATCTGTTTTCCTTACACATAACAAAGGGCGTATATGAACGCCCTAATTTTTAGAGATTGATTTTACCTAAACGTTCACCCATTTTGGTTGGTTCGCCTGCTTTTAAGTGAGCTTCCAACTCCACAGCACCTTTCGGGAACAAATTAATCACCGTAGAGCCTAAACGGAATGCTCCCATTTCTTGCCCTTTTTTCAGATGTACTGCGGTTTCGCCTGTGGTGAGATATTCATAAACCGTCACCTCTTTTGCTCTTGGCGGATTGATTACTCCAGCCCAAACAGTACTCATACTTGCGGTAATGGTTGCTCCTACAAGGATTTGCACCATAGGACCAAATGCCGTTTCAAATTCACAAATCACACGTTCGTTACGCGCAAAAAGATTTGGAACGTGTTCTGCTAAAAATGGATTGACCGAAAACAGCTCACCAGGCACATAGATCATCTTACGCAACGTTGCATCGCACGGCATATGCACACGATGATAATCTCTTGGCGATAAATAAGTGGTAATAAAATTGCCGTTTTTGAATTTATCTGCCAGATTAAGATCATTAGCAAGTAATGTTTCTAAGCTAAATTGGTGACCTTTCGCTTGTAATAATTGGTTCTCTTCAATTTTACCCAACTCACTCACACGACCGTCCGCAGGTAAACAGAGTGCTTGCGGATCTTGGTTAATCGGACGAGCATTTTCCTTTAATGGGCGAATAAAAAATTCATTGAATGACGAATAATCAGAAGCCTTGTTTTTTTCTGCTTCTGCTAAATTGACTTGGTATTTTTTCGCAAAAACATTGATGATGAAATGAGTGATTGCCCCCCATTTACGTTCCGCCAGCCAGCCTGCGGTTTGGGTTAAATATAGCTGTGGCATCATATATTGAAACGCGATTTTGGCACGTTGTGCGTAGGTTGGCGCTGGGTAGGATTTTAATTGCATTGCAGTATCCGATGAATAAATAAGTTAAAGGAATAAAAGTATAGCAAATGCACGGAAGAATGAGTAGATACAATGAGACACAACAAACTATATTTTCTAAATTAAATGCAGAAAACAAAGCGTATTAGCAGAGTAAAAAATGTTTAACAGCACGAGATATAGCCCCCCTAAAAGTCCCCATTGTTTCTTATACCTTGACATACCAATCTTTTTTCTGCGATGGGTCAAGTAGGGTAGTTAATAGGCTTGCCAGTAAATCCACACTGAGAACAAAAATACCAATCGCAAGCACGCCTGCGGAAATCGCATTGTAATCTTTTAGTGCAAGGGCATTAACTATCCAACGTCCTACGCCTCCCCAGCTCACCACATTTTCGACAAGCATAGCAAAGGCGAAAATTAAAGTGATATTTCTTGCGATCATCGGAATAAGTGGAGGCAAGGTATTGCGTAAAATATGCACCCACCAGATTTTAAGTGGCGACCAGCCTCGTGTACGAGCGACTTTGACATAATTTTGTTTCAGCACATATTCCGTACGTTGTTTTGTCATTCGGATAATTTCTAACGTCGCTGGCACGGCTAATACAAGGGTAGGCAGTGCAAGATGATGCAAGGCGCTTTGCATCATTTTTAATTTATGTGGTGTATCTGAAAGAAAAATATCTAAAATTTTAACGCCTGTGATTGTTGGCACCGCATAAATGGGGTGGAGTTCGCCGACAGCTGAAATTGCCCAATGATGGCTAGAAGCATACGCCAATAAGACAATGGCAAGCCAAAATACAGGCACAGCAAGGCTTAATGACCCCAGTGAGCCTAACAGTTTGCCAATCATATTTTGCCGTTGTAGCGCCGCAAAAAAGCCAAGCGGAATGCCTAGCATCAACGAAAGTAACATAGCCGATAAACAGAGCGAGATCGTGGCTGGAAAGACATTTAAAATTAATTTCGTTAAAGGCTCACCTGTCATTTCGCTAACGCCTAAATTCCCTTCAAGCAATTGTTGCAAATAAATTACATATCCTGAGAAGCCTTGTTCAATGACAGAATAATGCGGATTTCTCAGCAAAATAAAATAACTGATAAGCGATAAAATCATCAGTGAAATGATGATTAACAAGAGCTTACGAATAAGAACGAACAACATTTTATTTCACCTTAATGTCAGATAATTTAACCTGCCCAAACGCACTGATTTTGACATTCTTAACGCTGTTATTGGCAACTAACAACCGTTTGACATTCACCAAAGGTAACAGCGGTAAGCGTTCTTCAAGTAGAGTTTGAAGTTGTTGATAATATTGCATTCGGCTTTGTGGATCTTCAGCGGTTCTTGCTAATTTAAGCAATTCATCAAATTCCACGCTACACCAATTAGATAGATTGGTCACCGCATCTTGCAAGCGACAACTTAAAATCGAAGAGAGAAAACTATCAGGATCAAAATTATTGGCTAACCAACCACTTAGAATTAAATCATAATCTGCCTGATGATTTTCAAGTTGCTGAGTTAAGTAGGCTCGGCTCACTTGGCGAACATTGAGTGTAATCCCCACTTTCGCCAACTCTGCACGCAGATATTCCGCCATTTTTAACGGGTGCAAGTGATAAACACGTTTCTCATCAATTACCCATAGCGTTAAGCGGTCTGTTTCCTCCATTTTTTTACTCGTATCAGGCGGATAATAAGGGTAGCTTGTTGGATTTTCTTGCGCATACAACGCCTTCGGCAGTACATTTTGTGGTACTTCAGCAACGCCGTAAAACAGAATACGCGCCAGACGCTCACGATCAATACTTGTCGCAATTTTTTGGCGTAATGCTGGATCTTTCATTTTATCTTGGCGGAAATTAAAGGCTAAAAAGGCAAGGTTTGCCCCAGCCGTTTCAATTACATAGCCTTGCGTTTTATCCAAAATAGAGAGCTGACTTGGTTCTGGAAAGGCAGAAATATCGCACTCGTTGTTCAAAAACTTTGCCATTCTCCCTGTGCCAGAGGTAGAGAAATCCACCACTAAATTACTGATATTGGCTTTTTTGCCCCAATAGCGAGGATTAGGCTGTAAGCGAACAAAATCGTTTTGTACATAATTATCAAGCTGATATACCCCCGTGCCAACAGGCAGAATATCGAGTTGCATTAGATTATCATCGGCATTGAGTTGTAAGGCATACTCTTTCGATAAAATCACCGCATACTGACTGGCAAGATGGGCCAAAATTAAGCTATCAGGCTGTGCCAAACGAATTTTAACGATATGCGATGAAGGCGCTGAAATCTCGACGATCTGATTAGCAAGATCGACACTTTCAAAATAAGAGAAATGGGTGCGGTCTGCAATTCGGTGACGAACTTGATGTAGTACTTCTCGATTAAGCTCAGGCAGTTCCCCAACTTTGCCTAAAATTCGATTTAAAGAAAAGATCACATCTTCACTTGTCAAATAGCGTGTTGGCGTAAACCATTTTGTATGATGAAAAGAGACTTTTTTGCGTAAATATAACGTAATGGTTAAACCGTCCTCACTCATTTCAAAGCGTTCTGCAAGGGCAGGCTTCAGCTGGTTTTGTTCGGGATCAAATTCAATCAGTTTGTCGTAAATCTGTTCTGTAACGACATTCATATTTGAACCAACATCGGCTTTTTGAGGATTAAAAGAAAAACCAGAGGCACTGGTACAGTAAACCAGACTGTCTGTCAGTAACGCTTGTGGAATTTTAGGAGATGCGTAAGCGGTGAGATATGTGCCTAAAAATGCAAATCCCCATAGCATAAGTTGTTTCATCATTTGCTGATCCCATAACTCCGCAATTTATTGGCAATTGCAGTATGTGAAACACCTAAGCGTTGAGCCAATTTACGCGTACTTGGATATTCCGCATAGAACTTGCGTAACAGTGAGGCTTCAAAACGATTAACCAGCTCTTCTAATGAACCTTGCTCTAAATGTGAAATTTCAAAATGGCTTGGTACCGTTTCAGGCAAGTTAAGATCACTCGCTTTAAGTTGATCGGTAGCTAAAGAGCAAGCTCGATAAATTGCATTATAAAGTTCGCGTAAATTTCCAGACCAATGATAGGCTTGCAGAGCTTTGATAAAATGTTCATCGTAAAGCGGTTTACGAATGCCTAGTTGCTGACTGATTTGGGTAATAAAGTGATCGGTCAGTAGCATTAAATCCCCTTGTCTTTCACGCAACGGCGGTAAATTCAAGGTAAGCACATTCAAGCGATGGTATAAATCTTCGCGTACTTTTCCTTCCGCAACTAAGGTCGCAAGCGGTTTTTGTGATGTACAAATAACACGCACATCAACTTGAATTTCTTTATCTTCACCTACGCGGCGAAATGATCCATCATTCAAAAAACGTAATAATTTGCCTTGCATTTCAAGGGATAGTTCTGCAACCGAGTCGAGCAATACTGTTCCGCCATTGGCATACTCAAAAAAGCCAACGTGCGTACGGTCGCCACCGTGATGTCCAAACATTTCGCTCTCAGCCTCTTCTTCAGGCAATCCAGCACAATTAACGGCAATGAATTTTTGATCCCGACGAAAACTAAATTGGTGGCACGCTTTGGCAAACAAATCTTTACCTGTTCCCGTTTCGCCTTGAATAAGCAAAGGCACATTGAGTGTCGCAAATTTCTTGGCTTGTTCAATCACCGCTTTCATTTTGGCACTCTTCGTCAAAATATGATCGAAATCACTGTTTTGATTTGCCATAAATTGACGTAAATCGAGTTGCATTGTTTGCTGAGATTGCAGGGTAACAACATACCCAAGCGGTCGGTTTTGTGCCGCCTCCCACAATTCAATCGGCAGTAAATCCATTCGCCATACTTGATCATTAAATTGAATAGGGTGAGAAATTGGCTGTAACGTTGTCGGTAAAATAGAACGACCTTGTTGCAAAACCCACTGATACCATTTGGTGCGATTGAGATTGACGATAATTTCGTTGAGATCAACGCCTTCAAGAGAAAGAATTTGCTCTTGTTTTTTCTTAGGTAGCGACTGGCGATAAATCGGTAATAAAACTTTACAGGCTTGAGAATTAGCAAAGGCAATTTTACCGTTGAGATCAAGCGATAAAACAGGATTAGGCAACGCCTCAATTAAGGCTCTCAACTCAAGATTTTTACGTTCTTGTGGAAGATGATGAATTTCTTGAACAGCAGTAATACTTGGAATTTTCTTCAACTGTTTGACAAAATTAGCTTGCTGGCTAGTCTCCATTGCTTCAGTACGCAAATAAACAAGCCCTTTTTCGCCTAATTTTTGCAGTTCGATCCCTTCTAAATTTATGCCTTGCGTTGCCAATAAACTTAAAATATCTTGAGCAACGCCCACACGTTCAATACACTCAATCGCAAATCGCATCTTCTCTTCCTTTTGTAAAATAAGCCTTTGATCTGTCCGCTTATGATACTCCGAAAAAAGAATTTTGGAAATTTTTGTTTACAATATAGTAAGACAAGAATGGATTAACTATTATTGTAGGGAGAAAAATCTAGGCTATACTTGTAATCATCTTATCTTCTCCAAATAATTTCACATTCTACTTTTAACTGCTCCATTGGCTTTCCTTGCAACTTTTGGCGTATCAGATTAAACAGCGAAAATGCAATTTGTTGATGATTCTGTTTAATCGAATGAATATGAAACGGCAGAGCGTTAAGTAAATCGTGATCATCAAAAGTGGCTAAATGTAATTGACCGTTCAACAGTTTATCCATTTGCTTGTGTTCAGTGAGGTAACGTAGAACACCTTCCAAAATGGTATAAGACGCGGTAAATACTGCTTCAGGCAAACGCCCTAAACGTTCAACCAGCTCTGCCATCAACTGATAACCCGATTCAGGTTGGTAATTTTTATGTAAAATCCAACCGCTTTCTTCTTGTAAGTTACCTTGCTTTAAGCCTTGGCGAAAACCAGCTAAACGAGATTCACTAGGAGAAAGTGAGCATTGACCGCCAAAATAAAAATATTCTTTAAGTTGATAGCGTTGGATCGTTAGAGATACTAGTTCTGCAATTTTTTCGGTATCAGCACTAATCACATAACCTAATTCAAGTTGAGGAACATAGCGGTCAAGTTGTAATAGAAGAGTGTGCTTTAATACGGATTTATAGTATTTTGGATCTTGATGTGTTGGAGCGGTAATTAAGAGATCAATTTGACGGTCAAGTAAACGATCTATCGCTTGTTTCTCCTGTTGAGGATTATCATCAGAACAAGCAATGACTAAGTACAAACCATTCTCTCGGCACAATTTCTCTAAAGTCTTTGCTGTAGAGGCAAAGCCATAATTGGTTAAATCAGGAATGACCAGACCAATAACATTGGTGCGACGTAGTTTAAGTGCTTTTGCATAAGCATTTGCACGATAACCGTGCTGTTTTGCGATTTCTTCAACTTTTTGGCGGGTTTCAGGCTTAATGCGAAATTGTTCTGCCTGCCCATTTAAGATCATACTTGCTGTGGTTTTTGATACACCCGCAAGTTGTGCAATATCATTGAGGGTTAAGCGTTTCCGTGACGACTTAATTTCCATATATTCTCCCTTATTTAAGATGTGTATTTTATTTCTTTATTTTTGGGAAGAATTATAGCTGATTTATCTTCTCATCGGTAATGAAATGAAAAAGGAAGCTTATTGCTTCCCTTTCCTGTTAAGACAGATTAATCCGCCAACTTCGTACCATATAAGTAAGTATAACCAAATGGGCTTTGTTTATAGTCTTGAACACGTTTACTTGTTGGGGCAAAGTTAATTGAGTGTGCTACGTTGATCCAAGGGGCTTGTTCTTTTAACAATACCTGTGCTTGTTCATAAATTTTGGCACGCTCTGCCTTGTCAGATAAACCAACCGCTTTGTGTAATAACGCATCTAATTCAGGATTTTTGAGGCGAGCGTAGTTACTGTTACCCACGTTTTCACTACCGAATAATGGCGATAAGAAGTTATCAGGATCACCATTATCTGCCGACCAACCGTAAGTACCAGCTGTTAATTCACCTGCTTTAGTACGCTTGATGTAGTCGCCCCACTCATAGCTAACCAGTTTTGATTTCACGCCCACTTTTTCCCAGTCGCTTTGCACTAATTCCGCCATACGACGTGGGTTCGGGTTAGAAGCACGCACCACAGGCTGTACCCAAATATCCGTTTCAAAACCATTTTCAAAGCCAGCTTCTTTTAATAACTGTTTTGCTTTTTCTGGGCTATATTCATAACCTGTAATTTCGTTATTATAGCCCCAAATTGTTGGTGGAAGTGGGTTTTTCGCAGCAACACCAGCTCCACGATAAACGGCATCAATGATGGCATTTTTATCTACCGCATAGTTTAATGCTTGACGTACTTTCACATTATCAAATGGCGCTTTTTCAGTATTGAACGCAATATATGCGATATTTAACCCTTCTTGAGAATGTAAATTCACTTTTGGATCGGTTTTCATCTTTTCAAGATCCGCTGCATTTGGGAAATCAATTAAGTCACAAGCACCCGCTTGTAATTTTGCATAACGAGCCGTAGCATCAGGGACAATTTCAAAGATCAAGCGGTCAATATCGGCTTTTCCTTTCCAATACTCTTTATGTGCTAAATAACGGCTTTTTTGATCCACTTGATAGCCTGCAAACACAAACGGACCAGTACCAATAGGGGTTGTATCAATGGTTTCTGGTTTGCCTGCCGCTAACATTTTATCTGCATATTCCGCTGAATAAATCGAGATGAAGTCCATACCTAAACTTGCTAGGAATGTCGCATCTTGGCGATTTAAAGTAATTTTCACTGTATGTTCATCAACTTTTTCCACTGATTTCAACAATGTTGGGAATTTCATTGCTTTGAAGTACGGATAAGTTGCTTTAGATACATTGTGATATGGGTGATTTGGATCTAACTGACGTTGAAATGAGAATACTACGTCGTCCGCATTAAAATCACGACTTGGGGTAAACTCTTTATTTGAGTGGAATTTCACACCTTTACGCAAATTAAAGGTATAAGTTAAACCATCATCACTCACTCTCCAGCTTTCTGCAAGAGCAGGTTCAATATCTGTTGAACCACGTTTGAACTCAACAAGGCGGTTATACACTTGTTGTGAACTTGCATTATACGAAATCCCGTCCATCACTAATGCAGGGCTAAAGCCTGTTGGTGAACGGCTAACACAGTTAATGAACGTTTTATCTGCGGCTTGAGCAACGGTTGAAACCAATAACGTTGCAGCTAAGAGAGAGAATTTTGTATTTAATTTCATAATATCTCCAATAAAGAGTGAAAAATTGCGAGTAAGATACTGATTATTTTATTGAAGGTAAAGAACAAAAATGTGGTCTTTATAACAAAATGATATAAAAAACTCACCGCTTGCGTAAACAAGCGGTGAGTTTCTTTCCATTATTTACTAGCGAAATTCAGCCATTAACTCACCCGCTTTTTGCACCATTGCTGTTGAACCCACAAAGAACGGCACACGTTGATGTAGTTCTGTCGGTTTAATATCTAAAATCGGATTAAATCCGTCTGTCGCCATACCACCAGCTTGTTCAGCTAAAAATGCCATCGGGTTGCCTTCGTAAAGTAGGCGTAATTTACCGTTCGGGTGGCTTTTCGTACTTGGATAAATGTAGATACCGCCTTTTAACAAGTTACGGTGGAAGTCTGAAACCAATGAGCCGATATAACGAGAAGAGTATGGGCGCCCCGTTGCTTTATCTTCTTCTTGGCAGAATTTAATGAATTTCTTCACGCCCTCTGGGAATTTGAGATATTGCCCTTCGTTAATCGAATAATATTTGCCTTCAAACGGCATTTTCATATTTGGGTGAGAGAGAATGAACAAACCTAAAGAAGGATCATAGGTAAAGCCGTTTACGCCATTACCCGTCGTATAAACTAACATTGTTGATGAACCATAGGTCACATAGCCTGCTGCAACCTGTTTACGTCCAGGCTGTAAGAAATCATCCATCGTCACTGGTGTACCAATCGGTGATACACGTTTGTAGATCGAAAAGATTGTTCCGACAGACACATTCACATCAATGTTGGACGAACCATCAAGGGGATCTGTCATTAGAATGTATTTTGCATTTCGACCACGTTCTGTATCAAACGCCACGAAAGTATCATCTTCTTCAGATGCAAATCCTGCCACATCGCCACGAGCAATTAATGCTTTTTTCATTGTTTCGTTGGCAAATACATCGAGCTTCATCTGGGTTTCGCCCTGAATGTTTTCATCGCCAGATACACCTAAAATATCTTGGGTTAAACCTGCTCGGTTAATATCACGGTGAATGATTTTGGCTGACAAACGAATGGACGATAGAATACCACTGAGTTCCCCCGTAGCTCCTGGATATTCTGCTTGGCGTTCAACAATAAATTCGCCTAATGTTTTCATTTTTTATCTCCTTATTAGCTATTCAATGCAGTTTGCTTTATTATACTCGCCCATTGAAGCTCTGTTTTCGAGTAAAGTTTTGTTTTGTGATACTGTTCACAATTTTTATGTAAGGAATGCTATGAAACAGCAACATATTCATATTTTAGGGATCTGTGGAACCTTTATGGGTGGCGTGGCGATTATTGCAAGGGAGTTAGGTTATAGAGTCACAGGGTCAGATACCAATGTTTATCCACCAATGAGTACCTTTTTGGAAAAAAGTGGCATTGAAATTATCCCCCATTACGATATTGCACAGCTCGATCCTGTTCCCGATATGATTATTATCGGCAATGCGATTAGCCGTGGTAATCCTTGCGTAGAACATATCTTAAATCACCGCTTGCCATACACTTCAGGGCCACAATGGCTAAGAGATCATTTACTCAAAGATCGTTGGGTGCTTGCCGTTTCAGGCACACACGGCAAAACCACCACAACGGGAATGTTAAGCTGGATTTTAGATCAAGCTGGCATTGATACGGGTTTCTTAATCGGCGGTGTGGCAGGCAACTTTGGTATTTCTGCTCGTGCAGGCTCAAGCGATTTCTTTGTGATTGAAGCGGACGAATATGATTCAGCCTTTTTTGATAAACGTTCTAAATTCGTACATTACAATCCAAAAACTTTAATTATTAATAACATTGATTTTGACCACGCAGATATTTTTGATGATTTAAAAGCAATTCAACGCCAGTTCCATCATCTTATCCGCACAATGCCACAAAATGGCTGCATTTTGTCTGCAACATCAGATGAAAATGTCCAAAACACCTTAAAAATGGGCTGTTATAGCGAGCAGCAATTTATCGGACAAAATCAAGAATGGTTTGCAGAGCCGTTAAGTTCAGACTATTCTCATTTTGCGATTTACCATAAACAGCAAAAAGCAGGAGAAGTGAAATGGAACTTGCTTGGTGCTCACAATATGCACAACGGCTTAATGGCGATTGCTGCAGCACATCACGCGGGGGTAAGCGTTGAGCAAGCCTGTTTAGGTTTAAACAGCTTTATCAATGCCAACCGTCGTTTAGAAGTCAAAGGGGAAGTGAATGGCATTACCGTTTATGATGATTTTGCCCACCACCCAACCGCTATTTTAGCAACCATCGACGCACTTCGTGGCAAAGTAGGTAAAGAACAACGCATTTTAGCGGTATTAGAGCCTCGTTCAAACACAATGAAAATGGGCGTTCACAAAGAGGAAATTGCCCCATCGTTGAAAGACGCTGATGCCGTCTTTGTTTATCAACCCGATACCATTCCGTGGCAAGTCAGCACGATTACAGATGCACTAAGCCAGCCGGCACAATGGTCGACAAGCCTAGATGAATTAGTGGAATTGATTGTCAAGGAAGCTAAACCAACGGATCATATTTTAGTGATGAGTAATGGGGCATTTGGCGGGATTCATCAGAAGTTATTAGAGAGACTACCTTTTTCGTTAGTAGCCGCAAACATTGTATAAAATACATTCAATGTTATTTATGGTACGTTATTTACTTTTGCCTTTCTATTTTTCTCTTAAAATGCCATAATGACTCGCTTTTTCTGTCTATTGAATTTTACTGAATAAAATTGTAGAAAATCAGACAAAAGTACCGCTTGCAACGGTTAAAAATGCAAATATCGTGATTGATTATGCGGTCAGATTTTGAGTGTAAGACATAAAACAGATCACCTTAGATCATAGGGTTCACGTCAGTTTGTCCTTAGACAGTCGGGAGATTGACAGATTAGCAAAAATACAAACCCGAACCCTATGAATAGCACTAACAAAAATAAAATGAGAAAACACAATGAAAAGAATGTTAATCAATGCAACTCAAAAAGAAGAGTTGCGTGTTGCCCTTGTTGATGGGCAACGACTGTTCGACTTGGATATTGAAAGCCCAGGACACGAACAAAAGAAAGCGAATATCTACAAAGGTAAAATTACCCGTGTTGAACCCAGTCTTGAAGCAGCATTCGTTGATTACGGTGCAGAGCGTCACGGTTTCCTTCCGTTAAAAGAGATTTCTCGTGAATACTTCCCTCAAGGTTATGTATTCCAAGGTCGCCCAAACATAAAAGATATTATTCAAGAAGGGGCGGAAGTTATTGTTCAAGTCAGCAAGGAAGAGCGTGGTAATAAAGGGGCGGCTTTAACGACCTTTATCTCTTTGGCTGGTAGCTATCTTGTTTTAATGCCAAATAACCCTCGTGCTGGCGGTATTTCTCGTCGTATTGAAGGGGACGAGCGTTTAGAGCTGAAAGAAGCGTTAGATTGCTTAGATGTACCTGAAGATGTGGGTTTAATTGTGCGTACTGCTGGGGTGGGTAAATCCCCTGAAGAGCTACAATGGGACTTAAAAGTTTTATTACATCACTGGGAGGCAATCAAAAAAGCGGCAGAATCTCTCCCTGCACCGTTCTTAATTCATCAAGAAAGTGATGTGATTGTGCGTGCAATCCGTGATTATCTTCGTCGTGATATTGGTGAGATTTTGATCGATAATCGTAAGGTATTTGAGAAAGCAAAAAATCATATCCGCCTTGTGCGTCCTGATTTTATCAACCGTGTTCGCCTGTATGAAGGTGAAGTACCGTTGTTCAGTCACTATCAAATCGAATCCCAAATCGAATCAGCATTCCAACGTGAAGTGCGTTTGCCGTCAGGCGGTTCTATTGTGATTGATGTAACCGAAGCATTGACAGCTATCGACATCAACTCATCTCGTGCGACCCGTGGTGGAGACATTGAAGAAACAGCATTAAATACCAACTTAGAAGCGGCAGACGAAATTGCTCGTCAGTTACGTTTGCGTGACTTGGGCGGTTTAATCGTGATCGACTTTATTGATATGACCCCAGTTCGTCATCAACGTGAAGTGGAAAATCGTATCCGTGAAGCGACACGCCAAGATCGTGCAAGAATCCAGTTTGGACGCATTTCTCGTTTCGGATTACTTGAAATGAGCCGTCAGCGTTTAAGTCCATCATTAAGTGAAGCGTCATCACACGTTTGCCCTCGCTGTCAAGGTACAGGAAAAATTCGTGATAACGAGTCGATTGCACTCTCCATTTTACGTTTATTAGAAGAAGAAGCGATTAAAGAAAACTCAGTACAGGTTCACGCTATTGTGCCTGTGGAAATTGCTTCGTACTTATTAAATGAAAAACGTAAGGCGATTAGCGACATTGAAAAACGCCACGATGTCCAAGTGATTGTTGTACCAACCGAAAGTATGGAAACCCCACACTTTAGCGTATATCGCCTGCGTGAGAATGAGATCGTTCCAACCTTAAGTTACGATTTAGCGAAACGCTACCAAGAACAAGATGAAGAAAATCACATTCATCATCACCATTCGGAAGAAGCGTTGGTTAGCCGTAATAAGCCAGTGATTACCGTTGAATCAGTATTACAAAGTTCAGAGTTAAATTTACAGCCTGCACCAACACCAGTTGAGCCAGCAAAACCTTCGTTAATCAGTCGAATTATTGCGAAAATCAAAGCAATGTTTGCAAGCGAAGAGAAAGAACCTGAGAAGAAGCAAGGTAAAGGTAAGGCTCGTAACCAGCGTGAACGTCGTCAGCAACGCCGTGAAAAACCAAACCGCAACGAACGCCAAGAGCGTAAAAACACGGTCGTTGAAGCAACGAAAGAAGCTGAAGTCGTTCCAGTAGAGCCTAAGAAACGTCGTGAAATTGTAGAAGAAGTGGCAGGTGTTTCAGTTCCGCAACAGCGTGAAGCGAAAGTGGCTGAGCGTCGCCAACGTCGTGACTTACGTAAGAAAGTGCGAATTGAAACTGCAGAACATTCAGCGGAAATTACCGCTTCTTTACCACCAGCAGAAGAGAATGCGGCTGATTCATTTGTGGCAGAGCCTGTGGTGACTACAGTAAATGCAGAGATGCCTTTGGAAACTTCAGAGCCTGTAGTAGAAGAACGTACAGAGCAACGTGAGCCTCGCCAACGCCGTTTACCTCGCCATTTACGCGTAGGCAATCAGCGTCGTCGTGAGCGTCGTGAGGAAGTAAAAGCAGTAATGCCATTAACTTCGGCTGTCGCTTCGCCTGAACTTGCAAGCGGTAAGGTTTGGATTAAATTTAGCGAAATGCCAAAAGCTGTTGCGGAAGAGAAACCTCGTTTCTTATCTGTTGATGAGATGTTACAACAGCAAGAACAGCCAGTTCAATCTGTAGCAAGAGAAGTAGCTGAACCCGTAAAAGAGGAAGCTAACACTCAGGCTCATCAAGATTCAGCGGTGCCATTTGGTTATTTCGTAACTCAAAGTTCAGATCGTGATTTAGTCAAAGACAACCACAAACGTCGTACGAAAGTTGAAGCAGAATCCACAGAAGTTGATCCGAAAGCAGTGGCTTTATCGGCTAAACCATTCGGGCTTGTGGTTTCTCAACCGACTAACCGAGATTTAGTTAAAGAAAATCACGAACGTCGCCATATTAAATTGGAAGAGCTAGGGCCTCAAGCGGTCGAATCTGAGCAGAAAGTTGCAGCTCCGATTCCAGAACCGATTAAGGTTTATCAAAGTCAATATCAGTTTGAAGGGAAACTAGGCACATTCTCTCGTGTTGCACATACGCAAGTAGAAATGACGGTTGCAGCAGCACCAGCGGAAGAAATTGCCTTAATTCAAGCAAAAGAGTGGCAGAACTCAAAATACTATTTCTACGGAAAAGGCTTTGGCGGACATAGTAGTGCAGTGAGCCACGTTTATTCTGCACCGAGGGTTGCAAAAATAAAAGGTTGATCTTTAATCACTTGTAAATGCTTAGGGAACTAATTCCTAAGTATTTACTCTAAATGTGGCAATTTAAACCTTAATTTATAGGAATTATTTTTATGAAAAAATCTTTATTAACCGCTTTAGTTTTAGGTGCAGCAACGCTTTCTTTAACCGCTTGTGATCAAGCAAAAGAGAAAGTTGCTGAGGTAAAACAAACAACAGAAACTAAAGTAGAAGAAACTAAACAATTAGTTGAAACTAAAGTGGACGGGTTAAAAGATGCAGTATCTCTTCCAATTGAAGAGGTAAAACAATTAGTTGAAACTAAAGTGGATGGGATAAAGGACGCAGTGTCTTCTCAGACTGAAGAAGCAACACCAGTCATAGATACTAAATAATATTTGTCCATTTCGTATAATTGAAATGAAATATACTTCTCTATAAACAAAATTCAATAAGATTGATATTTAGATATTGAGGAGTAATTTATGTAAATACCGGTTTTTGAGATTATTAGAAAATCGGTATTTTTTCTTTGCAAGAATAAAAGTATTGAAGTATTTTTAAGAATTTATAGATACATACTTCGTTTTTATACATGTTTTCTAAAACCAAGTTACCAGTTGGTGATGGAGCAAGATTGTAAATATATAGGAAAATGGTTTTCTATTTTATAAAATTACTTGGACTGAATAAGTTATAATTGTCATTCTACTGTAATTTTTGTAATATATCCGAGATAAGGAAGTCTTCTCTACATGAGATGAAGATAATCTTACATGCTCTTCTATGCATGTACTATTAAGGAGAGAAATATGAAATTGATAAAATATCTGATTGTACTTTCTTTATCTAGTTGGGTTACGTTAGGTGTTAATGCAGAAACTATAAAAATAGCCCCCTTGTCTCTGAAAAAAATGTGTATAAGAATGCTAAACTCACAAGAGAGGAAGAAAATTTAAAGCGCTTTACTGATACTATTGAAGTTAATTTTATAGGAGCTGAGATATCTCAGAATAAATCGTCGAACTTTATAGTGAATTTCAAATATACCATAAAAAATAAAAGTAAGCGTAATATTCGTAGTGTTCATTGGAAAACGAATTATTCTTATCAAGATGAAATTGTCCTTGTACAAGATACCCCAGTTTCTTTTAAAGAGAATTTAAAAAGAGGTACAACTAGTGAAGTAATATTCTCTATTTCATTGGATACTTTGCCTCAGAATATACAGGATAGTTTTAGAAATAATATTGCATTAAATGCAATTTATGAGGCAAGAGGCATCGTATTTTCTAATGGTTCCAAGATTATTGTTCAGTGAATACCAAAGTAAAGTTATTTTTGAAAAGCTGTATGTTTGTAGATTATTTTGATAAGGTGCTCTTTACTTATTAGTCAGTCTAAGCTAAAATGCATCAACTTTTTTAGTTCTATGCCGCCACCAATTTGTGCGGCTTCATTTAAACATATATTTCCTGAGGTGATGGCTTATGCCAGTAATTAAAGTTCGTGAAAATGAATCATTTGACGTAGCATTACGTCGTTTTAAACGCTCTTGCGAAAAAGCAGGTCTTTTAGCTGAAGTTCGTGCTCGTGAGTTCTATGAAAAGCCAACTACAATTCGTAAACGTGAAAAAGCGTCTTTAGCAAAACGTCATGCTAAACGTAACTTCCGTGAGAACGCGCGTAACACTCGTTTATACTAATTTTAAATTAGGTAGCAGAAGTTAAATTGGAACCGTGAAACCTTTAAGGAATCACGGTTTCAATGTTTATACCGTCCATCATAAGCGGTCTGAATTGTAAAAAAATTTGCAAAACTATCCGCTTGCTAGCAAGGAGATAATCAATGAAAGGCTCTATTCCTCGTTCATTTATTGATGATCTTGTTGCTCGAACCGATATTGTCGAGCTGATCAATAGTCGTGTTAAACTCAAAAAAGCAGGGCGAGATTACCAAGCCTGTTGTCCTTTTCATCACGAAAAAAGTCCCTCTTTTACAGTGAGCCAATCTAAACAGTTTTATCACTGTTTTGGTTGTGGCGTACACGGTAATGTCATTAGCTTTTTAATGGAATATGACAAGTTAGAGTTTCCTGAAGCAATTGAGGAACTTGCTGCATTGCACGGGTTAGAAGTGCCTCGTGAAAATGTGATCAATAGAGATGGCAAACCACAAGCCAGTTATAAAACTCGGCGTAATCTTTATGAATTGTTAGATTTGGTCGCTAAGTTCTATCAACAGCAATTAACACAAGACAGGGCTAGTCAAGCCTATTTGCAGCAACGAGGTTTATCTCAAGAGATTATTGAACGCTTTGAAATCGGTTTTTCACCAAATGCGATGGACGCAGTGCTTCGTCGTTTTGGAAACAATCCTGAAGAAGTGCAAAAGTTGCTTGATACAGGTATGCTCTCTAAAAATGATCGAGGCAATGTGTATGATCGTTTCCGTAATCGTGTGATGTTCCCGATTCGAGATAAGCGTGGGCGAGTAATTGCTTTTGGTGGGCGAGTATTAGGCGATGAAAAGCCGAAATACCTTAATTCCCCTGAATCTGCCACTTATCATAAAGGCAATGAGCTTTATGGTTTGTATCAAGCCTTACAACATAATGAAAACCCTGAGTTTTTATTTGTAGTTGAGGGCTATATGGATGTCGTAGCTTTAGCTCAATTTGGAGTGAATAATGCCGTTGCCTCTTTAGGAACAGCGACAACAGGTGAACAAATTCAGTTGATGTTCAGATCAACAGAACAAGTGATTTGTTGCTACGATGGCGACCGTGCAGGGCGAGATGCCGCGTGGCGAGCATTAGAAAATGCGCTGCCTTATTTACACGATGGCAGACAGATAAAATTTATCTTCTTACCCGATGGGGAAGATCCTGATACCTTTATTCGCGTTCAGGGAAAAGAGGGGTTTGAACGCTATTTGGAACAAGCATTAACATTGAGTGAATTTTTATTTGATTCTTTGCTTACTCAGGTCGATCTTTCCACTAAAGAAGGAAAATCTAAGCTCGCTTCATTAGCATTACCTTTGATCAAGCGTATTCCAGGGGAAATGTTACGTTTGTATTTACGAAATATATTGGGGCAAAAACTGGGTATTCTTGATCCAATACAATTGGAATCGATGCTGTCTCAGAAAAGTGTTGAAACTGCACCTAAACGCCACAATATGCCACATATTGAAAGGACACCGATGCGGTTACTGATTGCGTTACTGCTTCAAAATCCTCATTTGGTTCAAAATGTACCTGAAGATGTGACATTTTTGCAGAGTTTGCAGGAAAAAGGCTTCGATTTATTTTTGGAATTAGTCAATATCTGTCACGCTAATCTTGGTATTTCAATGGGCGGTTTATTGGAATATCTGCGAGAAAGCCCAAATTATCGCCATTTAGAATTATTGGCAAATTGGGATCACTTGGTATCTTCTGAAAATGTCGAAAACACTTTTATTGATACGCTTGATTTTTTCTATAAGAAACTGCTTGATCGACAAATTGACATTTTAATGGCAAAAGATCGTACGACAGGGTTAAATCAACAGGAAAAGCAGGAATTAATGATGCTATTGGCTGGACGGTAAGCGGTCAAATACTGATAATTTTTCGCGAAACTATTTATCACACCCAAAGCAGTGGTATAATCCACTACTTATTTTTGCTCTTAAGAACGGATAAAGCTATGGAACAATACTCTCAATTAGAAGAACAACAATCTCAGTTAGAACTTCTTATCGCTCAAGGGCGTGAGCAAGGATACTTAACAATTTCGGAAGTTCACGACCATTTGCCTGAAGAACTTGTCGATGCAGATCAGATCGAAGATATCATTCAAATGATCAACGATATGGGGATTAAGGTACTTGAAACTGCCCCTGATGCTGATGATTTAATGCTTGCGGGCAATATTGCCGATGAAGATGTAGTGGAAGAGGCGACTAAAGTACTTTCAACGGTAGAGTCTGAACTTGGTCGTACCACAGACCCAGTCCGTATGTATATGCGTGAAATGGGAACTGTTGAGTTACTAACCCGTGAAGGCGAAATTGATATTGCAAAACGTATTGAAGAAGGTATTAACGAAGTTCAATGTGCAATTGCAGAATATCCTGAAGCCTTAAGTGAATTAATTGCTCGTTATGATCAAGTCGAAGAAGGCACTGTACGTTTATCCGATCTTGTAACCGCTTTCGTTGATCCAAATGCAGTAGAAAGCACCTCTGTAGATGATCTAGATGAAGAAAGCGAAAGTGATACCGTTGCAGATATTGATGATGAAAGTGAAGATGAAGATGGCGAATCATCGGGCGATGGCGGTGATGACAATAGCATTGACCCAGAGCTTGCTCGTGAGAAATTTACGCTATTAAAAGAGCAACATCAAAAAGCTTTACAAGCAATCCAAAAACACGGACGTACTAGCAAACGTTCAAGAGATCAAATTCAAGCACTTTCCGATATTTTTCGAGAGTTCCGTTTAGTGCCAAAACAATTTGATTTGTTAGTTGAATCAATGCAAAAAATGATGAAGCAAGTGCGTGCGGAAGAGCGCCAAATTCAACGTTATGCGGTGGAGTATGCTGGAATGAAAAAAGCGGACTTCGTTAAAGCATTCCAAGGTAATGAATTATCTGAAGCGTGGATTGAAAAAGCGATCAATGCGAAAAAAGGCGGAGTGCCTAAGCTAGCCAACTATGTGGATAATATTCGTGTAAATATCGCAAACTTACAGAGACTTGAGGAAACAACTGGTTTAACCATTACGCAAATTCGTGAAATTGGTGGACGTATTGCAGATGGCGAATTAAAAGCTCGCAAAGCGAAGAAAGAGATGGTAGAAGCCAACTTACGTCTTGTGATCTCTATTGCTAAAAAATATACCAACCGTGGTTTACAATTCCTTGATTTAATTCAGGAAGGTAACATCGGCTTAATGAAAGCAGTAGATAAATTTGAATATCGCCGTGGTTATAAATTCTCAACTTATGCGACTTGGTGGATTCGCCAAGCGATCACACGCTCTATTGCGGATCAGGCTCGTACTATTCGTATTCCTGTGCATATGATTGAAACGATCAACAAATTAAATCGTATTTCTCGCCAATGCTTACAAGAGATGGGACGTGAAGCAACACCTGAAGAGTTAGCAGAAAAAATGGGAATGCCAGAGGATAAAATTCGTAAAGTCCTCAAAATTGCTAAAGAGCCAATCTCAATGGAAACGCCAGTGGGTGACGACGATGATTCACATTTAGGGGATTTCATCGAAGATAGCTCTCTTGAGTTGCCTCTTGACTCTGCAACGGCAGAAAGTTTGCGAATTGCAACTAATGCTGTACTAGAGGGTTTAACACCTCGTGAAGCAAAAGTATTGCGTATGCGTTTTGGTATTGATATGAATACCGATCACACTCTTGAAGAAGTGGGTAAACAATTTGATGTAACTCGTGAGCGTATTCGTCAAATTGAAGCAAAAGCGTTACGCAAACTTCGCCATCCTAGCCGTTCCGAAACTCTACGCAGTTTCTTAGATGATTAATGGTTAATCCGGTATAGTAGATAAAGGCATAGTAGACAAAATGGTTGCTAATGTTTATTTTCTTTAAATGTTAGCAACTCTTTTTATTTAAAAAATCTTTTATAAACAACATGTTGCGCTTTTCGTTAATCTATTGTGATTATTTAATTTTCGCTTAAGTTCACTAAATAACCCCTCTAAGCGATTTGCCGTCTTTTCTATATTTAATTCAGAATGTTTTTCATAGATAAAAATAAAATCCATATAACGTTTTAAACTGGCATAAGCGCTTCTTACATTGCGATGTTTATAAGGAAAATAGCCTTTTTCATTCGCTTTATCACTCCTTTCTTTTAAAAAATGCTTGGTGTTTTATGAACCAAGAGTGTAATCGCCGATAAAATTCATTTTTTGAGCTTCTTGTGAGTGTTTTTACAATTATTTTTAATTCTTTGCCCGCTTGTAATTGATGTTTTTTTCTTAATTTTCTCATCACAATTGCCACCATATGAAATTGATATATTTGTACTGGGGTATTAAATAAATCTTTCATCAAACCACGCCTACCATCGCAAGTAATCGATTGAATTATATAGCCTTTTCTCTTAACCTATTCAGGACAAGTTTGTAGTAAATATCTTTTCGGTTCGCACAAAATAATGGGAAATGACATTATTTGAAAGCGTATCCATTAACACGAATCCGCTAAAATAACGTCCTAAAAACGTTGTATCCATAATGATGTTTAGGTATCGATTTAAAGGTAGTTTTAAAGCCGTTTTAGGTGCTTTATCAATATATCTTTGAATCGTTCTGACTGAACAATGATATTTAACGGCAAGTTGTTGATAGGTTTGTTTTCCGGATGTGTAATCAGTCCAAATTTTAATTGGATCTAATTTATTCTTAAGGGAAAATGTTTTATGACCCTTATGACAAAATATCGTTGAATATTATTTGATGTACCATGTTTCTTTATTTTCAGACTTTAGCAAAATGGGCAGTTTTTGTTCATATTTCAAAAAGAGTGCTTAAAGCCTTGTACTATAAGGCTTTAAGTCACTTTTTAGCAATAAATTTGTCTATTACACCTGCAATAAACCATAAGCACCTGAGTCGTTAAGTATTTAATAGATTTTGCAACTAGTAAGGCAAAAAAGATAATGCTTGTTCAACCACTTCTACACCCGCCCCTTGTTTGCACGCATTTTCACTTAAATGCCTACGCCATTGTCTTGCTCCCTTGCAGTTTTGGAATGCACCAAGAATATGGCGGATAATGTGATTGAGATAAACGCCTTGTGAAAGTTGCTGTTCAATATAAGGTAGCATTTTTTCAACGGCTTGTTTTGGTGTAACAATCTCGGCGTTTGGATCAAACAGCTCTCGATCAATATAACCAAGCAAGGACGGATTTTGATAGGCTTCACGCCCGACCATCACGCCATCAACAAATTGCAAGTGATGTTTGATCTCTTCAATCGTTTTAATCCCGCCGTTAATGCTCATTTTAAGATGTGGAAAATCCCGCTTGAGTTGATAAACTCGTTCATAATCAAGCGGTGGGATTTCACGATTTTCTTTCGGACTTAGACCTGACAGCCACGCTTTACGCGCGTGGACAATAAAATCGTTACAATAAGGCTGAATTTTCTCAATAAAATCACATAAAAATTCATAGCTATCCAGATCGTCAATGCCGATACGATGTTTAACGGTAACAGGAATACTCACTTCGTTCTTCATCGCTTCTACACATCGAGCAACTAAATCCGCTTTTCCCATTAAACAAGCACCAAACATACCATTTTGAACACGATCTGACGGACACCCGACATTCAGATTGATTTCCGCATAGCCCCGTTCTTCGACTAATTTTGCACATTTCGCTAACTGTTCAGGATCGCTTCCCCCTAATTGTAACGCCACAGGGTTTTCTGTGGGATCGTAAGCAAGCAGATCATATTTTGCGTGCAAAATTGCGGGTGCGGTAATCATCTCACTATAAAGTAGGCTATGTTGAGTAAATTGACGGTGAAAATAGCGACAGTGGCGAGTTGTCCAATCGAGCATTGGTGCAACGGAAAAACGCCCGCGATAGTAAGGTTCTTGCATTGATAAAATCCAAATAATGTATAAAACGAAGAATCTATTGTCATTGATAACAATAGATTCTTATAAAGTTTCCATTATGCCATAAAATTGAGTTTAAGATGAGAACTACGCGATCTACCCCAACTTCTTCGCCAACATTGTCACAAAACGTAGCTGAATACGATTGCCGTGTTCATCGGTTTTATGTAAATGCCCCAAATCTTCATTGTATTTAACAAGTTCCCAGCCTTGATAATACTGCTTCAGTTCATTTTCTTGGAATGTAAATGAAAAAGGCATTGGACAAGGGAAATCCTGCGTGTTCATTGCACAGACAATAAGATTATATCCCCCGACTTTGGTATTTTTTTGCATATTTTCGATAATTGCAGAGATACGATGACGATTTAGGAACATCATTACGACAGTGGAAACAATAAAGTCAAATTCACCTTGTATATTAGCTTGGTTGATGTCGTAAATACCTGTTTGGATATGTTGAGCATTTTCTTTTTCGATGATTGAATTGAGGAAATGGATACTTTCTTCATTCTGATCAACTGCGGTTACATCAAACCCTTTTAAGTTAAGATAGAGTGCATTTCGTCCTCTTCCACAGCCAAGGTCTAGTACTTTTCCAGTCGAAAGATAATTCATCGCATTTAATACTTCAGAATGTGTTGCGGTGAGATTATATTTTTTAGCGAAATAATCTTCGGGTGTACAATAAAAAGCGAGTTGGCAAGCTAGATCTTCGCTTAGTGGCTCAACTTTATGCCAAATTTGTGGCTCCACAAAAGGTGGTTGGTTTTGCTCATCGAAAATCATTTCTTTAACAATTTCACCTTCTTCGGTTAATTCATAGTATTTCAATGATCCTTTCAAGATCGTTAATTTTGCCCAAGTCCCTACTTTAGTATTATGTTTCTCTTGAAACATCTGTGGTAGGTTTTCTTTATTCCAAACTGGCATCTGTTTATAGCAAATTAAGTTGTCCATATTTTTCTCCAAAGTTGCACTACGTTGGAGATGTTATGCTTTTTTTTACTAAAGGCAACAAAAAACCGACTATTTTAGTCGGTCTTTATTAACTATTTGATTAATATCAAATAGTTAATGATGGTGGGTGCACTCTGTTTTTCCGTGCTGTTCAAAATAAACGGCTAAATCATTTTGCAATGTGGCGTGAATATCCATTTTGTGAAAACGTTTTGCAAGGTTATGCAAAAAGTGATAATAAGAGCGATAAACTATCGCTTGCCATATGCCCGGCATCAGCAAGTAAGGCAAGGCTATTAAAGAAATAGCCAGAGATTGCTTCAACAACCATAAAAGTCGTTATAATAGCTAAACTAATCAATAGGATAGGCTTATTTTGTGGGGCGTGCGTCTCCATATAAGAATGTGAATGGGACATAGGTTTTAACTTCGAATAATAGAAATATCAAAATGCAACAATTTATTCAAATAGCTAATCAGTATGGAAAAATGCGTTTGCCTTTTTTCTTTTTAATTGATTTTGAAAAACAGAAACCATTAATTTATCCTTTATCTGAAATAGAAGATAAAGGGCTTTATTTTGATTTTAATGGACAACAAAAGTTTATTCAATCATTAAAAACAAATGAAAATTTTGAGTTAGAGATTATTCCACCTAATTATACACAATATAAAAAAGCCTTTGATTTTGTTCAACAACAGATCCAAATTGGGAATAGTTATCTTTTAAACTTAACTCAGCAAACTAAAATTAAAACAAATTATCATTTAGCACAAATTTTTCAGCAAAGCAAAGCTAAATACAAATTGTTATTAGATGAGAATTTTGTCTGTTTTTCCCCTGAGTGTTTTATTCGTATAAAAGAGAATAAAATCTATTCTTATCCTATGAAAGGCACAATAAATGCAAATGAAGAAGATGCAGTAAATAAATTATTAAATTCAGAAAAAGAGTTTACCGAACATAATACTATTGTTGATTTAATTCGAAATGATTTAGCTTTAGTATCAAAATATATTCAGGTTACGAAATACCGTTATGTTGAAAAAGTAGTAACACATCGTGGAGCGATTTATCAGACGAGTTCTGAAATTTGTGGGGAGCTCGATGAAAATTGGCAAGAAAATATTGGTACAATGTTGGATAAACTCTTGCCAGCAGGCTCAATTAGTGGAGCACCGAAAGTGAAAACCGTTGAAATTATTCAGCAGGCAGAACAACAAGAACGTGGCTATTATACAGGTATTTTCGGTTATTTTGATGGTGAAAATGTAGAGAGTGCAGTGGCTATTCGTTATATTGAAAAACAAGGGGACAAATATTATTTTCGTAGCGGTGGCGGAATTACTGCATTAAGTCAGCTAGATGATGAATATAATGAAATTTTAGAGAAGGTTTATGTGCCAATATCCACTCTTTGAAACAATTGCGATTATTGATGGTAAAGTGCAGAATATTTTTTATCATCAACAACGAATGAATAATGCTTTTAGATATTATTTTAAACAAGAGAATAATTTTGCACTTTCGGAGATTATTAATATCCCTGAAGAATATCAAAAGGGATTAGTACGTTGTCGTATTGATTATAATACAAAAGAATATCAAGTTCAGTTTTTCCATTATGTACCTAAAAAAATAAAAACCTTTCAATGCGTTTATGTAGAGAATTTTGATTATCAATTCAAATATACTGACCGACTTGAATTAGAACAATTAAAACAGACCGCTTGTGATGAAATTATTCTTGTTAATAATGGTTTTATTAGTGATTGTTCTATTGGCAATTTACTTTTTTTAAAACAAGGAAAATGGTATAGCCCAAATCATTATTTATTAAAAGGCACACAACTGAGCCATTTATTAGACGAGCAAAAAATTAGCTTAGTTGATATACCTGTGGAAGCACTTTTTGATTATGATCAGATAATGGTGATCAATGCCTTAAATCCTTTCGATCTGCAAAGAGCAGTTTCAATCACAAGCGGTCACATCTTGCGGTAATTTGGCAAAATTTGTGACATAGATCGAAAAACTGAAAAAAATAGTTGAAACTGTATGGTTAAACAGTATAATAATTTACAGTTTTATGGCAATGCGATTGCCCTATCCAAACAATGAACAAAGGAAAGCATTATGGCTGAGAATAAGAAATCTTCAAAAAACAATACCGTCGTTAAACAAGTTGAACCAGAACAGAAAAAACAAGCATTGGAAGCGGCACTTGCTCAAATTGAAAAACAATTTGGTAAAGGCTCTATTATGAAATTGGGGCAGACTGAACAATTAGATATTGAGTCTGTTTCAACGGGATCATTAGGACTAGACCTTGCTCTTGGTATTGGTGGCTTGCCAATGGGACGTATTGTTGAAATCTATGGGCCAGAATCATCAGGTAAAACAACCTTAACACTTTCTTTAATTGCCCAAGCTCAAAAAGGCAATAAAACCTGTGCATTTATTGATGCGGAACACGCATTAGATCCTGTCTATGCTCGCAATTTAGGGGTAAATACCGATGAATTACTAATTTCTCAGCCAGATAACGGCGAACAAGCTCTTGAAATCTGTGATGCGTTAGTGCGTTCAGGGGCAGTTGATGTCATTATTGTGGACTCTGTCGCTGCACTCACGCCAAAAGCTGAAATTGAAGGGGATATGGGTGACTCGCATATGGGCTTACAAGCACGTTTAATGTCACAAGCGTTGCGTAAACTTACTGCGAACATCAAAAATACCAACTGTTTAGTTGTATTTATCAACCAAATCCGTATGAAAATTGGTGTAATGTTTGGTAATCCAGAAACCACCACAGGCGGTAATGCACTGAAATTCTATGCCTCTGTTCGTTTAGATATTCGTCGTTGTGGTGTAGTCAAAGATGGCGATGAAATTATTGGTAGTGAAACAAAAGTAAAAGTAGTAAAAAACAAAGTTGCACCGCCATTCCGTGAAGTACAATTTGATATTATGTACGGCGAAGGGATTTCTCGTATGAATGAGCTACTGATTTTAGCTGAAGCAAATGGCTTTATTAAGAAATCAGGTGCTTGGTTCTCTTACGACGGAACGAAAATTGGACAAGGTAAAAATAATGCAGTGAAATGGTTAAAAGAGAACCCTGAAATTGCAGATAAACTTGAACAAGAGATCCGAAATACATTGGCGTCAAACCCAAATAGCGTATTAAAAGCGACGGCAAGCGACAGCAATGATGAAAGCGATGTCGAAGAGTTTAGCGAAGAAGAACTATAATAACTTAATGCGGTTTGTGAGAACCGCATTTTTATTTTACTGCGGTAAATAAATGACACATAAATATTCTGCGAATAGCTATTTGCTTTATCTACTTTCTAAACGAGAATATAGCGAAGCTGAAATTCGCCACAAATTACAACTTAAAGAATATAATACACAAGAAATTGAGCAAGCCATTGAACAGGCTCAAGCGAATAAATGGCAAAGTGATGAACGTTTTGCCATCAGTTACGTTCGCTATCGTTCACAACAAGGCTATGGGCCACGCCGTCTAAAACAAGAGTTACAGCTCAAAGGTATAAAAGAGTGGGTAATTAGCCAAGCCATTGATGAAGCGGAAGTCGATTTTTTTGAACTTGCCGAACGGCTTTTTGAGAAAAAAAGACCATCACATTGGGATATAAAAGCGAAACAAAAAATGTGGCGATATATGGTGAGCCACGGTTTTTATAACGATCATTTTAGGCATTTATTGGATCTAGATTATGGTGACTACGATGAATAAGATTACTTTTTTTAGTCGTTTTGAAGCAGACATTGTCAGTGGTAAAAAGACCATTACCATTCGTGATAAGTCAGAAAGCTATTTTCAAGCGGGCCAAGAGTTAAGTGTTTTTACAAATGAAACAGACCGCTTGTTTGCTCATATTCGTGTACTATCTGTTACCCCTATTCAGTTTGAACAGCTCAATGATACGCACGCTAAACAAGAAAATATGACACTTGCCGAACTAAAACAAGTAATCAAAGAGATTTACCCGAACCATAACGACTTTTTTGTGATTGAATTTGAGTTAATTTAGTTTAAAAATGAGCCTTTTTAAGTCCACGAAACAGACAGAATTATGTCCGCAATGCCATTCTCCATTACAACTAAAACGGGGAAAGCAGGGGCTTTTTTTAGGCTGTAGTAGCTATCCGCAATGCGATTACCTCAAACCTATCCACCAAGCAAGCCATATCATCAAAACCCTTGATGAACAATGCCCTGAATGTCAATCGCCATTGCAATTAAAACAGGGGCATTTTGGTATGTTTATCGGTTGTAGCCAGTATCCAGACTGCCATTTTACGGTACACGAAGAAGCTGAAATCGAGGAAGAATTTGACTGCCCTGAATGCCAGAAACATAAATTAGTGGCACGAACAGGGCGTTCAGGTAAAACATTTTATGGCTGTTCAGGCTTTCCTGAGTGTAAATTTACCTTGCCAACCAAGCCCATAAAGCAACAATGTCCACAATGTTTAGGTGAATTAGCCACCATCAAAAAAGTGCGTGGAAAATCCTATTTTCTCTGTGCAAACAGAAAATGTCAGCATCTATTTAGTGAAAGCGAATAATGTATTCTTTTAATCAACTTATTGACAAACTTAAACAAAATCAAGTGATTGCCTATCCTACTGAAGCCGTTTTTGGATTAGGTTGCAATCCGCAAAGCGAGCAAGCGGTAAGATCTCTGCTTCAATTAAAAAATCGTCCAGAAGAAAAAGGGCTGATTTTAATTGCCCATAATAAAAAACTGCTTCTACCCTACATTGATGATACACATTTGACAGAGGTGGAATGGCAACGTTTTGAAACGCTAGGCGAACAGGCAATTACTTGGATAATGCCAGCCAAAGCCACAGTTCCACGTTATCTGAAAGGGCAGTTTGACACCATTGCTGTGCGATTATGCCAAGTGCCAGCCGTTGTCGAGCTTTGTACAGCGACGGGCTTTGCACTCACTTCTACGAGTGCAAATTTAACGACACTCCCACCTTGCCTAACTGCCGACGAAGTACGACAGCAATTTGGCAAATCGTTCCCAGTATTAGATCAAGCCACAGGCGGAAAGTCAAATCCGTCTGAAATCCGTGACATTTTTAGCCAACATATTTTTCGACAAGGATAGACAATGAACCAGTACGCAGTTTGGGGAAATCCGATTGCACAAAGCAAATCCCCAAGAATACATACACTTTTCGGGCAACAAACGGGCAAAGCGATTTCTTACGTAGCGAAATTAGGCGATGAACAACAGTTTGAACAGCAACTCAAACAATTTTTTGCGGAAGGTGCTAAAGGTGCAAATATCACAGCCCCTTTTAAAGAGAGAGCCTTTGCCCTTGCGGATATTTATAGCGAAAGTTGCTTACAAGCCGAAGCTTGTAATACGCTCAAGCGGTTAGATGATGGGCGTTTATATGCGGACAATACCGATGGTGTTGGATTAGTATCCGATCTTGCCCGTTTAGGCTGGCTTAACCCACATCAACGCATACTGATTTTAGGGGCTGGTGGAGCAACCAAAGGCGCGCTTTATCCCTTATTACAAGCTCAACAGCAGATCACCATTTACAATCGAACGGCAGATAAAGCGGCCAGTTTAGCTGAAAAGTTTGCAAAGTTTGGGCAAATTCAATCCGCTTGTTTCGATGAACTTCCCGAACAGTCGTTCGATTTAATTATCAATGCGACATCGCTTGGATTGCAAGGCAAGTGCGTCGAATTGCCAGCACGATTACTTACACAAGCCAACATTTATGATATGCAATATGCTCCAAATATGCAGACCCCATTTCTTGAATACGCCCGTTCACAAGGGGCAACACAATACCAAGATGGTTTAGGAATGTTAGTTGGACAAGCGGCTTATGCGTTTCAGTTGTGGGAAGATGTATTACCAGATGTTGAACCTATATTAAAACAGATAAAACAAGAAATGGAATTTTAAAACGGCAATCGTTAACTTATTATAAAATCAGTCTTTTATAGAGATTATTGTTGTTTTTTCTGACAATTTGCCGAATCTCTAGTCAAACAAGCAGAAAAATTTACTTTTTTCAAAAAAGTATTTGACGAGGTAGAGTGAAATCAGCATAATACGCCCCGCAAAGCCGATATGGTGACGCAAATGGCTACATAGCTCAGCTGGTTAGAGCACAACACTCATAATGTTGGGGTCACAAGTTCGAATCTCGTTGTAGCCACCATTTGCGGGACTGGCGAAATTGGTAGACGCACCAGATTTAGGTTCTGGCGCCGAGAGGTGTGTGGGTTCAAGTCCCTCGTCCCGCACCATTTTAAGCTTGCAAATAAAACGACTGGAGTATCGCCAAGCGGTAAGGCACTGGGTTTTGATCCCAGCATTCCTAGGTTCGAATCCTAGTACTCCAGCCATCTTATTTCAAATCGAATGAACTAACGCAAGTTAGTTTTTTTCTTTTGGGGTATCGCCAAGCGGTAAGGCACTGGGTTTTGATCCCAGCATTCCTAGGTTCGAATCCTAGTACCCCAGCCATCTTCTTATTTCTCTAGATAAAATAATTCTCTAATTTTTTAAATTCTCTCTATTCTTTGCTTTTTATCTTTACTGAAATTCTTTAGAATTAATGCCCTAATTTACAAGGGGAACATTATGCTTAATCCAAAAAATTTAGAATCTCTCGCACAGCAACTTCACAATGCATTACCACAAGGTTTAAAAAATGTGGGCAATGATTTAGAAGAAAAATTTAAACAAATCTTACAAGCCCAACTCGCTAAACTTGATGTAGTTACTCGTGAAGAGTTTGAAGTTCAATCTCAAGTTTTACTTCGCACCCGTGAAAAATTGAATGAATTAGAAAAACGCTTAGATGAACTAAGCTCAACACAATCAACTGAATCACAAAATTAAATTTTAGAGGATAATTCAATGCAAAACATCAATCCAACCCAAACTTTCGCTTGGAATGCCCTTGAACAGCACAAAGCTGAGAATTTGACGATTCCACAGCTATTCAATGAAGATCCAAAACGTTTTGATAAATATTCATTACGTTTTGAAGATCAAATTCTCGTTGATTTTTCTAAAAATGCGATCAACCAACACACCCTTTCCCTATTGCGTAAATTGGCCGATGAATGCCAAGTTAAATCAGCCACTTACGCAATGTTTAATGGTGAAAAAATTAACCGTACAGAAAATCGAGCAGTACTTCATACCGCTTTACGCAATCGCTCAAATACCCCTGTTGAAGTAGATGGCAAAGATGTGATGCCAGAAGTAAATGCGGTTTTAGCGAAGATGAAAGGCTTCTGTGAGCGTGTGATTTCAGGCGACTGGAAAGGCTACACAGGCAAGGCGATTACTGATGTGGTAAACATTGGGATTGGCGGTTCAGACTTAGGTCCATATATGGTCACTGAAGCATTACGTCCATACAAAAATCACTTAACAATGCACTTTGTTTCTAATGTCGATGGCACGCATATTGCTGAGACCTTAGCGAAAATCAATCCAGAAACAACCCTTTTCCTTGTGGCATCAAAAACCTTTACTACTCAAGAAACAATGACGAATACTCTTTCAGCACGTCAATGGTTATTGGATACTGCAAAAGACGAATCTGCTGTGGCGAAACATTTCGTAGCTCTTTCAACGAATGCCAAAGAGGTCGCTAAATTTGGTATTGATACAGAAAATATGTTTGAATTTTGGGATTGGGTTGATGGACGCTACTCACTCTGGTCTGCGATTGGGTTATCTATTGCTCTTTCTATCGGTTTTGAACACTTTGAGCAACTACTTGATGGTGCTCACGCAATGGATAAACATTTCCTTAATGCTCCAACAGAGCAAAATATCCCATTAACACTCGCCCTTATCGGTATTTGGAACAATAACTTCTTAGGTGCAGAATCAGAGGCGATTTTACCTTATGATCAATATCTGCACCGTTTTGCGGCTTACTTCCAACAAGGCAATATGGAATCTAACGGTAAATATGTTGGGCGAGATGGAAAAGTTGTCAATTACCAAACAGGGCCTATCATTTGGGGTGAACCAGGTACAAATGGACAGCACGCCTTCTATCAATTAATTCACCAAGGTACAAAATTGATCCCTTGTGATTTTATTGCACCTGCACAAACCCATAATCCGATTGGCGATCATCACCCTAAATTGCTTTCAAACTTCTTCGCACAAACTGAAGCACTTGCTTTTGGTAAGTCAAAAGAAGTAGTGGAACAAGAGTTCTCACAAGCGGGTAAATCTTTAGAAGAAGTTGCAGAAATTGTGCCATTTAAAGTATTTACAGGCAACAAACCAACGAACTCAATTCTAGTCCAAAAAATCACCCCATTCACCTTAGGGGCGTTGATTGCAATGTATGAACATAAAATCTTCGTTCAAGGCGTGATTTTTAATATTTATAGTTTTGACCAATGGGGCGTTGAGTTAGGTAAACAACTTGCTAACCGTATCTTGCCAGAGCTAGAAAATAACGAAACCATTACTAGCCACGATAGTTCAACGAATGGTTTGATTAATCAGTTCAAATTATGGAAACAATAATGGCAAAATCTGACCGCTTGCTCCACCAAGATCAGATAGTCCCCGAAAATTTTAGTAGAATAGCAGAGAGGTAAGTATGAGCTTTGTAGTCGGACAACGTTGGATTAGTGAGTCGGAAAATAACTTAGGATTAGGCATTGTCACCGCAGTGGATAACCGCACTGTGACCCTTTCATTTCCTGCATCGGACGAACAACGTGTGTACGCTGTTGCCGTTGCCCCTTTAACCCGTGTGCAATTCCAAAAAGGCGATCGTGTTACCAGTGTTGATGGCTGGCAGTTAGATATTGAAGATGTCGTTGAAAATCAAGAGGTTGCGCTCTATTTAGGTAAACGTGTCGATACTCAAGAAGAGAGCGTTCTGCCTGAGATGCAACTCGATCATAAAGTGAGTTTTAGTAAACCGCAGGATCGTTTATTTTCCGCCCAAATTGATCGCAGTGATCGTTTCGCCCTGCGTTATCGTGCTTTGAAACATCAACAAGCCCAGTTTCAATCTGAACTGCGTGGAATGCGTGGTATTCGTGCAAGCCTAATTCCCCATCAATTACATATTGCTAAAGAAGTTGGGCAACGCCTTTCCCCTCGTGTGTTGCTGGCTGATGAAGTGGGTTTGGGGAAAACCATTGAAGCTGGTATGATTTTGCAACAACAGCTTTTCTCTGGACGAGTGGATCGTGTGTTGGTGCTTGTGCCGGAAAGTTTACAGCATCAATGGCTGGTTGAAATGCTTCGTCGTTTTAGCCTGAATTTTTCTCTGTTTGATGAGGAACGTTGTGCCGATTTCACTAAGAAAGATGAAGATAATAATGACATCAGTGAAAATCCGTTTGAAACGGAAGCCTTAGTGATTGCCTCTATCGATTGGTTGTCGGCAAATCCACAACGTGCAAAACAAGTGCTTGATGCCGATTGGGATATGTTGATTGTTGATGAAGCTCACCATTTGGAATGGGACGAGCAAAATCCAAGTATGGCATATCAGTTTGTTGCACAACTCTCCAAGCAGATTTCAGCAGTCTTGTTGCTCACGGCGACCCCTGAGCAATTAGGGCAAGAGAGCCATTTCGCTCGTTTAGCCCTGTTAGATCCCGACCGTTTCTACGATTATCACGCCTTTGTGGAAGAACAGAAGCAGTATCAGCCTGTCGCCGATGCAGTCGCTACCTTGCTTAACGATAAGCCGTTAAGTGCCAAAGAGCAGGAAAGTATCAGCGAATTGCTGGCGGAAGAAGATGTTGAGCCGATGTTCCGTATTATTAATTCGGATGCTAGCGAAGAACAGCGTCGGGAAGTCCGCCAAGAGTTAATTAGTGAGTTAATTGACCGACACGGAACAAGCCGTGTGCTATTCCGCAATACTCGTCAAGGCGTAAAAGGCTTCCCACATCGTATTTACAATGAAATTGTGTTGGAAATGCCTACGCAATATGCAAATGCCTTGAAGGTAATGGGTATGATGTGGGGAAATAAGATGGAAGATCTGCTCTACCCTGAACGCCTATTCCAACGTATGAACCCAAATGCGAAGTGGCACGAGTTTGATCCACGCATTGAGTGGTTAATTACGTTCTTGAAAAATCATCGTGATGAAAAAATTCTAGTAATTTGTAAACAAGCAGACACCGCCATTCAGCTAGAACAAGTGTTGCGTGAAAAAGAAGCCATTCGCTCTGCGGTGTTCCACGAAAAAATGTCGATTGTGGAACGAGATAAAGCGTCGGCTTACTTTGCTCAACAAGAAGATGGCGCGCAGGTTCTGATTAGTTCAAGTATCGGTTCAGAAGGTCGAAACTTCCAGTTTGCACGCCGTTTAGTACTGTTTAATTTGCCTGATAATCCAGACTTACTTGAGCAGGGTATCGGGCGTTTAGACCGTATTGGGCAAAAACACGATATTGAAATCTATGTGCCTTGTTTCAATCACTCCACCCAGTTGATCTTGGCGGAATGGTATCATCGTGGCTTAAATGCCTTTGAAGAAACTTGTCCGATGGGGGCGACATTATTTAGAGAATTTCATGCGGAACTCACCGCTTACCTACTCAACCCAGAACGTAGCGAAGCCTTTGAAGCCTTTGTGGAACAAACCCATAAACGCCAACAACAGCTTAAAGTGGAATTAGAAAAAGGGCGAGATCGTCTGTTAGAACTCAACTCGAACGGCGGTGAAACTGCTCAACAATTAGCTCAAGCTATTGCTGAACAAGACGACAATCCGCAGTTGGTCAATTTTGCCTTAAATCTATTTGATGTGATTGGTCTAGAGCAGGAAGATTTAGGCGAGAAAAGCATTGTGATTAGCCCGACAGGACATATGCTTGTGCCTGATTTCCCAGGGTTGTCTGAAGAAGGCAACACAGTGACTTTTGATCGTGAACTTGCCCTAATGCGAGAAGATGTGTTGTTCTTAACGTGGGATCACCCTATGATCCGCAACGGTATCGATCTTATTACGTCCGCCGATATTGGTAAGAGTGCTGTTTCATTACTCGTCAATAAAAACTTGCCGGCAGGCACATTACTGCTTGAAGCGATCTATATCGTAGAAGCCCAAGCACCAAAAGATTTACAGCTCACCCGTTTCCTACCGCCAACGCCTGTGCGTATCTTGCTGGATAACAAAGGCAACGATATGGCATCGCAGGTGTCGTTTGCAGGGTTGGAAAAACAGCTCAAGCCGGTCAATAAACAGATGGCAAATAAAATTGCGAAGATGGCTCGTGGTGATATTGAGAAGCTGATCGCATTCAGTAATGAAAAAGTTGTGCCACAGGCACAATCCTTAATTGAACAAGCAAAACAGAATGCGGATCACACTTTAGGTACAGAATTACACCGCTTGACATCACTACAAGCAGTGAATAAAAACATTCGTGCTGATGAAATTCAAGCCCTAGAGCAGTTGCGAGAAGCATCACTGAAACATCTAGACCAAGCAAATTGGCGATTGGATAGCTTGAGGGTGATTGTGAGCAGTTAACTTAAAAGGCATAGTAGACAAAAGTGTTGCTAACATTTAGAGAAAATAAACACTAGCAACTGTTTTGTCCTCTTGGCATAGTTTTTGACGAATCAGCAACTATTTTGTCTATTACACCTTCTTTTTTAGATAAAGGTTAGAAACTCATTGATAAATATAAGATTTTTCTTTCTTCAGCTGACCTCAGGACTACCTTTTTTATAACTCTTTTATTAGCATGAAGGTCATATGGCTGTATTCTTTTTTTATCCAATGAGTAATATTTGTTATATATTCTTGTTAGCATCTTTATCGCCAATAAAATTCACAATATCCCCAGCTGATCCACCACTGCGAATAATATCTCGCATTTTTCGCATAAATGAAGCAGTTTTGCGGAAAAAGAGTTGGTAGGATTGGCAAAGGTAGTTATGTTTATTTGCTTCATTTGGTAGGCTAATCATTCGATGTTTCGGGCAACCGCCGTGACAAAACGGTCGCACATCACAAGCCCAACAGGGCTGAGTGAGTGCGGTTCTTTTTTGTTGTCCAAAGTTGCGTTGTGGTTGGGAATGCACAATCTCGCCCAAAGGCTGTTCATTTAAATTACCCACCTTATACGCTGGATAGACAAAATGGTCGCAGGAATAGACATCACCATTCGCTTCCACAATCAGCGACTCGCCACAGGTTTCTTGATGAACACAACTGCTTGACGGGTAGCCAAGCCATTGCCCAAGCAGATTGTCAAATTCCAACACATAAATTTTGCCGACATCCTGTTGCACCCACTCTTTAAACACTTCAAGCAAAAAATGCCCATAACCTTGCGGTGGCACAGAAAAAGCGGTCGGTTTTACTTCCTTTTTTGCAAAAGGTGCTGTGCCACAGCCTGTTTCGACAATCGGGATAAATTGCATAAAGGTTGAACCCAACTCTTTTAAAGCAAGGTAGGTTTCTCTGCCTTTATGCCAATTTTGATCGTTAATCACCGTCAATGTATTAAACTCCACACCGTAGTCTTTCAATAAATCTACCGCTCGTTTGACCCGTTCAAAGGTCGGCTGACCATTGACTGATATGCGATATTTGTTATGTACTTCGCTCAAGCCATCAATCGAAATACCAATCAAAAATTGATGTGTTTTGAAAAATTCTGCCCATTGGCGATTTAGGGCGATGCCATTGGTTTGAAAAGCATTGGTGATCGTTTTGCCGTTTGCAAATTCTTGCTGAAATCTGACCGCTTGTTTAAAAAAATCCAAACCTAATAACGTTGGCTCACCCCCTTGCCACGCAAATTCAACCCGTTGTCCTGCACTTGATTGAATGTAATTACGCACATAATTTCGCAAGGTGTCTTCATTCATAAAACGCACATCTTGCTCAATGGTATATTCTTTTTCAAGATAAAAGCAGTATTCACATTTGATGTTACATTGAAAGCTACTCGGTTTTGCCATCAAATGAAAATGGGCTTTGGGGGCGTTTTCAAACATAGTGACCTACTTCTGTTTATGCCAATCTTGTAATAAACCGTTGCGTTTCAACTCTTTAGTAATACGGATCGCTGTTTCGGTTTCACACCCTGCATATTCGGCAATTTCACGGTGCGTCCAGTTATAGTAAGGGAAGTTTTCCGTGAGAAAATAAATGCTGTCGATAACACGATCAAGGGTGCGTAAATAGGCACTTTTTGCCAAGCGTTGTTCCGCTTCTCGCAGTTCATTTGCAAGGGATTGCAACAAAAATTTGCTCATCTTCGGATTTTCTACGAAGAAAGTATCAATGTCTTTTGGTTTAATCCGAATGATCTCCGCTTCAACCAAAACTTTGGCATTGCAATGGTAGCCGTCATCGCCAAACAATGTTCGATAACCGAAATAATCCCCTTTTTGATATAGACGAACAAGACTCTCTTTGCCGTTATCTAAGGTGTGATAAAGCCCAATAAGTCCATTATTGACATAATAAAACTCTTTAGCGGTTTCGCCTTGTTTATATACGGTCATTCCTTTAGTGAAGGAATGAAGATGGGTGAGTTGGCACCGTTTTAAATCGGTTGGATGTAGCAAATTCATAAGCATTTTATTTCCTGACATACCAGAATTTTTATTAATTCATTTAATTATTCTACCCAATATTCAGATTGGAAAAATTTTACATTTTATCAATTATAAATAATAGTACAGAGTTAAACGCAATATAGGGGCAATGTCCAGTAATTCTACTTCAAAATTAAAGTTCCATATAGAAGGTATTGGAATAGTAGCGCCATGTTCTCCGTAACTCAGCTCATTTATACTTTTCTTGATACAACCACTCTGCTACCTGCTTCGCAAAATAGGTCAAAATCCCATCTGCCCCCGCACGTTTAAAACAAAGCAGTGACTCCATAATACACTCTTTTTCTTTGAGCCAACCATTTTGAATCGCGGCCATATGCATCGCATATTCCCCTGATACTTGGTAGGCAAAAGTTGGCACACCAAAAGTCTCTTTTACACGGTAAACTAAATCCAAATAAGGCATACCTGGCTTGACCATCACCATATCTGCCCCTTCTTGAATATCAAGAGCGACTTCGTGCAACCCTTCATTTCCATTTGCAGGATCAAGCTGATAGGTTTTCTTGTTACCACCTTTTAAGTTACCCGCAGAGCCGACTGCATCACGGAAAGGTCCATAATAGTTTGACGCATATTTCGCAGAATACGCCATAATTTGAGTATTGATAAAACCGTGAGCCTCAAGTGCTTGGCGGATTGCACCAATACGGCCGTCCATCATATCACTTGGTGCGACAATATCTGCGCCTGCTTGTGCGTGAGAAAGCGCTTGCTTCACTAGGATTTCGGTCGTAATGTCGTTTACCACATAACCATCTTCATCAATAATGCCGTCTTGTCCGTGAGTCGTAAATGGGTCAAGCGCCACATCTGTAATCACGCCCAATTTTTCTCCAAAGGCTTGTTTTAACGCTCTTACTGCACGTTGTGCCAAACTGTCAGGATTATAAGCTTCTTCTGCCATCAGTGATTTTTTTGCATCACCAACCACAGGGAAAAGCGCGATAGCGGGCACACCATATTTGACTAATAATTCCGCTTCAATCAGTAATTGATCTAAAGTTAAACGTTCAACACCTGGCATTGAAGGCACTCTTACACGTTGATTTTCCCCTTCAATGATAAATACAGGGTAAATTAAATCACTCGTAGTTAAGCTATTTTCAGCAACTAGACGGCGACTAAAATCGTGTTTGCGTAAGCGGCGAGGGCGGTGAGCTGGAAATGAAGTTGAAAGATATTGGGTCATATAAAATCCTATTTGTAAAAAACGATAGCTTGTATATAGGCAAGGCTATAATAGTGGGCTATTGTAGCAATTTTTTATATAGAGCACAGCTGTCCCATTCTGACTCTACTTTTCGCCCTTGCTTTTTAACAGCAAAACTCGTTAAAATAACACTAGTTATTTTTACAGTATATATTCCTATGAATCTCGACCCAATTTGGCTTTATGCAACGATAGCATTACTCTTATTGATCTCACTTTGGCTCTTTTTTAGCTATTCCCGTTCACAACGAGATAGTCAAGAACGACAACAGGATCTTGAACAATTGCAACAGCAGTTTTCAACGCTCTCGCAAAAATATGAGCAAATTTCCCTTGAAAAAAATCAAGTAGAACAATTTGCCGTTCAGCAACAGACAAAAGCAGAATCAACCCTTGAGCGTTTAAATGAACGAGATTTAGCGATTCAAAAACTTCAGCAACAGCTTGAGCAGGCAGAATTACAGGAAGACCAACTAGAGCGTTATATTAATGAATTAAAAGAGCGGATCGGTTCGGCTCAGACTAAAGCGGAAAGTTTGGAAGAACAGTTACAACAAACTCAGTTACAGCTACAACATCAGCAAGCAGAAAGCGGTCAGTTACAGGCTAAATTTTCCCAATCACAGCAAGAATTAACGGAATTACGCACGACACTTTCGGAAAAACAGGCAAATTTTGAAGCTCAACAGAAGAATTTCCTAGAAGTCCGCCAGCAGTTAAATGTTGAATTTCAACATCTTGCTCAACAAATTCTGGAAGAAAAGAGTAAATCCTTTTCTGAGAGTAATCAGTCAGCACTCGATTTACTGCTCAAGCCTTTTAAAGAGCAGATCGAAAGTTTCCAAAAACGTGTCAATGAGGTGCATAGTGAAGCAATAAAAGGCAATGCGGATTTAGGGGCTGAGATCAAACGCGTGCTTGAGATTGGGCTGTCAATGTCACAGGAAGCACAAAATCTCACTACGGCATTAAAAGGCAATAATAAAATTGCAGGAAACTGGGGAGAAATTCAGTTAGAAAGTGCGTTACAAACAGCAGGGCTTTTGGCTAGGGAACATTATGTTGCCCAAGAGAGCTACCGAGATGAAGAGGGAAAACGCTTTGCTCCTGATTTTGTGGTGAAGTTGCCTGACGATAAGCATTTGATTTTAGACAGTAAAGTTTCCTTGATTGCCTACGATCAAGCGGTACGATCCGAAGATAATTTTGCAATTCAACAAGCACTTGATGAACACTGCCGTTCACTTCGTACTCACATTGATGGATTGTCTAAGAAAAATTATAGCCAGTTGATTGGGATAAAAAGTCCTGATTTCGTGTTGATGTTTGTACCGATTGAACCTGCTTATATTGAAGCAATGAAGCACGATCCACAGCTCTTTAATTATGGCTATGAACGTAATGTCATTTTGGTTTCTCACACAACATTAATGCCGATTTTACGCACAGTCGCAAATTTATGGCGAATTGAGCGAGGTAATGCAGAGGCACGAGAGATCAGTGAAAAAGCAGGGGATATTTATAACCAGGTTTGCGTCATTGCAGAGCGTCTTGCTAAATTGGGTAACACCTTGAATACAGCGAGCAATCAATATAACCAAAGTGTAACAGCACTGGTCGGTAAACAGGGATTACTAGGGAAAGTCGAGCGGTTCCAACAGCTTTCCGCTAAGGCACATCAGACAACGCCACAAGTTGAATTACTTGAAACCGATTGGGATACGACTCGTTTACATTTACTGGTTGAAAAACCGATAACACAGGATAATGTTTAATGTTGCTTATTATTGATAATCACGACTCTTTTACTTTTAACCTTGTTGATTTATTACGCAAAATCGGGGTTGAAATGCAGGTGGTGTCGGTGGAAGAGTTAGATTTAGACGACGTGGAACGTTTTAGTCATATTATGATTTCACCAGGTCCTGATGTACCAAGAGCATATCCACAACTATTTGCAATGCTAGAACGTTATCACCAACATAAGTCAATTTTAGGGGTTTGTCTTGGACACCAAACCTTATGCGAATTTTTTGGCGGTGAACTCTACAATCTTAATCAAGTTCGCCACGGACAGCAACACCCATTAATTCAGCAACAAGCCAACCCATTGTTTAAAAATTTACCGAAGCAATTCAATATCGGCTTATACCATTCTTGGGCGATTTCGCAAAAATCATTAGAAAATACACCGCTTGTTGCTACTGCAACTTGCGATCAAGGCGTATTAATGGCAGTTAAACATAGCTCTCTTGCGATCTATGGCGTGCAATTTCACCCTGAGTCTTTTATTACGGAATACGGGGAACAGATGTTGAGAAATTGGCTGGGGCATTAATCATACAAAAAAATTTACATTTTCTATCCTTTTGATTTTCTTCCTTTTCTTTTGAGCTTATCAAAGTGATTTCACTCACTTTGATTTTTATCAATTCCCTTTACATTAAAATGCATAAACTACTACATATTGTGTTTTTAATGGTTTAAAGCCACAAGATATAGTGGTTATATAATGAAACAGATCCGTTTTATTTCAGAACAGATTGTGTGGCAAGAAGTCCCCAATGAAACCTCTTTAGCTTTTCTAATTTCAGGTTGTCCTTTAGGTTGTAAAGGTTGCCACAGCATAGAAAGTTGGAAACTTGGAAGCGGTCAGTTTCTCTCAGAAATTTACTTACAACAGCGATTAGCGCAATATCAAGGGCTGATTAGTTGTGTGTTGTTTATGGGGGGAGAATGGTTGCCTGAATTGTTATTGCAACGATTACAGCTTGTTCGTCAGTCTGGTTTAAAAACTTGTCTTTATACAGGATTAGAGCTTGAGCAACTGCCACAAGAGATTTTAGCAGTGTTGGACTATGTCAAAACAGGTCGCTGGATTGCTGAACTTGGCGGGTTAAATTGTATTACCACAAACCAACGATTTATTAATCTTCAAACAGGTGAAGTGCTAAATGCACATTTTAGACAGGATAAACAATGATTAGACTTGAACACTCGCAACTACTCGGCAAATTAAATTTTATCGACCAATACATTCACGCTAAAAATGCGGCGGACGGTTCAAAAATGGACGCTAACGCTAATGTTACCCAAAAGAATTTAGCAACAATGGAACAGGAATTGATGAAGGATTTCTTTGTACAAATCAATCGAGCCAAAGTAAGCGGTAAAATTGCAGAGATTTTTGGTCAATCCCTTGCGGACGAATATCTGCGTCAAATTGAAGCACACGAAATCTATGTTCACGATGAAACCAGTCTGAAGCCTTATTGTGTATCGGTAACACTTTATCCTTTTTTAAGAGACGGTTTAACCAAACTGGGTGGGGAATCTCGAGCACCACAACACCTTGCCTCTTTTTGTGGATCTTTTATTAACCTTGTCTTTGCGATTAGCTCTCAATTTGCAGGGGCAGTGGCAACCGTCGAGTTTTTGACCTATTTTGACTATTTTGCTCGTAAGGATTATGGCGATAATTATCTTCAAACACATCAACACGAAATTGCCAACCATTTACAGCAAGTGGTGTATAGCATTAATCAACCTGCTGCCGCTCGTGGTTATCAAAGTGTCTTTTGGAATATTTCCATTTACGACCATTACTATTTTAATGCGATGTTCGGCAATTTTGTTTTTCCTGATCTCACAGTGCCAAATTGGCAAACCACATCAGCGTTGCAAGATTTCTTTATGCAGTGGTTTAATCAAGAGCGGACAAAAGCGATTTTAACCTTTCCAGTCGTGACAGCGGCAATGCTGACTGAAAATGGCAAATGCAAAGACAGTGATTTTGCCGATAAAATGGCAAAAGCCTTAGCCGAAGGAAATTCCTTCTTTATTTATCAATCGGATAATCCTGATTCGCTTGCATCTTGTTGCCGTTTACGCAATGAAATTGCCGATCACTCTTTTTCTTACTCCTTAGGGGCTGGTGGTGTTGCAACTGGCTCAATTAATGTTATTACACTCAATATGAACCGTTTGGAGCAAGATGGACGAGATTTAGTGACAGAAGTCGGTAAGATCCATCAATATCAATATGCTTACCGAAAGCTAATGGAAGATTATCTCAATGAGGGAATGTTACCTGTTTATGATGCTGGGTTTATCTCATTAGATAAGCAGTTCCTGACAATTGGTATTAACGGAATGGTCGAAGCGGCAGAGTTTCGGGGCATTAAGGTGGGGTACAATTCAGAATATATTGATTTTGTGCGTGAGCGACTATTTGCAATTTATCAAGCCAATCAGACCGCTTGCAAAACCTACGGCGTGAAATTTAATACCGAATTTGTCCCTGCGGAAAATTTAGGGGTGAAGAATGCGAAATGGGATAGGGAAGCGGGCTATGTTGTACCGAGAGAGTGCTATAACTCTTATTTTTATGTGGTGGAAGATGAACAAATCAATGCGTTAGATAAATTCCTATTACACGGAAAAGCGTTGGTTGAATACCTTGATGGAGGTTCGGCATTACATCTGAATTTAGAAGAAGCCTTAAGCCAGCAGAGCTACCGCTCACTATTAGACATTGCGGCAAAAACAGGCTGTAACTATTTTTGTATCAATGTGAAAATCACCCTATGTAATGCCTGTGACCATATTGATAAACGTACCCTTTCGCAGTGTAGCTGTTGCGGTTCTAAAGACATCGATCACGCAACCAGAGTCATTGGCTATTTAAAACGTATTTCGTCTTTTAGTTCTGCTCGTCAAAAAGAGCAGGCGTTAAGGCATTATCATCGCCAAGCAGCATAATAAAAGGGGCGTATGCCCCTGATATTAATGAACCTTTGGCTTTTCCGCCATTTTAGGTGTGGCGAAATGGCTATGTAAAAAGAGTGTAACAACTCGTAGATATTCAATAATTTCTTCGCCAGCGTCTAGCAATTCATCATTTTTATCTTCTTCACTATAACCTAATTTAGCGATTTCATCTAAATCATCAATGGCTTCGCCAACTTCGTTGGTTTCTTGCTGTAAAGTGGGCTGTGCTAAACCTAACCCAAGTAAAAAATGCCCTGTCCATTCAGCAATACCATCTGCCATTGCAAAACCGTCTTCTTCATTTAACCACAATGAAAAAAGCGTATTCGTTTCATCAAAACTTTCGCTAAGTTGTTGATAAAATTTGGTTAATTTTGCAAGTGGAGCTTGAGAAAATGCGTATCCATCATTGGTAAATTGATAGGTTAATGTTTTCCAAGACTCATCTTGAATACCGCCAGCGATTAATCCACTTAAAAAACCGTGAAACTCAGCAGGGGTGTAGTCGATTTGTAACTCAGAAATCAGTTGTTTAAAGTCGTTTGATTGTGAAATTGCCATATTAGATTATTTGTGATTTGTTCAAAGGGTGGCATAATAGCAAAAATTTTTGTGTTCGTAAGGATTTCTCAACAATGTCGAAAAATAACATTGAATTATCGCTCTTTGGACAAGTGCTACGTTTATACTGCCCGCCAGAACAACAAGAAGCGTTATTGGCTTCAGCCAAGCGGTTAGAAGATCGAGTTGCAGAGCTAAAAGAGCAATCTGGTATTATTCAGCTTGAAAAAGTGTTGTCGATCGTTGCCTTAAATCTCAACTATGAATTAGAACAAGAACAACGCAAAAATGCTGAAAATAAAAATGTGTTAATGGCGTGTGTAGAGCAGTTAGACAGCTCTCTTGCAAAATTCCAATCTAGTGGGATGGATTCGGTTTCTGTTGGTCAAGAAAATAACGAATAAAGCGAATTTCTATGATTTTATTGATCTGAACACTAGGAAAAATTAGCAAATTCCGTTAGTATTCTCTTTGCCTGAGGTGTGCGTTGTTAGTTACGTCCCTGAGCCGATATTTAAAACACTTTGAGTTGAGCTCTTATATTGTTGGTGAGCAGGCTCGTTTACGAGAAGCCTAAAAACGATAATGTTCGACTCCCTTGGACCGTCTGGTTCAAGGACCACAACTGATGACGGCACTTCGGGTCTTTTTTATGAACGATATTTCTCCACTTTCTATAAGCGAACAACGCTATCAACTTCGCAAGCAGATGCGAGCCAAACGTCTAGCCTTAACCGCTGATGAACAAGCCTTTGCGGCACAAGATATTATCCTAAAATCATTAGAACTCATTGAACGTTATTCCGCTCAACATATTGCCTTTTATTTGCCATTTAACGGTGAAATCTCACCGCTTGCGTTAATGGATAGACTTATCAAACAAGGCAAAAAAATCTATCTTCCCGTGCTACACCCCTTTTCAGCCAACCAACTGCTTTTTCTCCAATATCAAGGGGAAGCACAGTTAGAACGAAATCGCTTTGGGATTTTGCAACCGAAATTAGATGTACGAAATGTGTTGCCACTCAATGAGTTAGAGATGATCTTCGTCCCACTGGTTGCCTGTGACACACAAGGCAATCGGCTGGGAATGGGTGGCGGCTTTTACGACCGCACCCTTTCTCAAGCTAAACAGTTAATCAGCGTTGGGTTGGCTCATCAATGTCAGCAGTTGGAGTATTTGCCGTTGGAGAGTTGGGACGAGCCGTTGGATTATGTGGTGGTAGGAAATCAAGCCTAAAACCGTTTTTCCACCGTCAAAAACCATTCTCCAGTTTTTCTTGAATAGAAATCAGGCATATTGCTTCGAATTTTCACATAACTAAAATTCAGCTTCGGCATTAACCCTTTCCAAGTCCATTGTTTATTCCACAATGACCAATTCGCCCGATATTCATTATCGACACGCTTATAGCCGTAAAGGTAATGTTTCCCTTCAAAATTGCGTTTGGCATAGCCTCCGCTGAGTTCGCTGCCCCAATTTTTCCAACGGTAAATAACACCAAGCGTTCCCCCAATTTTATGGGAAGAAGAGGCTTTTTCTTTAGTTTGATCTCGATTAGCTTCAATACTTGCAAAAATTTGCCAAGATCTGACCGCTTGCCAACGTAATGTCAAAGCGCCACTGTTTTGAAAACCATTATAACGGCTGGCAGTTAAACTATCGTGATAACGTTTTTGACTATGCGTTAAACGAGAGGATACGATCCATTTTTGCGTTAAGTAGCGATAACCGTGCAATGTTGTACCGAATTGTCTGCTATAACGTGGGCTACCTAACCAATTTTGTTCAATAAAAGGTGTAACGCCTAAGCCCATTTTGGCATTGCGATATTGATAGCCCAAACTAAAACGGAGCGATTGTTCGCTGTAATCCTGATTATCCCAGTAGTAAACCCCGCTGTAATGAACTGAGCCGTTAAGATAGTGATTACCTGCTAAGTTATGAGCTTTTGACACGCCAATACCGTAACGAAAACCTTCCGCTGATTGCGGTAAAGCGGTTTTATCTTTGACAAATTGCCGTCCATTGATATTTACCACAGACGAAGAGGAAGCATTATTTACATTATCGGTACGCACATATTGTAGGCTGAAATCTGGTTGCCAACTCTGCTCTTCCGCCATTCTAGCCAAATAACGTTCGGTCAGCTGCTGCATTGGCAGGGCTAAATTTGCTTTCGCCATTGTAAGTTGTTCGGTAGCTTGGCGGTATTGTTGATTTTCGTAAAGCATTACTCCTAAATCAAAACGAGGGTAAGCCAATGTTGGCTGTTGCGCTAAAACCGCTTGATAATGTTCAATCGCCTCAGGATAACGTTGCTGCCCGTAATAAAATGCCCCTAAAGCATAATGAACAAGGGTTATATCGTAATGAGATTGTTGTTGATAAGCCTGTAACAATGTCGGTAAACGCTGCCACTGTTGTTCGATAATCGCTTGGTTTATTTGAGCTTCAAGGCTCTGCGGATTAGGCAATGACAAAACGGCTTTTGGGGAAGCGGTCAGATCCGCCGATTTTTTTGCAAATTTTTGCTCAAAACCGACCGCTTGTGACAATCGTTCAAAGCTCACAGGATCAGCAAAAGGATTCGCCAAAAGTATCGGGCTTACAAATAAAAGAATAAAAGTGAATTGAGATGATTTCATATAGGCAATGTAGCAAGGCGAACGAACTGTCCGCCCACAAATTGATAAAATGGGCGGATATCAAGATCCGCCCCAACAAAAGAGTTATCAAATTATTTTTGGATCTCGCCACGAGTGCCTGCTAAGCCGTAGTTATTACCATCTAATGACATTTTACCGCCAATTTCTTCAGCGTTTGGTCCAAAGAATTCTAGACGATAGTTACCATTGCTATTAGCTTTACCCGAAAGTGCTGTTCCATTAATATTTGCCTCACCAAGAGTTACTTGACCAACCGGCAATCCTGATACAGAACCCGAACCTACACGAGTTGCGAAATCAACGTTATAAGTTAGATCACCGGCAGTTTTACCTTCAAAGGCTTTACCTGAGTAAGTTGCAGCTCCCTCATTTGGAATTGCATCTTTTTGAGTTTTCAAACCTTTAACTTGAATATTACTAAATGAAGATTCATCGATCCAAGAACCGTTTAATAATCCTTGTCTTGCACTGTAATCCCCTGAAACAACAGAATATTTTTGGTTGTAGAGTGTTTTCCCTGTGGTTGTTGTGCCACTCCAGCTTGTACAGACAGAATTTACACAACTATTGCTAGCAGATGATGAGGAAGAATAGTTTAAATGGTTAAATCCTTGCTGGTAAGTATTTTCAGAAAACCCTTTTGTACTATCAATTTCCCTTTGTAATCGAGCTTGCTCTTCTGCAATCTTTTTAGCTTTGAAAACTTCTATTGCTTTAGGTAACTGTTCTAGTGTTCCATTAAGATTATCTTGTGCTACCTGAGTAGCTTCTTCATCAGTTAAACCAGCTTGTTTTGCAATCGCAATAAAACTTGCTAATTTTTCTTGACGAGCTTTTTCAGCTGCCAAACGTTCCTCCTCTGCTTTAATCTTTGCTTCTTGAGCTTCTTTTGCAAGACGTTCCGCTTCTTGCTTTGCAGCGTCTGCTTCAGATTTTGCTTGTTCTGCAGCAATTTTAGCATCTTGAGCTAATTTCATCGCATTATCTTTTTCTGCTTCTGCGGCTTTCTTAGCATCATTTGCTTCAGTAGCCAAACGCAAAGCCTCTTCTTTTTGTTTATTGGCATCAGCAAGTGTGGCTTTAGCTTCTGCTGCAGCTCGGATAGCTGCGTCTTTATCGGCTGTTGCCTGAATTAATTGAGCTTGGGCTTCTTTTAAATTCTGGTTTGCTTGTTCTTGTGCAGCAAGGGCTTTTTCTTTTTCGCTATTTGCTGCTGGAATTTGCTCTTGTATAGTTTTTAATGTTTCATCAGCTTGTTTTTTAGCTTCGATAGCTTGAGCAGTTAAACTTTCCGCTTCAGCTTTTGCTTTCACTGCATTATCAAGAACGATTTTAGCATCAGCAGCAGCTTTTTCTGCAATGGTTTTATTTTTTATTGCATTATCTAATTGAGTTTTTGCAGCAGCTGATAATTTTTCTGCTTCTGCTTTTTCTTTTAGAGCCTGTTCTGCTTTAGCTTGAGCTTCTGCAGCTAATTTTTCTGCCTCTGCTTTTTCTTTATTTAAACGGGCTAATTCTTCTTTAGCTAATGCTGATTGTGAGGAAGCTACTTCTGCTTCTTTAGCTTTTTCCGTAGCTAAACGTTCGGCTTCCGCTTTTTCAGCGGCTAATTTATCAGCTTGAGCCTGTTGTTCTGCTGTTTGTGAGGTATTCCGGTTTACGGTGCTATCTGATGAGCCTCCACCACTACTTCCACAAGCAGTTAAACCTAAAAGAATCAAGCTCGCTAAAGTTACTTTTTTCAATGACATAAGAGTTTCTCCATAAAATAAAAATGCTAAAAATAGCCTTGTAATTGTCCTTTTTCTAAACAATGATTTATCAATCAAATTATTTAAAGCGTAAATCGTTTTATTGATAAAAAAGATTTACAGCTATTCATAATGCAGAAATGCACTCAGAATCCGATAAAACAGGCTTTAGCAAAAGATTAAAAGTCGCCTTAGAATTGGCTGGGCTTCAATCTTTATCTTTAGCTGAAATTTCAAACAAATTTAATCTTCGTCACCCGAACAAGCCTGTTACACCACAAGCGGTACATAATTGGCTGATTGGGCAGTCTATTCCTACGCCTGATAAAATCGAAACCTTATCGAAATGGTTAAATATCAGCCCTGAATGGCTACGTTATGGAAAAGAGCATTTTGAAGGGGAGAGCCTTTCTCAAAATGAAATTTTAATGTTGAAATATTTTCGTAATTTACCTGCTAACCGCCAGCAAGCGATTTTGGCATTACTACACGAATTTCATAAATAGATAAAATGACTGGCGTTAATTCAACGAAAACAGCATAATTCCATCGTTTATTTAGTGAGATTAATCTATGGAACTCAAACTTCCCCCTCCCTTAGTTGCACTAATTTGTGCAGTAATTATCTATTTTCTACCGAACTATGCAGAACCTAACTGGGTATATCAGAGCTTTGCGGTCATCTGTTTGATATTGGGAATTGGTGTTGATCTTTGTGCATTGTGGGCTTTTTTGCAAAATAAGACGACAATCAACCCGCTTGCTCCCAATAAAACATCAGCTTTAACAACACAAGGTATTTATCGCTTTAGTCGAAATCCGATGTATTTAGGGTTGCAAGTCTATTATCCGCTTGGGCGTTTTGGTTAGGAAATACGTTCGCATTGCTTGTCGTGTGGGGATTTATTGCTTATATAACCCGTTTTCAAATCGAGCCGGAAGAACGGATTTTAGAACAGAAATTTGGAGAGAGTTATCGCCAATATAAACAAAATGTTGCTCGTTGGTTGTAATAAATAAAGGGGCTGTATTAGATTAGCCCTAAATTCCACACCATTTTCTCAACGTTTTAAGTTGCTCTTTTGGTGTTCCAAAGTTAAATCGAAATTCACATTCTTTAAAGAATAAAGGGAAACTTTTTCGATCAATCCCATTATATTTTCGGAGGAATAGTAGACAAAATGGTTGCTATGCCATATAAAAAGCAGTGTTATGTAGCAAGTGCTATATAACACCGATTAAACGCATAGTTTGTAAAACATTAACACATTTGTCTACTATGTCATTTACTTCGGTAATCTCTGACACTTTGGACAATAGAAACTATTTCGTTGCCCGATTACCTTAGCTTCAATAATAGAGCCACAATCGTTACATTCCTCGCCTTTGCGACCATAGACTTGTAATACTTGGGCGAAATATCCAGGTTTTCCATCGGGTTGAATAAAGTCTTTCAAAGTCGTTCCTCCTTGGATAATCGCTTTTGTCAAAACCTCTTTAATCACAGTGACTAATCTCTCACACTGTTTCGCGGTTAGATTTTGTGTGGCTAATTCGGGGTGGATTCCAGCCATAAAAAGTGATTCGCAAGCATAGATGTTGCCCACGCCAACGACGATAGCGTTATTCATAATGAAGTTTTTCACAGCAACCGTTTTATTGCGACTTTTTTCAAATAAATAACCGCTTGTAAAGGCTTCTGAAAGAGGCTCTGGTCCTAAATTTGCTAATAACTCTGCTGTTTCAGCTTGCTCTGCCCAAAGCCAGGTTCCAAATTTCCGTGGGTCGTTATAACGTAAGATTACGCCGTTTTCTGTGATGAGATCGATATGATCGTGCTTATCTATCGCCTTATTCTCTTTGACCGATAAAATACCCAACGATCCCGACATTCCTAAATGAACTAAAATATCGCCCTTATCTGTCTGAATAATTAAATACTTAGCTCGGCGGTAAATCTTAATTATCGTCGCCCCTTGCATAGTTGAAAGCTCTGAACTCACAGCCCAACGTAATTTCGGCTGACGAACAATAATCTCTTTGATCTTCTGCCCTACAAGGTAAGGCGAGATGCCTCTCATACTTGTTTCGACTTCGGGTAATTCTGGCATTGTTTTTCCTTATAAAAAAGGGGCGAAAACGCCCCTATACAACAAAATAAGATGAATTAATCTTTTTTCACTTTACCAACCACATAACCAATCACACAGCCAACAAGTGCAAATGGCAACCACTCCATTGAGTAGGCTTTAAGTGGAAGTTGAGCAATAAATTCAACGCCTGCCACAGATAAGATTGAAATGACCGTTACAAATACAATCGATAAACCTTGTGCTAAACGTGGTAATGGGAAGAATAAGTTCACTAATAATACCAACAATGCAGTCATTGAAATCGGGTATAACACAAGTAATACAGGTACAGACTTGCTAATTACCGCATTTAAACCTTGGTTTGCTAAACCGAAGCCGATTAACGTGAAAATCACCGCATAAACTTGGTATGAAATTTTCGGGAAAATGCTATTGAAGTAAGCTGATGTTGATACAATCAAGCCAATCGCTGTGGTTAAACACGCAAGAGTTACGATGAAACCTAATACGGTACGACCTAATTCACCAAAGGCTTGGGTTGTGGTTTCATTTAAAATAAATACCCCTAAGTTTTGCCCTTTAGCAGCAACGTCTGCCACTGTTTCTGCACTTAATGGAATTTTATAACCGATCCAGCCGATAGAAATATAGATAACGGCTAATGAAATTGCAGCGACAAAAGAAGCGTAAGTCGTTTGTTTAACTAAAGATACGTTGCTATTTGCATTTTTTGCTTTAATACCATTGATCACTAACACAGAGAAAGCAAAGGCTGCTAATGCGTCCATTGTTTGATAGCCTTCTAAGATACCGCTTGTTAAAGGTGATTCTAAGGTTTTAGCTTCTGCTGTTTCAACGCCTGAGAATAGAGCTATCGCTTTGATCACTAAGGCAATAATTAGAATTAATAATGCTGGGGTTAAAATTGAACCAATGCGGTCGATCATTTTGCTTGGGTTTAGACTTAACCAAAGTGATAAACCGAAATAGATAGCTGTGAAAATAAATAGCGATGTAGAATCAGGCTCACCTACAAACGGCACAATTGCCATATCATAAGCGGTCGCTCCCGTACGCGGAATTGCGAAGAATGGACCGATTGTCAAATAGATTGCCGCTAAGAGAAGCAACGAAATCGCTGGGTGGATATTTTCAAGGGCTTTTTTATAACCACCTTCGTAGCAAGCTGCAACGATAGTTGCGATTAAAGGTAAGCCAACACCTGTTAAGGTAAAGCCTAAAATTGCAGTCCAGAAATCTGCTCCGCTATCGAAACCCAATTTCGGTGGGAAAATTAAGTTACCTGCCCCGAAGAAAATTGCAAACAGCATAAAGCCGATGACAAAGATATTTTTAACCATAATGTATTTCTCTAGTTTATTTTTGAAAAGGGATTTATTATCCACAATAATAGATAAAAATAAAGCTGAATTTTGCCTATTACAAAATTCAGCTTTTATTTATTTTTTGAAATAATTAATTCATATATAAACCGCCATTCACATGAATGGTTTCACCGTTGATATATGCTGCATCATCAGAAGCTAAAAATGCCACCGCTTTTGCAATATCTTGTGCTGAACCAAGTTTGCCTGCTGGGATTTGGCTTAAGATCGCATTTTTTTGATCTTCGGTAAGTTCGTCTGTCATATCCGTTGCGATAAAACCTGGGGCAACCACGTTTACCGTTACGCCACGAGAAGCCACCTCTTTAGCCAGTGATTTAGAGAAGCCAACAAGACCCGCTTTCGCCGCACAGTAGTTGGTTTGCCCTGGGTTACCCACTGAACCTACCACCGAACCGATAGAGATAATACGACCGCCTTTTTTCATCATCGGACGTAATACCGCTTTAGATAAACGGTAGATTGATGTTAAGTTGGTTTGAATAATGTCGAACCAGTCATCTTCTTTCATACGCATCAATAAACCGTCACGAGTGATCCCTGCGTTATTCACGAGAATATCAATGTCGCCAAACTGTTCTTTGATTTGAGCAAGCACTTGCTCAATTGAGGTAAGGTCAGCCACGTTTAACACTAAGCCTTTGCCTTTGTCACCTAAGGAAGCTGAGATTGCCTCTGCCCCTTTTTCTGAGGTTGCCGTGCCAATCACGAATGCACCTTTAGACACTAATTCTTCAGCGATTGCACGCCCAATTCCACGAGTTGCTCCCGTGACTAATGCGATTTTGTTTTGCATGTATATTTTTCCTAATTGAATTTAACCATTTCCCCCTTTGAAAAAGGGGGGGCTAGGGGGGGATTTTAAATGGTACGGGAAAATATCCAGATCTTTAAATCCCCCTTAATCCCCCTTTTTCAAAGGGGGAATTTTTTAATTAAAACACCGCCGCCTCAAACGATGCCACATCATTTACCGCTCTTGCCGATAACTCTTTCACAATACGGCTTGTTAAGCCTGTTAAGACTTTATTTGGACCGATTTCATACAGTGTTGTTACGCCATCTTGTGCCATTTTTTCGACAGTTTCTGTCCAACGAACAGGGCTATAAAGCTGGCGAACTAACGCATCACGAATTTTATCTGCATCAGTTTCAACGGCTACGTCCACGTTGTTAATTACTGGAACAAGCGGTGCGTTTAACGAAATATTTTGCAATGCCGCCGCTAATTTTTCTGCCGCAGGTTTCATTAACGCACAGTGTGAAGGCACGCTCACCGCTAACGGTAACGCACGTTTTGCGCCTGCTTCTTTACATAATTCTCCTGCACGCTCTGCCGCTGCTTTTGTGCCTGCAATCACCACTTGACCTGGTGAGTTAAAGTTTACCGCTGAAACCACTTCGCCGATTTCACTTGCTGCTTGTTCACACGCTTTGATGATCGCATCGTTATCTAAGCCGATAATCGCAAACATCGCCCCAGTACCTGCTGGCACAGCACTTTGCATTGCTTGACCACGCAATTCGACTAATTTGATTGCATCTTGGAAATCCAACACGCCGGCACAAACTAACGCCGAATATTCGCCCAAGCTATGCCCTGCCATTACAGCCGGTTTTTGCTCAGGGAATTTTTCTTGCCAAATACGGTATAGCGCAACAGAAGCTGCCAATAACGCAGGCTGGGTGCGTTCAGTTTTACCCAAATCTTCCGCCGTGCCGTTTTGGACTAAATCCCATAAATCATAACCAAGCACATCGCTTGCTTGTTTGAAGGTTTGTTCTACCACAGGGTAAACAGGTGCAAGATCAGCAAGCATACCAACCGCTTGTGAACCTTGCCCTGGAAATACCATTGCAAATTTAGACATTGTTTGTTCCTCTTTTAAATTTGTAAAAATTTGTTGAAAATTAACCGCTTGATGATGGACACACGCAGTGTGTCCCTACTTTTTAATCGGGTGAATAATATAATTTACCGATTTCAATACGCTGGCGACCTGTTTCTAAACGCCATTTATTCGTGTCACGCAATGAATAAACGCAACCGCAATACTCTTGTTGGTAAAAACGCTCGCGTTTGCTGATTTCGATCATACGTTGTGAACCACCACCTTTACGCCAGTTGTAATCCCAATAAACCACATCATCATAAGCCGCTGCCGCACGGTGTCCGCAGCCGTTGATTTGGTTCATATCTTTCCAACGGGAAATCCCTAAACAACTCGTGAAAACAGGGTAGCCGTTTTCGTGAGCATATTTTGCGGTTTTCTCAAAACGCATATCAAAGCACATTGTGCAACGAATACCACGCTCTGGCTCCCACTCCATACCTTCTGCTTTCTTGAACCACTCTTTACGGTCGTTTTCATAATCGTCATCGACATCAATAAACGGAATACCGTGTTTTTCCGCAAAGCGAATATTCTCTTCTTTACGAAGCAAGTATTCTTTGAGTGGGTGAATGTTTGGATTGTAGAAGTAGATCGCAAATTCGATCCCTGAAGCGTGAATAGCTTCCATTACTTCACCTGAACAAGGCGCGCAGCAAGAGTGTAATAAGAGCTTGTTGTGTCCATTTGGCAATTCTAGTTTTTCACGCACAAAAGGGGCGTTTGGATCTTTGCCTTTACGAGTTAATTTGCGTTTTTGTTGTAACGCTTCTTTGTGGGCTTGGGGTTGGTTGGTTTGTTCTGTCATTGTTAATATATAAAACGTAGGGACACACTGCGTGTGTCCGTTGTAAAAATGAGATATGGTTTATTTTGCGGACACACGCAGTGTGTCCCTACAAAATTGTTTAATAAGATCGATCCACCGACAAATACGCCAATGAGATCAACGCTTGTTTATATTCACTTTCTGGCAAAATGGCGAGTGCATCAACAGCTTTTTGTGCTTCCTGTTTTGCTCGTTCCATTGTGTAATCTAAGGATTTATGCTCCGCCATAATCGCTAAAATCTCGTCTAGGGCTTCACGTTTTCCGCCCTGTTCAATCGCTTCACGGATTAATGCTGCTTGTTGCAGATTACCGCTTCGCATTGCGTGTAGCAATGGCAAGGTTGGTTTACCTTCGGCTAAATCATCACCGATATTTTTGCCTAATTGTTCAGCATTTGCACTGTAATCTAAAATATCATCAACCAGTTGGAATGCCGTACCAAGATAACGACCATAATCACGCATCGCAATCACAGTCGCTTGATCCGCACCTGAAACAATCGCAGAGCATTGACTTGCCGCTTCAAACAGACGAGCGGTTTTACTGTAAATCACTTGCATATAATTTGCTTCGGTAGTTTCAGGATTATTGACGTTCATTAATTGCTGAACTTCGCCTTCGGCAATCACATTAGTGGCATCAGACATCACTTGTAACACATCAAGAGAACGCAGACTTGCCATCATTTGGAACGCTCGGGTATAGATAAAATCACCCACAAGCACACTTGCCGCATTACCAAAACGGGCATTTGCCGTTTCACACCCACGACGCATATCCGACTCATCAACGACATCATCGTGTAGCAAGGTTGCCGTATGAATAAACTCAACAAAAGCCGCACAGGTAATATGCTCTTGACCTTTATAGCCAACCGCATTTGCAGCCAATACTGCAATCAACGGGCGAATACGCTTACCGCCACCGCTAATAATGTAATGTCCAAGTTGATTAATCAGAACAACCTCTGAATTAATTTGAGCAAGAATAGCCTGATCGACTGCCTGCATATCTGCTTTGACGAGAGTTAAAATTTGCTCTAAGGAAAGTTGCGTTGTCATTATCGTTATCTTTTCGTTACAAAATAAGGCAAGATTTTACCTCAATGGCTCCGTCGTATCAAAAAAAGAATGCAAAAAAGCGGTCTGTTCCGATCAGAAAAGTGCAAGGTTTATGTGAACAAATAGACATAATTAATGCTTAGACTCAACATAAGTATAAATAATCATCTCTGACTATCTTTAGAGTAAAATCATTTAGTCGCTATAACATATGATTTTGATACCATTGCGCTAATAAAATCCCTGCATTTACAGCCACATTCAGCCCACTATTGAGAGAATTAGCAAATGAGAGCTGAACAATACTATCTTCAGGATATTCAACTTCATTTGATATAACTTCACTTAAAACAAATACAATCTTTTTAGATAATACTATTCTAGATAAATGTGGCGCTTGCCTTTGGCGAGTTAAATGCACAATTTGATAACCAGCCTTACGTAACTGCATTAAGGCAATGTGTTTATGTTTTGTCTCTAAGGGATACACAAATTCTAGACCGCCTTCAGCAACACGAGCAGCATTACTTGAATTCAGTATGTCATTATTTTCTACAATAATGCCTTTTATTCCATAAAAGGCACAAGTACGTATAATTCCCCCTATATTTTGAGCATTATTTACACCATCTAATAGTATTAAGCAATCATGTTGTCGTTCCAGTTGTAAATAGCCTTCTAACGAGAATGGTGTAGATTTTTTTACTAATAAACACATACCACCGTGATGCTCTGTTCCTGTAACTCTCAGCATTTCTTCAGTATCTACTAAATGATATGCCTTTTTATGATCTGCAAGATAGCTTAATAACGCTCCTGTTTTTTTGGCACACTCAGAGGTAATCCATAAACGAACGATAGCTTCAGGGCGTTGTTGAAAAATAGCAGAACAAGCATGTTCTCCATAAACTTTCATTTCACTGGCTCGATTATTACGGATTTTTTCTGGTGCTCTTGGAGATAGGGCACCACTTTTACTTTTTATAGGTTTGTTTCTGTCTTTTACACTGACTTTTACAAAGCCCTCTTTACTAGATTTGTTAGCTTCAGTTGTATAAATCGATAAACTTGGTTTGTCTTTGTAGTGCTCATTTTTTGATGTTTGAACATAATCTTGTTGTAGTGAAGATTTTTTCGTTTTAAATTTAAGAGGTTGGCATGCTTTTACTGACTTAAAACTAGGGGGGTTAGGATTGAATTTATTGTTCATCATTTTCTTAATAAAAATTACATTTGATAGGTGATTAATGAATATTAAACGGAAATATAAAAAGTGTCGGTAATAGAAAAGCTAAAACCAACACTTTTTACTATCTATCTGGCTTTAACATTTTAATCAACTAGCAATCTTGTTTACCATATTGCTCTTGACGAAGAATTGCACGCACGCTTGCATCGAACTGTGTCAATACCTCTTCCGCGTTTTTCGGATCAGTACCACGCGCATCTAAGTAAAACTTAATTTTCGGTTCTGTACCTGACGGACGAGCGATTAAACGACTACCATTTTCAAGCACAAACACTAAAATATCGCTTTGACGATCTGTTTTCGTATGATCTAAGAAAGTCGCCACTTTGAAACCACCGACTTCGCTTGGTGGGTTAGTGCGTAATGCGGTCATTAACTTACCGATTGCGGATAAGTCATCAACACGAATAGAGATCTGACCGCTTACATAAGCCCCAAACTCTTTAGTAAAGTCATCTGCATAATCTGCTAAGGTTTTACCTTGTTTTTTCAAGTTACGCACAAGATCTAAGAACATAATCGCTGCAGAGATACCGTCTTTATCACGCACTTTATCTGGATCAACTAAGTAGCCTAATGCTTCTTCAAAACCGAATAATAAGCCGTTTACTTTACCGATATATTTGAAGCCCGTTAATGTTTCTTCTGACTCAAAGCCATATTTCTTCGCAATTTCTGCAAGTGCTGGGGAAGAAACAAGTGAACAAGCTAAAATACCTTTTTTGCCTTGTGCGTGATATTGTTTTGCTAAATACCAACCTAAGAAACAACCGATAACATTGCCATGTAAAGGTTTCCAGTTACCTTGTGCATCTGGTACTGCCACTGCCAAACGGTCTGCATCTGGGTCGTTCGCAATAATAAATTCCGCATTTCTCTCTTTAGCTACTTTAATCGCTAAATCTAATGCACCTTTCTCTTCCGGGTTCGGGAAGTTTACTGTTGGGAATGTGCCGTCCGGCCATACTTGTTCAGCAACGATAGATGGCTGCGGTAAACCTGCTTTGGCTAATGTTTTGCTCAATACTTCATAACCTACGCCGTGCATTGCCGTATAAACATAGTTAATATCAACTTGTGGCTCTTTAGCAAGGCTTGCCGTTTTTGCAATATAGGCATCAACAATTTCATCATCTAATACAGTGTAATTTTGGCTACGTGGTAAGTCTTTGATACTGCCTTGAGCTACTTTATCAATACAAGCCGCAATTTCTTGGTCTGCTGGCGATACAATTTGACCACCGCCGTTTGCTTTACCTAAGTAAACTTTATAGCCGTTATCTTCAGGTGGGTTATGGCTTGCTGTTACCATTACACCTGCGGTAGTGTCAAAGTACTTGATTGCATAGGCAAGCACTGGCGTTGGTAATTTTCTTGGAAGAAGGTAAGTTTTAATGCCTGCTGCTGCCATAATTTCTGCAGTATCACGAGCAAACACATCTGAATTTTTACGTCCATCATAACCTAACACGATAGATGGCTCTTTGTCATAGCCTTTTAGAAATTCTGCTAAACCACCCGCAGCTTGAGCAACAAGTACACGGTTCATACCCATTGAACCTGCTTGTAAGCGACCGCGTAAGCCTGCAGTACCAAATTGTAAACGTCCATCAAAACGGCTAGATAATTCAGCTTGAGCTTTCGCATCATTTGCTTTTGCTTGCGAAATCAATTGCTCTAACTCTGCACGAGTTTCTAAATCAGGATCTTGATCTAACCAATTTTGAGCTACTTGAAAGAGAGTTTCCATAGTGAGTTTCCTTATAGTTAAGATAAACAAATAGACAGTAATAAACTAACTGAAAAGCAGTAAGATTGAAATGATTATTTGTAAATATTGCGTAGTTATTTGATATGGATAAAAGACAAACGGTTACATATAAAAACACCGCCTAATTAGACGGTGTATTTATCATTAAATTAGAATGTTTGAGCAATACGATCCAGTTCAACTTTAGCCGCTTCAAGAGCTTTATCTGAAATTTCTGCTCCATAGCCAAGACCTTCCGCGTAAACAAACTCGATGTCAAAAATACCAATAAAATTAAGAACTGCATGCATATACATTTTGGCTAAGTCTGTAGGTGTATCCCTATAGACTCCTCCGTGAGTAAGCACAACAATAGCTTTTTTACCTTTAATTAAACCTTCATGACCATTTTCTGTATAACGGAAAGTTACGCCAATACGGGTTAAATAGTCTAGATATGTCTTAAGCTGTGCTGGTATACCTAAATTATACATAGGAACAGCAAATACAATGAGATCGCATTGATTTACTTCATTGATCAGATTATTAGAAAGAGTCAGAGCATTATATTGAGTATCATCTTGTGATTTTCCTCGTATATCTAATACAGCATTTATATCATAATACGGGAGCGGATTTTCACCTAAGTTGTGTTCTATAATATTAGCTGAAATTTGAGACTTGAAGTGATCAACCAATTGATTAGATTTTGATTTATCCGCAAGAATACTTGACTTTATCACTAAAATATTTTTCATTGCAACTCCGAAGGTCAAACGATTATACCTAATAAACGACGATTATTTTATCTAAATAGCTAGAGAAATAAAATAAAAAACGTCTATGAAAAGAATTAAAGTGAACTTTTTTTTGACAGCTTATTATTTAACTTGTCCAACACCATTTCAGGCTGAATATCGATCAAACTTTGGTGATAACCGTCTTGCCCTTCGCCTTTGCGGATCTTAATTAAACCACCTTCAATCAAGCGGATAATCACCGCAGATTTAGAGAGCGGTGGCGTATATTGCGGGCTAGTTGGACCATAGAGCGCAACAAGCGGTCGGTTAAGAGCAGCGGCAATGTGCATTAATCCAGAGTCGTTGCTGACAACGGCTTTGCAATCAGCAATTAAATCAACAGCTTGGTTTAAATCCGTTTGTCCTGCAAGGTTGATACAGTAGCGTTGTAAGGCTTCAGGCAAACTATTGCGAATTTGTTCCCCGGCTTCTTCATCTTTTTTTGAACCAAATAAACGCACGGAATAGCCTCGCTCAATCAGTTTTTGAGCCAGTGTTGCATAGTGGTAATGGGGATAACGTTTCGCAGGTCCAAACTCTGCACCTGGGCAGAAACCAACCGCTTCGCGGTTTTCGGCATATTCAAACTGTTTAGCAAAATGTTGTTTGGTTTGTGCAATTTTCTCGCTATCGACTTGTAGGTAAGGATAAGCAATCGGTAAGTTTTCTGCTGTCGGGATTTTACCTTGCTCAAACGCAAGTGCCACATAACGTTGTACCATCATCGGATAGTCGTTTTTATTCGTGCGTAAATCGTTGAGAAAGCTATAACGCATTTCCCCTTTCCAGCCACGACGTTGGGGAATTTTAGCAAACAGCGGAATAAAAGCAGATTTCAATGAATTAGGCAGAACGATTGCCATATCGTATTGATTTCGCAAATTTTTGCCTAAATTGTACCGCTTACATAACGCAAACGAGCCGTGACCGATTGGCATTGAAATCGCTTTGCGAACTTCTGGCATACGAGAAAGTAACGGGCGACACCAGTCGGGTGCCATCACATCAATTTGGCAATTCGGATAGTTGGTTTTGAGCTGTTGATAAAGGGCGTGGGACATCATCATATCCCCAACCCAAGAAGGTGCAATAACTAAAATATTCATTATGCTTCCTATTGCTTCACGCAGTTTTCGGCAAGGATTTTATTGCGGTTATCTCGCAATGTGCCTTTGCCATCAAAATCTTCTGACCATATCCAGCGGATATCGCTGTATTTTTTGCCTTTTTTCGTCACACTTGAATAAAGCGTATGGGTACTTTGCTGAAAAGTAATATCAACAGCTCTATTTTTCTTTGTGTTGTCATATTGTACCCTAACGATTTGTTTATTATCACATAGATATTCGTAATAAATACGTTCATTAATTTTAACAATCATTTGGGTATTTTTTGTTGGTATTAATGACTTTTCAAGTTGAGAAACAGGTGATACAGCAGGTACCATACAAGCAGAGAGCAATGCTATCATTGCATATATTGAAGAATACTTCCTCACTATTATGGATATCATCTCATATCTCCTTTTAAATATAGAGAGAGGCAATGATGATATTATTGCCTCAATATTTATTATTTAAAAATATAAGTACCATTTGATTGACGAGTATAAATTCCAGCATTTATTCTCATTTCAACAACACGGCTATTTTTGTCTAATCGAACAGTTACTTTTTCTCCGACTTTGAGATTGCTGACCGCTTTGTTTGCTTTGCTCATAGCGTTTACATCTGAAATATTTAGGTGATTGTCACGGAAAACCTGCATTAAAGACACACCTTTTGGAATCGTTAATGTCTTGCTTGAAATAAAGCCAGATGAAGCTGATGTAACAACAGGTTTAGCAGTTACGACTACCACTTTTGTTTTAGCAGGCTGTTCTTTTTCTATGTTGACTTCTGCTTTTTGAGTTACAGCAGAAACTGGTTTAATTTTTTCTACTCGAGTTTTCTCAGCTTGAATTTTCTCTACTTCTGATTTTTCTTCTTCCATCTGGTAGCTCACACTTCCGCTACTTGTTGGTTTTGTTACGACTTCCTCAGTAGGCTTTGTAATTTCTGTACTTGTTACAGAAATAGGCGTAATAGAAGCATTTTCAACGTTAGATGAAACTGTCGAACCTCCCGTTGTTAATGGCAGTATTGTTTCTACGGTGTTTACGGGGGGAGATATCGGGGGAGCTTGCTCTACTTGAGCTTGTGGGATAGTTAATGCTTTTGCTTCTTCTGCGCGCTTCGCTTCTGCTTCATCAACTGGGCGGAATTCAATAGGTAGAGTATTATCTTGTTCCAATTGTTCCAGTGTTTCCGGTGTATTTGGTTTTAACAAGAAAAGAATCAAAAGTGATGCCAATACCAATGCTCCCACAAGAAGTAATCGGCGAGATTGAAATGGTACCTTTTCTGCGATTGATTTTTGAAAATTAGGTTGAGAACTAGGCAGAATTCTCTCTATAGTTTGAGTAGTCATTGCTGGTTGCTCGGCATTTGTTGTTTCTGTTTCCTTTTGGAGTGCTTCAGATAATGGCTCCTCTGTTGTGGTGACAACAGGAGAAAACATAAATGCAGATGTTTTTTGTTGCTCCAATGTACGCTCTTTTGAATCTTGTTGATTTTTTTGTTCTTCCATTGAAGCAAAAGAAAAAGTACCACCTACAGGACGCTTCATTACTGGAGTAAAAGTGTGTCCTGGCGATTTAGTTGAATGTAATGAAAAATTAACCTTCTTAGTAAGTTTATGTGCTGAGAGAGTTAATTTGCTTTCCGAATTTTCGTTCTCTGTTTTTACTGCGCTAGGCTCACCAAAAACAGGTTCTTTACGTAAATTTTGTTGGCTCATTTTGAGTATCCCAAATGATTAAGTTTAAGGAAAAATTGTATTATTTTAAAGGATTTCTGATGGATTTTCAGAAAAATTTCACAATAAGCTGGCTATTTTTGCTAACTTTTTACTAAAACAAAAAAATAGCAGTATTGTCTAGAAGATTTTTCAATTTTTTCGATCTGCGTCGAAAAACACATTTTTACTCATTGCAGGCTGTTTGTTTGATTTGTAAGGTATGCGTGCAATTTAAACCAACCTTTAAGGAGTAATTTATGAAAAAACTTTCTCGTTACACATTCAGTCTTTTATTTGGGCTTTTCTCTGCAACAACATTTGCTGAAGAAAAAGTAACTACGTCAACAGAACATACACCGGTAGTGATGCAACAAGTCGCAGCGACACAAAAAGTAAATGCGAATGTTGTAAATATCAATACTGCGACAGCCTCAGAAATCCAAGATAAGTTAGTTGGTATTGGAGCGAAAAAGGCTCAGGCAATTGTGGAATATCGTGAGAAAAACGGTAAGTTTTTAAATGTTGAGCAGCTCACCGAAGTTTCAGGTATCGGGAAAGCGACACTTGAAAAAAACCGAGATCGTATTGTGATTGAATAATCATATGAGGGGCGAATCTTTATTCGCCCTGATATACGGCTTATTTAGAGATAGTCAAATTCAAACATCTAGGGGCTGTTGATCTTTTGAGTTTAAATCTTAACCAAACAACAATCTCCCCCAGAGAATACAACAAATCATTGCTAGCGATGCCGCATAATTTCTTGCTAACTTATCGTACCGAGTCGCAATGGCTCGGTATTGTTTTAAAAAAGCAAACGCATTTTCAACTAAATGGCAATAACGATATAAATACCAGTCTATATCCTGATTACCCACCTTTGAATTTCGTCTGCGAGGTATAACTGGAACTGCTTTTGTTGTCAAAATAAGTGCTCGGAAGGCTTCACAATCATAACCTCTGTCTGCAACAATGGTCTCACTGTCAGGTAACAATACCTCAAGCTCAGACGCAGCTTTACTGTCGTGAACTTCCCCCCCGTCAGAACAAAATCAATAGGATTTCTACAACTATCTACCGCTAAATGAATTTTTGTGCTATTACCTGCCACACTTTTACCAATCGCTTGCGGATTTTGACCGCTTGCGCCTGTTGAATGCTGGTGAGCCTTGATGACACTGCGATTAATAAAAATCCATTCAGAATCAATATGTTGTCTAAATGATTTTAGCACTTCTTGCCAAACACCCTTTTTAGACCAAAGATTGAACCGACGATAAATCGTGTTCCACAAGCCAAATTCAGCAGGTAAATCACGCCAAGGGCATCCCTTACGAATACGATATAAAATCCCTTCCACTGTATTACGATGTTCAGGTTTATTATAAACACGTCCTGTACGGTCGAGTAAATAGGCTAGGCGTTTCCAAAGATTATCTGTTAAAATGGTTCTAAGCGACATAGTTTGTATGGGATGGTTAGGTTTTGGCGAACTAAATTATACCAAATTTCTATGTCGTTTGTTTTTTGGGCTTAGGAGATCAACACGCTCTACTTACTCTGCTATAATGTCCCACTTTTATTACAAGCGGTACAATTTCATGGAAAATTTGCAAGAACAACCTGACTGGAAACCATCAGCCTCTATTCAACACTTATTGAAACGAGCCAAAATTATGGCGGAGATCCGTCAATTTTTTACGGAGCGTGGGGTATTGGAAGTTGAAACACCTGCGATGAGTGAGTTTTCCGTGACGGACGTACATCTTTCAACCTTTAGCACTCAGTTTTTATCGCCGTTTTCAAGCCAAGCGAAAACCTTACACTTGATTACTAGCCCTGAATATCATATGAAACGCCTGCTTGCCTGCGGTAGTGGGGCGATTTTTCAGCTCTGTCGAGTGTTTCGCAATGAAGAAGTCAGCAAACGCCATAACCCTGAATTTACGATGTTAGAGTGGTATCGCCCTCATTTTGATATGTACCGTTTGATTAATGAAGTGGACGATCTGCTACAACAGATTTTAGATTGTGAGCCTGCTGAATCCTTTAGTTATCAATTTGTATTTCAGACCTACGTTGGCTTAGATCCACTCTCTGCAACCAAAGCCCAGCTTGTGGCTAAAGCGCGTGAACACGGTTTGCAATGTGATGAAGATGAACAGCGTGATACTTTACTGCAATTTTTATTTAGCGAAGTGGTCGAAGCGAATATTGGCAAAGAGCGTCCAACGGCAGTTTATCACTTCCCTGCAACTCAAGCGGCACTTGCTCAAATCAGTACGGAAGATCACCGCGTGGCTGAACGCTTTGAGTTTTATTACAAAGGGTTAGAACTTGCTAACGGCTTTCACGAACTCAGTGATGCCAAAGAGCAAATTCGCCGTTTTGAACAAGATAATGTGTTGCGTGAATCGATGGGTTTACCGCCACAGCAATTAGACAGTCGTTTCCTTGAAGCGTTAAAAGCTGGTATGCCAAACTGCTCTGGCGTCGCCTTGGGGGTGGATCGTTTAATGATGATTGCGATGAATGCTGACAATATCGATCAAGTGATGGCATTTGGGGTGGAAAGGGCGTAAAATTGATTTTGTACGTCTAACTGATGTACAATTTCAAACAACAGGGGGATTTTATGACAACAATGGCAACGAGCCGTCTAGCTGCTCGAGTAAAACCAGATACTTACGCCTTAATTAAACGTGCTGCAGAAATTGAAGGGATAACGCTCACCGATTTTATGATCACAAATTTACAAGCTGCCGCTCGTAAGGTGATTGCCGATTCGGAAATCATTCATTTATCACTTGAAGATCAACATCGTTTGGCAGACGCATTACTTGAGCCACATCAACCAAACGAAAATATGCTCAAGGCAATGCAAGATTACCAAGCTATCTTTGGTAAAAAATAGATGGATATTGCAAAACTCTCTTTTATTCGATTTTCGGATTTGACTATTCCAAGAAACACCTTTAGCTCTTCTTCTGAAGAGCTAAATAGCTATTTTTATACGCAAGTTTCTCAAGACATCAAAAGACGAGTAACAAATTGCTTTGTGTTAATTGATCCTGAAAATCAAACTATAGTAGGTTACTATACTCTCGCTGCTTCTAGCATTTCACTAAAAGATCTTCCAGTTGAGAAACAGAAAAAACTCCCCCGTTATCCTAGCGTTCCTGTCATTCGGCTTGGTCGTTTAGCATTAGATAAAAGGTATATTGGCAAAGGGCTGGGAAGATTTCTGTTAGTTGATGCTATATTACGAGTAGTCAATGCTGATATTGCTGCTTATGCGATAGTCGTAGATGCTAAAGATAAAAATGCCACTGCTTTTTATCAAAAATATGGATTTTTATCTTATGCAGATAACGACAAACTTTTATATTACCCTTTATCTTATTGGAAATAACAAAGGAATAACCTTGAACAATTTATTTATTATTGACTCACATTGTCACTTAGACTCGTTAGACTATGAAACTCGCCATAAAAATGTGGACGAAGTGATCGACAATGCCAAAGCGCGTGGCGTACAGCAGATGATCTCGATTTGTACGACACTTGGTCGCTTTGAAGCGATGAAGCAACTCACTGCTCATCGTAGTGAAGTGGCCCTCTCTTGTGGTGTTCATCCGTTGAACGTGGAAGATGAACCGTTTGACTATGATAAACTGGTAGCATTGGTGCAAGATCCTAGAGTTGTTGCTGTGGGGGAAACGGGGTTAGATTATCACTACACGCCCGAAACCAAAGCACTACAACAATCGTTGTTTGAGCAACATATCGAAGTTGCAAAACAGGTGCAGAAACCGTTAGTGATCCATACCCGTTCTGCTCGTGAAGATACAATGCAGTTTTTAGAACAAGGGAATGCCGAGCAGTGTGGTGGTGTATTGCACTGCTTTACGGAAGATTGGGCAATGGCAAAGCGTGCGTTGGATATTGGTTTTTATATCTCGATTTCAGGGATTATTACTTTCCGTAATGCTGAAGAATTGCGAGATGTGGTGCGGAAAGTACCACTTGATCGTCTGTTAGTCGAAACCGACTCTCCGTATCTCGCGCCGATCCCTTATCGTGGTAAACCTAACCAGCCAGCTTATGTTCGAGAAGTGTGTGAATATGTGGCAACATTAAAAGGCGTATCTTTAGAAGAATTTGCTAACATTACTACGCAAAACGTGCGAAAATTGTTTAAAATTTAATGATTATATTAATGCCGAACTTTCGGATAAGGATTTTTTATGAGAGCAATGTTTAAATACTTTCTAATTTTAGTTTCACTCTCGTTACACATTGTATTAGTCGGTGCAGTCAACTATGCATTTCCTAGCTATGAACAAACAATGATTACAGGAATGGAAGTACGTCGTATGGATAAAGATGGGGTAATCAGCAAATCAAATCCAGCAGATGGCGAAGTGCGTGATGTGTATTTTCTTTTCACCGAACACCCTGATACCAAAGCGGTAATGGTGTATCGTAATGAAGATACAGGCTGGGGATTACCGCTCTATTTCAAATTTGGCTCTGCCGATATTCAAGCAAAAGCACAAGCCTATGCGAACGAAAAACAGATGGTACAAATTAAATACTACGGCTGGCGAATTAATTGGTTGAATGAATTTAGAAATATCGTGTCAATCACACCACTTGCAGAAGGTGAGAGTGTATCAAAACCGTGGGTAAGCTATATTTTATATGCTTTCTTTGCATTGACGTTCTTCTTGTCTGTGCAGTTTATTCGTGGGTGGTTTGATAGCGAAAAATAATTAGTGTAGGGACACACTGCGTGTGTCCGTCACGGTTTCACATAATAAAAAGATATTGTGGACACACGCAGTGTGTCCCTACATTCAAGGCATTCCATATCATAACAACAAAAAACAATGACCACCTACTTTATCGCCGATCTTCATCTTAACGACAATCAACCCGAATTGACGGATCTGTTTTTGCAATTTATGACAGAAAAAGCACCGCTTGCTGAAGCAGTGTATATCTTAGGGGATCTGTTTGATTTCTGGATTGGTGACGATGAGCAATCGCCTTTAATTGATAAAGTGAAACACGCCATTCGTCAGCTTACAGATCAAGGCATTCCGTGCTACTTTATTCACGGCAATCGTGACTTTCTGATTGGTAAAGCTTTTGCTAAAGCCACAGGAATGACTTTATTACCTGATTATCAACTGATTGATTTATATGGTAAAAAAACCTTAATTTGTCACGGTGATACTCTTTGTATTGATGATATTAAATATCAACAATTCCGCCAAAAAGTTCATCAAAAATGGCGACAATGGCTATTTCTCTGCTTACCACTCAACCTGCGTATTCATATCGCTCAAAAAATCCGAGCTAAAAGCCGTGCAGACAAACAACAAAAGTCGGCTGAAATTATGGACGTCAATCCTGAATTTACTGCTCAAGTTGTGGATAACTATCACGCTGAATGGCTTATTCACGGACATACTCACAGACAAGCGGTGCATTTTAGTAAAAATTTTGCAAAATCTGACCGCACATTCACTCGCATAGTCCTTGGCGATTGGGGGAAAACTGCATCTATTTTATCTGTATCACCTCAAGGTTTTGCTTTTAATGAGGAACGTTAAATGATCGATGTGATTATCCCGTGCTATAACGCAGAACAGACCCTTCAACAAGCAGTACAAAGTGTGCTTAACCAAGCTGAATTAGGCACATTATGGATCATTGATGATGCTTCTACCGATAACACCTTTGCCCTTGCCAAACAGTTTGAAGCACAAGTTCCACATAAGATTAGAGTTGAACAGATGCCTCGAAATAGCGGTGTTGCAAAGGCTCGAAATTGGGGGGCGTTACAAAGTGATGCAGAGGTTATCGCTTTTCTTGATGCCGATGATGCTTATGAAAATGGGGCATTGCAAGTTGCCGAAGCAATTTTCCATTTCCGTCCTGAAGCAATGGTAGTTCGCCTTGCCTTAAAGCCTGTTGGTATTGCAGAACGCTATGCTTCTCACCCTAATTTTGAGTATGCGTGGCAACATATGCGAATGACCTGTGGTGGAAATGTGGTCTTTCGCCGTGCATTCCTCCTTGCTTGTGGCGGTTTTCCACAATATCAACTATTTAGGGAACTGGGCGGTGAAGATGGTGCTTTAGGCATTGCAACGACCAAAATCAGCTATGTCGCAACGGCATTTACTGAAGTGGGCGTATTACATTACTGCCGTGACGGTATGCACGCAGAACGTTTGCTTGACGCAGTTCTCTTTAATAAACACCCTGAAAATGTAACAGAAGAGAAAATGGCTCAAGCCAATGCGGTGACAGACAATATTTGCCAACAAATCACCGCATTAGTCCACCATCTTAAGCAAGAACAGGCAGGAATATATCCGCTTGTATTAACTCGTGAGGATATTGCTTAGATTGAAGTTAGGCCATTGCTCTAACTGCCTTGACAACCCCAACAAGATGACTAAGTTTAGTTAAAATCTCGGTAAGATGTGTTCTGTCTTTCACGCTGACCAATAATTTCACTTGATACACACCACCTTCTCGCTGTTGGCTGTGAATATCAAGGATATTGCTGTTCATTTTGGCAATCGTAGAAGTAATCCCTGCTAGAATGCCTTGTTGGTTGAGAATATCAACCACGATTTCTGCTTCAAATTCAACGGATTTATCTTTAGCAATTTCCCAGCTTACCGGCATATAGTGACGGTGATCCGTCGCAGCTTCTTTCACATTGCGGCACGTTAAGCAGTGAACCATTAACCCTTTGCCCGAACTGATATGCGCAATAATTTCATCACCAGGGACAGGTAAACAGCATTTCGCAAAGCTAATCAAACCGCTATCTACCCCTTGGATTGCAAGAGATTGATTATTTTCAGGATTACCGTCTGTATCAATCTCTAAGGTCTTACTAGATAAGCGTTGAGCAATCACTCCACTAATTTGATTACCCAAACCGATTTCGGCTAATAGGTCATCAAAATTGGATAATTGTAGATCTGTTAGCAATGCCTCAATTACAACGGGATCAAGATGTTCAAAATTAGAGGTATTAAGTGAGAGCAATAATTGTCGTCTTCCAAGAGAAATTGCCTGTGTACGCTGCTGGTTTTTTAAGGTGTTACGAATACAAGAGCGTGCTTTTGCCGTGACCACAAAGTTCAGCCACAATGCATTTAACCGTGGACTTTCTGCCGTTTGAATTTCAATGGTTTGCCCTGATTGTAACGGCTGAGAAAGTGGATACGGCTGATGATCGACCACTGCACCAATACAGCGGTCGCCCACATCAGTATGTACCGCATAGGCAAAATCCACAGCAGTCGCATTGGCTGGAAGCTGTACGATACGACCTTTCGGAGTAAAGACATAAATGTCGCTTGAAAACAGATCAGATTTAACGTTTTCGATAAACTCTGCCGAATTTCCTACATTTTGTTGCATTTCCACAATACTTTTTAGCCATTGTTGCGTTCTGACTTGAACACTCATATTAGCTTGTTCTTGATAGCCCCAATATGCAGCAACACCAAAACGAGCTGCTTGATCCATCTCTTCAGTGCGAATTAATACATCAACAGGCACACCTTTAGGACCAATCATTGAAGTATGTAAAGATTGATAGCCATTTGTTTTAGGAACCGCAATATAGTCTTTTAGTTGGAAAGGACGAGGTTTATATAGACTATGCATCTGCCCTAATACTCGATAGCAATTATCCACACTATCTACAACAACTCGGAAAGAGTAAATATCCAAAATAGAATTAAAACGTTGTACTTTTTGCAGCATACGTCCATAAAGATAATAGAGATGGCGTTCCTTACCATACACACGGGCTTTAATCCCTACTTCATCAAGGCGAATTTGAATTTCCTTTGAAATTTGTTCAATCAGCCCTTGACGGCTTCCTCTAGCCATATCGACTGCTGCTTTTAACACCTTATAACGATAAGGATACATTGCTTCTAAACAGAGATCTTCCAATTCATTTTTAATATGTTCAATGCCTAAACGGTGAGCCAATGGTGTGTAGATTTCAAGGGTTTCTTTCGCAATGCGTTGGCGTTTATCCGGACGCAATGCCCCAAGTGTTTGCATATTGTGAGTACGGTCAGCCAGTTTGATTAACACCACACGAACATCTTTGGTCATCGCCAAGATCATTTTTCGGAAGTTTTCTACCTGTGCTTCTTGGCGGGTACGGAACTTTAATTTATCCAGTTTTGATACGCCCTGCACAATTTCTGCGGTGCTTGTGCCAAACTCTGCGGCAAGCTGTTCTTCGGTGTAAGGTGTATCTTCAATTACATCGTGCAGAAGTGCTGCCATTACCGCTTCGTGATCGAGTTTCATCTCGGCGATAATACACGCCACAGCGACAGGGTGAGTAATGTAAGGTTCGCCACTTGAACGGAATTGCCCCTCGTGTGCATCACGAGCCACAACAAATGCCCGCTTCACAATATCAATTTGATCCGCAGGTAAATAACCTTGAATAATGGTATTAAGACTTTCAAATAACTGCACTTTACACCTCACACAACAAAAACTGAGATTTCGTAATGTATAACGAAAAATGGACAATGAAAAGGGCAAATCACCCTTTTCATTGTCCATTTTTAACGAAATTTGATCTAATTATGAATTTGCTTGCACATCAGCCAAGAATGAAATAGCTTCTTTCTCTGCCACTTCTTGCACGATTGCATCAAATTTCTCTTGTTGATCCATAATTTGATTATTAATCAAACCTTCTTCAATTTCACGCAATGCGATAACCGTTGGTTTATCGCCCTCTTCAGCCACAAGCGGCTCACGAGTGTGAAGTTGAAGCTGTCTTGCACGGCGTGCTGCCGTTAAAATCAAATCAAAGCGGTTACCAATTTTCTCTACTGCATCTTGAACGGTTACACGAGCCATTGTTTACTCCAAATTTTGCAAAATTCTGAACTTGTAAAAGGGTGAGGATTATACAGAAGTTGTATAAGGCTGGCAATGATAGAGAGGGAAATCTTTATAGAGATAATAGCTCTATTTGTAAATAATTTTGCTGTAGTTAAATTTTGTAAAAGATATAAACTCATATAGCCTATTTTATCTCTCCTCGCTGTTTTCTCATTTTAGTGTATCTTAGGTTATCGGTTTTCATTGGAACGAAAATTGTAGGAATATCATTGCTCCACTATTTTCCTCTATCAGATAATTGGAGAGAACCATATTTGTCATATCGAATCAAATAAAAGCCCCGATTATATTTCGGGGCTGTTAATCTAAAGAATAATTAGAACTTCGCTAAAAGCATTGCTTCTAATTTCTCTTGGTCAATCGCAAATTTACGGATACCTTCCGCTAATTTTTCAACTGCCATCGCATCTTGGTTATGTTCCCAATAGAATTCAGCTTCAGTCATTGGTGCTGGACGAGCTTTCACCTCACCTTTGTACTCTAATTTACGCACTAAAGGTGCTTCGCTTTCTTGTAACTCTTTTAATAATGCTGGTGCAATCGTCAAGCGGTCGCAACCGGCTAATTCTGTGATTTCGCCTACGTTACGGAAACTTGCACCCATTACCACTGTGTTATAACCGTGTTGTTTGTAGTAGTTATAGATTGAAGTTACTGAAACCACGCCTGGATCTTCTGCTGGTGCATACTCTTTCTTATCAGAATTTGCTTTGTACCAGTCAAGGATACGACCTACGAATGGCGAAATTAAGTAAACGCCAGCTTCCGCACAAGCACGCGCTTGAGCTTGTGAGAATAATAGTGTTAAGTTACAGTTAATCCCTTCTTTTTCTAACTGCTCAGCCGCTTTGATACCCTGCCAAGTTGAAGCAATTTTAATTAAAATACGGTCGTTGCTGATACCTGCTTCATTATATAAAGCAATTAATTTGCGCGCTTTTGCGATCGTTTTTTCAGTATCGTAAGAGTAGCGAGCATCCACTTCTGTTGAAATGCGACCTTTCACCACTTTTAAAATTTCTAAACCGATATTTACTGCTAATTTATCTTCTGCATCAATCAGTTGCTGTGCTTTATCATTGCTTTTTGTTTTTGCATAAGCAATCGCTTCATCAATTAATGGAGCATATTGAGGTAGTGCAGATGCACTTAAAACTAATGATGGGTTTGTTGTTGCATCTTCTGGTTGATACGCTTTGATTGCATCAATATCACCGGTATCCGCAACTACGACAGTCATTTGACGTAAAGCATCTAGTTGGTTCATAAAAAGTTCCTCTATAATATAAAAAACACCGCCTGTAATAATAACAGTAACTGCTTAAAGCACCTAGTATGAATTAAGTAACGAGATTATATTTTACAATATGTTAACTGGGTACTATTTCTTTTCATTCCAAGGTGCTACCCAAAACAAACATAACATTCCTGGAATCGCTAAGAAAAAGCAGATCCAATAGAAATGGTAGAAGCCAACGCTCTCAGCTAATGCCCCAGATGTCGCACCAATCAATTTACTTGGAATCGCGGTTAAGCTGGTGAAAATCGCAAATTGTGTCGCTGTATAAAGTGGATTTGTTTCACGAGAAATATAGGCAACAAAGCAAGCTGTGCCTAAGCCAATTCCGATATATTCACCAATAATGACCGCAGATAAAGCAAAGCGTTCGTAAGCGCCGATTGTTTCAAACTTACCGTGACTTGCAAGCCACGCAAAGCCGAGTAACATTAGCATTTGGAACACACCGAAAATCCATAAAGAGCGATTTACGCCAATACGCAACATCAGCACGCCACCCACCATGCCCGCCACAATAGAAGCCCATAGCCCATTGATTTTGACTGCGGTGCCTAAATCAGTACGACTAAAGCCCATATCCAGAATAAAGGCACTTTGTAAGGTAGCCGCAAAGGAGTCGCCTAAGTTATAAAGCAATATAAAAGTGAGTGTGCCAACCGCAGCCCATAAACCTTTACGTTGGAAGAACTCTTTGAATGGAATAGCAAAGGCTTCGTGGAAAGGAAGATTGCGGTTATCTTGTAAAATTGTTGGCTCTTTCGCTAAGAATAAACTCAGAATAATCCCAGGGATCATAAAGAGTGCGGTAAACAAAAAGACTGTTTCCCAAGGATAGTGGTCAGAAACAATCAACGCTAACCCACCTGGAATTAACCCAGCAATACGATAGCCGTTAATATGAATAGAGTTACCTAAACCCAGTTCTTCATCAGACAAAATTTCACGGCGATAAGCATCAACCACAATATCTTGTACCGCAGACACAAAGGCAACTGCAATGGCTAACATCATTACGGGTTTAATATCTTGTGCTGGATTGAAGAAGCCGAAGCAAGCAATTAACCCCAATAGAGCTATCTGCGTGAAAAACATCCAGCTACGGCGACGACCAAGGAAATTTGGGTAATAGCGGTCAAACAGTGGAGCAACTAAAAATTTCCAAGTGTAAGGCAAACCAACGATAGCAAAAAAACCAATGGTTTTTAAATCTACCTGTTCAGAGCGAAGCCACGCTGGAATTAATTGATAGATAAAATATAACGGCAAGCCAGATGTAAACCCTGTAAATACGCAGAGCAACATTTTGTAACTGAAAATTTGCCGCCAAAGAGAAACCTTTACTTGCTCGCTCATTTTTACCCCTTATACCCATTTGGATTATTTTTTTGCCAATTCCAAGTGTCTTTCATCATTTGCGTTAAATCGTATTGCGTTTTCCAACCTAGCTGTTCAAGAGCTTTTTGTGGATTAGAGTAACAGACCGCAATATCGCCAGGGCGACGTTCAACCAATTTATAAGGCACTTTAATGTCGTTTGCTTGTTCAAAGGCGTTCACCATATCTAACACAGAATAGCCAGTGCCTGTACCTAAATTATAGACGTGGAAACCTGCATCATCTTGATGTTTTTCCAACGCTTTTAAATGCCCAATTGCCAGATCAACAACGTGAATATAATCACGCACGCCAGTGCCGTCGTGGGTTTCATAATCACAACCAAACACAGACAGTTGTTGCAATTTGCCTACGGCAACTTGGCTGATATAAGGTAATAAGTTATTTGGAATACCGTTAGGATCTTCGCCAATCAGACCGCTTGCGTGCGCTCCAACAGGATTGAAATAGCGTAATACAACCGCACTAAATTGAGGGAAGGCTTTCGCTGTATCCTCCAGGATACATTCTACCATATATTTTGATGTGCCATAAGGGTTAGTTGTTCCACCCACTTCACAAGATTCAGTAATCGGGATCTCTTTTGGATCGCCATAAACCGTTGCTGATGAGCTAAACACAATGGTATTTACATTGGCTTTTAACATCTCTTCCACCAACACAATTGAACCTGTCACATTGTTTTGGTAGTAACGCAACGGCTCTCGAACACTTTCGCCTACGGCTTTCAAGCCTGCAAAGTGAATAACAGAGTCAATCTGATTTTCTGCGAAAATGCGGCGTAACATCTCACGATCTAAAATATCGCCTTGATAAAAGCGAACGGATTTTCCTGTGATCTGCTTAACACGCTCTAAAGAGATTTCAGATGAATTAGATAAGTTATCTAATACTACAATCTCTTTGCTTTGATTTAATAATTCAACCACCGTATGTGAGCCGATATAGCCAGCTCCGCCTGTTACTAAAATTGTCATATGTTATCCTTGTCATGAATTTTTGTTGATTATATTCTGATATAATACAAATTTTAATTAAAATTTAATGATTTACTGCTCTCAATTTTAATTTTGTAAATAAGAGCTTCTTTTGAATATCATCTAAAATTAAATATTCTCCAGGAGCCAGAGAACCTAGTTTGAAGTAACTGACTCCAACCCTAACTAATCTTAATGTTGGAAATCCGATATGAGCAGTCATTCTCCTTACTTGGCGATTTTTACCCTCAACAATTTTTAATTCAATCCATGAGGTAGGAATATTTTTTCTTTCTCGAATTTTGGGGGCACTTTGCCATTTAAAATGAGGATCTGGGATAATTTTAACTTTAGCTGGCTTTGTTAAGCCATCCTTTAATATTACACCACTAGCTAATCTATTAAGATCTTCTGGTTGAGGAATGCCCTCAATCTGAACCCAATATGTTTTTTCTTTTTCAAACTTAGGGTTTGCTAAACGATGTTGAATTTGACCATTATTAGTCAGTAATAATAGACCTTCGCTATCTTTATCTAAACGTCCAATAGGATAGACATTTGGAATAGAAATAAATTCTTTCAGGGTTTTGCATGCCTGATTGTTAGTAAATTGAGATAGGACCCCGTAAGGTTTATTAACTAAAACAACTATTGTTTCATCAAAAGTCAGTTTGGCGTTATTAATACGTTGTACTGGTCTAATTAAGGCAGATTTGAGTTTAAACATAATGATTTTTAGAAAAGTTTTAGAGAAGTTGCTGGATTCTATCCATACTAAGCTATTAAAACAATAGAAAGCTGAGAGCCAATTTTATCACTTGCGCCGACTAAACTGCTTCAGTAGAATGTTAATTATTCTTTTATTAATATCTAATGGGGTCATAACATGTTTGGAAAAGGTGGCTTGGGCGGCTTAATGAAACAAGCTCAGCAAATGCAAGAGCGTATGCAAAAAATGCAAGAAGAGATTGCACAATTAGAAGTAACTGGCGAATCAGGAGCTGGCTTGGTGAAGGTGACAATTAATGGTGCGCATAATTGTCGTCGTATCGAAATCGATCCATCGTTAATGGAAGATGATAAAGAAATGGTGGAAGATTTAGTTGCTGCTGCATTCAACGACGCGGTTCGCCGTGCTGATGAAATGCAAAAAGAGAAAATGGCAAGTGTTACTGCGGGTATGCAATTACCACCAGGAATGAAGTTCCCATTCTAATTATCTAGTTAATCAGTTTAAAAGTAGGGGCAAATTGCCCCTGCTACTATTTATATCATATCACTTATGCAAAGTAGCCCTTTACTTGAAAATCTTATGGAAGCCCTGCGTGTATTGCCTGGAGTCGGCCCAAAATCTGCACAACGTATGGCGTATCATCTTTTACAGCGTAACCGCTCAGGCGGTGTGAATTTAGCTAAAGCATTGAGCGAAGCAATGACTCACATTGGACATTGCAAATCTTGCCGAACTTTTACTGAAGAAGATGAGTGTGCTATCTGCCAAAACTACCGCCGCCAAATCAGCGGACAACTTTGTGTGGTTGAAATGCCTGCAGATATTCAAGCGATTGAACAAACTGGGCAATTTTCAGGGCGTTATTTCGTATTAATGGGACATCTATCTCCTTTAGATGGAATAGGGCCTCGTGAAATTGGTTTAGATTTATTACAGAAACGCTTAGAAGAAGAATCTTTTCAAGAAGTGATTCTGGCAACCAATTCAACGATTGAGGGGGATGCAACCGCAAATTATATCGCTGAGATGTGTTCTATTCACAATATTAAAGTTACTCGTATTGCACACGGTATTCCTGTCGGAAGTGAATTAGAAATGGTTGACGGAACAAGCCTTTCTCATTCATTTGTAGGAAGACGGGATATTTCTTTATAAATAATTTCTTACTAGCCTATCAGGACGTTTTGCTGTAAACTACGCTCCCGTCCTGATGGTTTATTCCATTCCGAATTTCAGCTCTATTTATCACATAAAAGGCAGACAAAATGGCAACGAATTATATTTTCGTGACGGGTGGCGTTGTTTCTTCTTTAGGAAAAGGCATTGCGGCTGCGTCGTTAGCATCAATTCTTGAAGCTCGTGGCTTAGATGTCACTATTATGAAGCTCGATCCTTATATCAATGTCGATCCAGGTACAATGAGTCCAACGCAACACGGTGAAGTGTTCGTAACTCAAGACGGTGCAGAAACGGATTTAGACTTAGGTCACTATGAGCGTTTTATCCGTACCAAAATGACCAAAGCGAACAACTTTACAAGCGGTAAGATCTACTCAGAAGTTTTGCGTAAAGAGCGTCGTGGAGACTATTTAGGTGCGACGATCCAAGTTATTCCACATATTACGAACGAAATCAAAGCACGAGTGATTGAAGGTGGTAAAGGTCACGATGTTGCAATCGTTGAAGTGGGTGGCACTGTAGGCGATATTGAATCACTGCCGTTCTTAGAAGCATTACGTCAATTAGCCGTTGATGTGGGGCGTGAAAAAACATTGTTTATGCACTTAACCCTTGTGCCATATATCCCAACGGCAGGTGAAGTGAAAACTAAGCCAACACAGCACTCAGTGAAAGAGTTGCTTTCTATCGGTATTCAACCTGATGTGTTGATCTGCCGTTCAGATCGTATGATCCCAGCAAATGAGCGAGCAAAAATCGCTTTATTCTGTAACGTGCCTGAGCGTGCGGTTATTTCTCTCAAAGATGTTGATTCCATCTACCGTATTCCAGCGTTATTAAAATCGCAAGGTTTAGACGATTTCATTTGTGATCGCTTCCGCTTAACTTGCAAAGAAGCAGATTTATCTGAATGGGAACAAGTGCTGTACCAACAAGCAAACCCAACGGGTGAAGTGACTATCGGTATGGTCGGTAAATATGTTGAGTTACCAGATGCTTACAAATCGGTCAATGAAGCATTAAAACACGCAGGCTTGAAAAATCGTTTAACGGTGAACATTAAATATATTGATTCACAAGATGTAGAAACCAAAGGTGTTGAAGTGTTACAAGGGGTTGATGCGATTTTAGTCCCTGGCGGTTTTGGCTATCGTGGTGTGGAAGGGAAAATCCGTACCGCACAGTATGCTCGTGAAAATAAAATTCCATACTTGGGTATTTGTTTAGGTATGCAGATTGCATTAATTGAATATGCTCGTAATGTTGCAGGTTTAACTCAAGCGAACTCATCAGAATTTGATAAACACTGTCCACAACCTGTCGTGGGTTTAATTACCGAATGGCAAGATGAATCAGGGAATGTTGAGACTCGCTCAGATGAATCAGATTTAGGCGGCACAATGCGTTTAGGTGCTCAGCAATGCCACTTAATCGAAGGCACAAAAGCACGCGAAGTGTATGGGACTGAAACGATCGTTGAACGTCATCGTCACCGCTATGAAGTAAACAATACATTACTTCCACAAATTGAAGCAGCAGGCTTGAAAGTGAGCGGTTTATCGGCAGATCGTAAATTAGTCGAAATCATCGAAGTGCCAAACCACCCTTGGTTTATCGCAGCACAATTCCACCCAGAATTTACTTCTACTCCACGTGACGGACATCCGTTATTTGAAGGATTTGTGAAAGCGGCAAAAGAGCATCAAGGTAAAAACGCTTAATGATTTTAGGCATAGTAGACAAAATGGTTGCTATGCCCTTTTTTTGTCTACTATGCCTAGCCAAATTCCCCTCCAAAAGTCATTTTTCTTTCAACTTTTAGAGGGGAAACAACAGCTAGTATAAAACCCTAGCCCTAATCGTTCCATCAATCTCTTTCAAACATTTTAATGCCTCGCCAGTCTGTTCGGTTTCAACGTCGATAACTACATAACCAATAGTCGGATCAGTTTGTAGATATTCTGCGGCAATATTCACATTCGCATCAACGAAGACTTTATTGAGTTGATTTAAAATACCTGGGCGGTTTTCGTGGATATGCAATAAGCGTTTTGTGCCTTTATGTTCAGGCAAGGAAACTTCTGGGAAATTGACCGCTGATAATGTAGAGCCATTATCAGAATATTTTACAAATTTACTTGAGACTTCAGTGCCAATATTTTCTTGTGCTTCTGATGTAGAACCGCCAATGTGTGGGGTTAAAATCACATTATCAAATTCGCAAAGTGGAGACTCAAACGGATCGCTTGCAGAAGCTGGCTCTTCAGGGAACACATCAAGGGCTGCGCCACGCAATTTGTCTGTTTTTAATACTTCAACTAAGGCATCAATATCTACCACAGTTCCTCGCGCTGCATTCACTAATACTGCACCTTCTTTCATCTGGGCTAAACGTTTTGCGTCAATTAAATTTTTTGTTGAAGCATTTTCAGGAACGTGTAATGAAATCGCATCACAGGTTGAAAGTAGTTCTTCAAGGCTAGCAACTTGTTGAGCATTTCCAAGCGGTAGTTTATTTTCAATATCATAAAAATACACTTGCATACCGATAGACTCGGCAATAATGCTTAACTGCGAACCAATATGCCCGTAGCCGATAATCCCTAATTTTTTACCACGCACTTCGTTTGAACCAGCGGCAGATTTATTCCAAATACCACGATGTACTTCCGCATTTGCTTTTGGCACTTGACGCATTAACACGATGATTTCACCTAACACCAATTCTGCAACAGAACGAGTATTTGAGAAAGGTGCATTAAACACAGGGATCCCACGACGTTTTGCCGCATCTAAATCAACTTGATTGGTTCCAATACAATAACAACCAATAGCTACTAATTTTTGAGCTTGTTGTAAGACTTCATCTGTTATAAAAGTACGCGAACGGATACCAACAAAATGAGCATCTTTGATCGCATCAATTAGCTCTTGACCATCAAGAGCTTTTTTATGGTATTCAATGTTGGTATAGCCTGCATTTTTCAGAACATCAATTGCATTTTGATGAACGCCTTCCAGCAGTAAAAATTTAATTTTAGATTTATCTAAAGAAACTTTGGTTGTCATATTGCCTTCCTTATACAGAAGAGAGTTGAGTAGCAACCCCCAACCCTCCGTAGTGATTTTTCTTATTCAATAATTTTTGCACCATCAGGCGTACCTACGATGGTCACATTCGCATAACGTTGTGCAAAAATCCCGTTAGTAACAACACCTGCGATATTATTGATGGTATGTTCCATTTTTAATGGCTCAAAAATTTTGAAGTTATACACATCTAAAATCACATTGCCATTATCTGTTACAACGCTTTCACGGTATTCGGGCGATCCCCCTAAGGCTACTAATTGACGAGCAACATAAGAACGAGCCATCGGGATCACCTCAACAGGCAGAGCGAAAGTAGAGCCTAACACATCTACTTGCTTACTTGCATCAACAATACAGATGAATTTTTTTGCAAGTGAACTCACAATTTTTTCACGCGTTAATGCCGCCCCACCGCCTTTAATCATATAGCCTTGCGGAGTAATTTCATCTGCACCGTCAATATAAACATCAAGCTCAGTCACCTCATTGGCACTAAATACTTCAATACCTAACGCTCTTAAACGTTCTTCAGATGCTTTAGAAGCGGCTACTGCACCTTTAATATCACCAGCCATTTCACCTAATGCATCAATAAAACAGTTTACAGTTGAGCCACTTCCCACACCAACAATAGTGTCAGGTTTAACATATTGCAAAGCTGCACGAGCTGCAATTTTTTTCATCTCAAGTTGATCCATAGCGTTCTCCTTAAAGCAAACGTTTGCGTTATTATAGTTTAAAAAAGAACAAGCGGTAAGATCCTTACAAAATTTTGTTGAAATCTTACCGCTTGCGATTAGTTACGTTTCACCGCTTCTGAAATCTCTTCCGCACAACTTTGTGCTAAAGCCCCATCTTCGCACTCCACCATCACACGAATTAGCGGTTCTGTACCTGATTTACGCAGTAAGATACGACCTTTGCCAGCTAAACGTTGTTCAACATCTTTTGCAACAGCTTTAACTTCATCACTGTCTAATGGATTTGCACCACCTGCAAAACGAACATTGATCAACACTTGTGGGAATAACGGCACAGCTTTAGCCAGATCATTTAGGCTTAATTTATGTGATACCATTGCAGCCAATACTTCGAGTGAGGCGACAATACCGTCACCAGTAGTATTTTTGTCTAACACGATAATATGCCCTGAGTTTTCACCACCGAGCTTCCAGCCTTTTTCTTTTAAGACTTCAAGTACATAGCGGTCGCCTACATTTGCTCGTGCAAACGGAATAGCTAACTCTTTTAAGGCAAGTTCAAGGCTCATATTACTCATTAATGTACCAACGACACCGCCGTGTAATTTGCCTGAACGTAATGCTTCACGAGCAATAATAAAGAGAATTTGGTCACCATCAACCTTGTTGCCTAAGTGATCGACCATAATTAAGCGGTCACCGTCGCCATCGTAAGCTAAACCGACATCTGCACCAGCTTCGACTACCATTTGTTGCAAGGCTTTAATGTCCGTTGCACCGCATTTCTCATTGATGTTCAAACCATTTGGGTGTGTGCCAATTTCGATCACTTCTGCACCTAACTCACGCATTACGTTTGGAGCAATATGGTAAGTTGCACCATTTGCACAATCCACCACGATCTTATAACCATCTAGGCTTAAATGTGATGGGAAAGTACTTTTACAAAATTCAATGTAACGTCCTGCCGCATCATTAATACGACTTGCACGACCTAATTCAGCTGAAGCCACGCAATCCATCGGCTGATCAAGCATTGCTTCAATCGCTTCTTCGACTTCATCTGGTAATTTTTCACCGATTGCAGAGAAAAATTTGATCCCATTATCATCATAAGGGTTGTGAGATGCTGAAATTACAATCCCTGCTTCTGCACGAAATGTACGAGTTAAGTAGGCAATCGCAGGGGTTGGCATCGGGCCTGTAAAGGCGGCGGATAAACCTGCCGCTGCCAAGCCAGATTCAAGTGCAGACTCAAGCATATAACCTGAAATACGAGTATCTTTACCAATTAATACTTGTTTAGAGCCTTGAGTAGCAAGCACTTTACCTGCTGCCCAACCCAATTTCAATGCAAAATCAGGCGTAATCGGAAATTGCCCTACTTTGCCACGCACCCCATCGGTGCCAAAATATTTACGTTCTGCCATAAATAATTACCTTAAAAAATATTGATATGCTGGACTATCATTAACATCTTGATAGCGATAACCTAATCGGTCTAAATCTTGTTTAAATGCCTCTTTTTCACTGCCGTTCACAACAAATGCAGCCAAGATGTCACCATAATCTGCACCGTGAGCTCGGTAGTGGAACAGTGAAATATCCCAATCAATTAACGTTTGTAAGAACTTCAACAACGCCCCTTTCTGCTCAGGGAACTCAAAACTGTATAATTCTTCTTGCTGAATAGAACTTGGGCGACCGCCGACCATATAACGAATGTGGGTTTTCGCGATGTCATCATCGGATAAATCGGTAACTGGATAGCCATTTTGTTGTAAATCTTTAATGATCTCTAATTTTTCAGCATTCCCACTAATACGCACGCCCACAAAGATACAGGCTTGCTGATCGTCTGCGTGACGATAGTTAAATTCTGTGACCGCACGATTACCAATAATTTGACAGAACTTGAGAAAAGCGCCTTTTTGTTCAGGAATAGAAACGGCTAAGAGTGCTTCGTGTTTTTCGCCGATTTCACAACGCTCTGACACATAACGTAGTGTGTGGAAGTTAAGGTTTGCCCCCGATAAAATACAGGCGAGATTTTTACCTTCAAGATTGTGTTGAGCCACATATTTTTTCAGTCCCGCTAAAGATAATGCCCCTGACGGCTCTGCCACCGCACGCACATTCTCAAACACATCTTTCAATGCCGCACAGATTTCATCGTTATCGACTAACACAACATCATCAACATACTTCTGACACAAACGGAATGTTTCATCGCCAATACGTTTAACCGCAACACCATCAGCAAATAACCCCACACGTTCTAAATCAACTGGTTGCCCTGCTTGCAAGGCATAAAATAGACAAGCGGAATCTTTAGACTCAACCCCAATGACTTTAATTTCAGGCATCAATTGCTTAATCAGCACAGCAATACCCGCAATCAAACCACCGCCACCGACAGGAACAAAAATATAGTTCAGATCGGCATTTTGTTGTAATAATTCCATACCGATAGAGCCTTGTCCTGCAATCACTAGCGGGTGATCAAACGGGTGAACAAAGGTCATATTCAGCTCTTGGGAAAGCTCAATCGCTTTGGCTTTGGCTTCATCAAAATTTGCTCCATGGAGCAACACTTCCCCACCAAAACCACGTACGGCATCAACTTTGATCGACGGCGTATTTTGTGGCATCACAATTAACGCTCGCAAACCGAGATGTTTCGCAGACAAAGCAACACCTTGAGCGTGATTACCAGCAGAAGCCGCAATCACCCCTGCATTTTTCTGAGCTGGAGAGAGATTAGAAATCATCGCATAAGCCCCACGCAGTTTAAAACTATGCACTGGCTGGCGATCTTCACGTTTAATGGAAATATGATTACCCAAACGCTCTGAGAGCTTTTCCATTTTTTGTAATGGCGTGACTTGGGCAAGATCGTAGATTTTAGAGCTTAAAATGGCACGGAGGTAATCCGTGCCTGATTGTAATGGGGTATCACTCATCGTTCAACCAACCTTTAATTAGTGGTTGCAACCACAACCGCCGTGTCCGTGATGGTGATGATCGTGGTCGTGATGACCGCCACAGCAACCGTGATCTTCATCGTGATCGTGACCACAGCAACCACCTTCTTGATGAACGTGACCGTGAGCAATTTCTTCTAATGTCGCTTCACGAGTTGCAACCACTTCCACAGAGAATAATAACTCTTGACCAGCTAACATATGGTTACCATCAACAACCACTTCATCGCCATCAACTTCCGTGATCACCACAGGTAATGGACCTAAATCTGTGTCGGCGATAAAACGCATACCCACTTCTAATTCATCAACGCCCATAAACACATCTTTTGGCACACGTTGCACCATATTTTCATTGTATTCTCCATAGGCTTCTTCTGGTTTAACACGCACTTCAAAGGTATCACCAACCGCTTTACCTTCTAACGCATTTTCTAAACCAATAACAAGGTTATTGTGACCGTGTAAATATTCTAATGGTTGCTCAACTGGTGCCTCATCAACTAATACGCCATCTTGAGTACGAACTTGGTATGCAATGCTAGGCACAACATTTTTGGTAATTTTCATTTAAGTATCCTTATTTTATTGGGTAAAAAGTTCTAGGCATTGTAGCTTGTTATAGAGGATTTGCAAATGTTAGTAACAAAATGACCGCTTATTCTTACAAGCGGTCAAATTTTGAAATTAATCCACAATATCAGGTGTCACCGCATCAACCACATCAACGGCAGTTCCAACAACACCACCAACAACAGAAGTGACTAAACAGCCACTTACCGAAGTGCAAAGTAAAGTAAGACCGAGTAACTTAATCCATTTCTTCATTTCAAGCCCTTACTTTTCAAATTTCACCTGCCCCGAAGCAAACGCAGAAATAGTGGCTTTGCCTGTCTCAAGTGGAATATCCACATCTGCCTCTTTCGCATAACTTGCGGCTCTTAGTGCGATTGGACGGCTATGATGTTCCTGTCCGTTAGGGGTTTCTAACTGAACATTACTAATAATATAACGTTTCGCATTTAGCCCTTTTTGAATAACTTCGGCTTTGCGCTGAAACTGAGCAATAATGTCTAACGTCATTTCATCTTCAAGAGAAGCTAATTTTTCAGGCGACACACTAAAATGAATTTGACCAATCGCCACATCATCGCCTAAATTCTCAAGCACCTTTGCCATAGCGTCAAAATTTTTACTTTTCAACTGAATGCGACCTTCTGCGAACCAGCCTGTCACCTTACCTTTATTATCGTATTCTGGATAGTTACTAATGCCATCTGTAGATAACTCAATGCTTTTATCTTGTTTCGCTAATTCAATCACCTGATTGAGATGAGCAGAAACTTGCTTTTTCAGTTCATTCAGGTTTTTACCTGACATTCTGCTATATACCTCAGCTTTCATCAGATCTTTATCCACCGCACGACTTACTTGCGTTGAAAACTGGAAAGTCGAGTTGGTATCAAAGGTATTTGGCTCTGCCGATACAGCCAATGAGGTAAATACAAGCGGTAAAATGGCTAAATATTTTTTCAATGTCATTCTCTATTCCTTTTATATCAGGGCGTAAAACACCACTTAGAACGTATTTCTCTTGATTAGTTCAATGTTTAAAATATGTGCAAGATCCTGTCGCACCTTATCTATCTGCCAAGTCACGTTATAGCCAGCCAAGTGCATACCATAAATTCGCTCACTTGGTTTACTTTGCTGATATGCGGGTCGAGGGTCTTGTGCAACCACATCACATAAAAATTGCACAGGATCTTCAATGCCAAATTTCGCAAAGTTCTGACAAGATTTGACCGCTTGTAGTGCTTGCTCAGTCAAAAGCACTTGCAATTTCACCTCAGGTTTATCTTGAGCAAACCCCGATAACGCATTCGGTTCACTATCAGCATAAGCAACGTAAGGTTTAATATCCAAAATCGGTGTACCATCGACTAAATCAACACTGCCTAAATGTAAATAAACCTCGCCCTCTTTAACTTCAATACGATCTAATGCCACCTTCGATAAACCTAACGGATTTGGGCGATGTGTCGCACGGCTGGCAAATACACCAACACGCTCATTCCCACCCAAGCGGGGAGGGCGAACAGTAGCGTGCCACTCTCGTTCAGGAATTTGATGAAATTGAAAAATAAGCCAAAGATGGCTAAATTGCTCCAAACCTCGTACTGCATCAGGCGTATTATAAGGTGGCAACAAACGCAAAATACCTCGCCCTTCACGGACTAAATTGGGCTGACGAGGAACGGCAAATTTTTCCCCATAAGGTGTTTGTATCGTTCCAATGGGAGAAAGGGTTAAAGAGGACGGATTTGTCATAAAAAGGCAAATTTTCTGTTAAAAATCAAAACATATAAGAACATTTTGTAATAAAATACACAGTTTTAAAAGAAAAACTTCATTAAAGTGACTAATTTATTGATATGAATAAAGGTTCTATGTTCTCTATTTGGCTTTCAACGGCTCGCCCAAAAACCTTACCGCTTGCATTAGCTTCTATTTTGGTTGGTTCTGCATTAGCTTTTTGGCAAGGAAAATTTGATTGGCTAACCACCCTACTGGCTTTTATCACAACGATTTTGTTACAAATTTTGTCTAACTTTGCTAATGATTATGGTGATCACATCAAAGGATCTGATACGGAACAGAGGATCGGCCCTTTACGAGCAATTCAACAGGGTGAGATTTCGGGACAACAGTTGAAAACAGCCTTGATTTTTGTTGCTGTATTATCTTTTATATCTGGAAGTGTATTGATTGGTTATGCTTATCAAAGTTGGCAAGATCTTATTGTTTTTGCACTACTTGGCATTTTAGCGATTGTCGCAGCAATTACTTACACCGTAGGAAAAAAACCTTATGGCTATTTAGGATTAGGCGATATTTCCGTACTCATTTTCTTTGGATTTTTAGCTGTTTTAGGTACATTCTACTTACAAGCCCATACCCTACAGTTTGATCTATTACTTCCCGCTTTCGGCTGTGGTCTATTATCTGTGGCAGTATTAAATATCAATAACTTACGCGATATTGAGCAAGATAAACAAGCGGGTAAAAATACCCTTATTGTCCGTATCGGTAGCCAGAATGGACGCCGTTATCATCTTCTTTTACTCAGTTTAGCTGTACTATCCTATCTTTTATTCACTCTGACGAATTTTGCTCATTGGTACAATTTCCTATACTTATTAGCAATCCCTTTACTAGTCAAACACGGTTTATTTGTTTACCTCCACAAACATCCAACAGAACTTCGCCCTATCCTTGGACAAATGGCAGGGTTGGCATTGATAACAAATTTGCTGTTTGGGTTGAGTATCATGTTATAAATCTGGGATTAACTGGCTTACAGTTTGTATATCTTTATAGCTTCTCCGCTTTCTCTGGCAACAACACAGGAATGCCATTTTCAATCGGATAATAAACATTCGCCGAACGGCTAATTAAACGGTTGTTTTCTTTATCCCACTCTAATTTGGTCTGAGTGATTGGGCAAGCGATCGTATTAAGCAGTTTTTCGTTCATTCTGTTTTCTCACTAATTCAAGGACGGGTTCTAATAAACAAGCGGTATCTTGTGCTGAAAATTTTGCAGAAACAGGCACATACCACCAATTTGGTTGAGCAAAACTACGGCATTTTACCGCATCTTTTTCGGTCATTAATAGCGGTAAGCCGTCTTTCTGTAAAGGTTCGATTATGTTTAACGCGTAAGGTTGATGATCAGCAAAGCCATAACTTTCTTTAAGTTGAATGCCAAGCTCTTGCAACATCATAAAAAAACGAGACGGATAGCCAATGCCTGCAAGGGCAATCGCCGACTGATGATAAAAATCGGTTATCGGTTTTTTCTCGCCTGTTTTTAAATTGATTACCCATTCAGGTTCTAACTGCATTAGATGTTCGCCTACTTGTGCAGATTTTCCGTTGCAAATCACCGCTTGCACTGATTTTAAACGGCTTGGAAGCTCTCTCAATCCACCTGCCGGCAAGACAAAACCGTTGCCAAAACGACGCTCGCCATCGACAACAACCCACTCCATATCTCGTTCAAGGGCGTAATGTTGTAAGCCATCATCAGTAATAATGAGATCCAACTCAAATTGGCTCAATAATAGTTCAATGCTTTGTCGGCGGTTCGGCGAAACGGCGACTGGAGCGAGTGTTCGTTGCGCAATGAGTACAGGCTCATCCCCCATTAATTCGGGATTGCTATCGGCTGTGACTAACTGTGGATATTGCTTGTTTTTTCCACCATAACCACGGGAGATAACACCAACTTTCACGCCACGCTGTTGAAGCTGTTCTACCAACCACACGACCACAGGTGTTTTGCCGTTTCCGCCAACAGAAATATTTCCCACCACTAAGACTGGCACTGGCGAGCGGTAAGATGTTAGGATTTTTTTGCGGTATAACATCACTCGAATTTGGCTAATCAACCAAAAAAGCAGGGAGAGAGGGGCAAGTAGCCAAGTGACGAGGGATTTTGTTTGCCAGATGTTCATAGTTGTTATACGTAAAGTCATTTATATGTTTCTATGATGTACTGTCCATTCTATGGCATCAAATAAGTAATGTCTAAAAAATAAATTATTTTTGTAAGCATAGGGCGTGTTGATCTTTTAAGTACAAAAAACAAACGACATAGAAATTTGGTATAATTTAGTTCGCCAAAACCTAACCATCCCATACAAACTATGTCGCTTAGAACTATTTTAACAGATAATCTTTGGAAACGCCTAGCTTATTTACTCGACCGTACAGGACGTGTTTATAATAAACCTGAACATCGTAATACAGTGGAAGGGATTTTATATCGCATTCGTACGGGATGCCCTTGGCGTGATTTACCTGCTGAATTTGGCTTGTGGAACACGATTTATCGTCGGTTCAATCTTTGGTCTAAAAAGGGTGTTTGGCAAGAAGTGCTAAAATCATTTAGACAATATATTGATTCTGAATGGATTTTTATTGATAGCAGTGTCATCAAGGCTCACCAGCATTCAACAGGCACAAGCGGTCAAAATCTGCAAGCGATTGGTAAAAGTAGTTGATTCCAGCATAGCATGACTATAAAATAAATAATAATCATTATTAACTTGTGCATAACAACATGAACTCTTATAGACAACAAATCACCCAGCTTCTTGCTGAAAACCCGAATATGATTACCCTTGAAATTGCGGAAAAATTAGCTCTCCCAGAAGGGCAAGTGCTTTGCAATTTACCGAGTGAATTTGTCCGCTTGTTCTCTGCAGATAGAGCGGAAGAGATTCTACAAGCGATCAGTCAATGGGGAACATTTACAACTATCATCGAAAAAGAAGGTTCCATTTTTGAAATTAAAGACCGTTTTCCAAGCGGGATCTTTGCTCGAGGTTATTACAATTTGAATATGAAGGATCAAGAAGGCACACTTCACGGGCATTTAAAGCTTGATAATATTGCTCGAATTGCCTTTGTTAGCTTGCCGTTTAGAGGGAAAGAAAGCTACAACATTGCTTTTATTGCACATAACGGGCAAACCATTTTTAAAGTGTATCTCGGTCGAGATGAGCAGCGGCAACTCTTCCCAACACAAGTTGAAAAATTTAAGACATTTCAATAAAAAGGAGCGATAAATGTCAAATCGTCAAGAAGTATTACAAAACCGTTTAGGGCCAGAAATTCAAGAATTTAAAGCAAAAATGAAAACATTGGTGCTTGCCACTGTGGATAAAGAGGGAACCCCTAATGTAAGTTATGCACCATTTGTGATCAACAATGGTGAATATCAAGTATTGATTTCCACCATTGCCCGCCACGCATGCAACCTACAGGAAGTGCCGAAAGTGTCGTTAATGTTGCTGGAAGATGAAAGTCAGAGCCGTGAAATTTTTGCTCGTCGCCGTTTGACCTTCGACGCAACCGCTCGCATTGCCGAACGCTATAGTGATGAGTGGAATGATGGCATTGCCAAATTAAAAGCCCGTCACGGCGATTTAGTCGATGAGTTAGCAACCTTGCAAGACTTCAAACTGTTCTGCTTTAAACCACAACAAGGATTATTTGTAAAAGGGTTTGGTAAAGCGTTCCAAGTAAGTGCTGATGAATTAGTGAATTTTGTTCATCTTGATGAAGGGCATAATAAAGAAATCGGTCCGCACAAGAAAGAGGCATAAAATATAAGCGGTCAGTTTTCGCAAAAAATTTGCAGAAACTGACCGCTTGTCTATTTATGGTAAACTATTCAGCGTCTTCTTTCGCCCATTCTAATGAACGTTTCACCCCGCGCGTTTCCAACCTTTGTAACGTCTTGCACGTTTTTCTTCGTCATTATCTGGAAGAAGGTTTTTTCGATTTCCGCTTTACCGCGTAATTCTTCTAAGCTACCCCAGAAACCTGTTGCCAAACCTGCAAGGTAAGCCGCACCAAGAGCGGTCACTTCTAGCACTTTCGGACGTTCTACTTTAGCATTGAGAATATCTGCTTGGAACTGCATTAAGAAGTTGTTCGCAACTGCACCGCCGTCTACGCGTAAAGTCGCTAATTTCGCACCGCTGTCCGCTTGCATTGCGTCTAACACTTCACGAGTTTGGTAAGCGATAGACTCCAATGTTGCACGCACAATGTGGTTACGGTTTGCACCACGAGATAAGCCCACGATAGCACCACGCGCATACGGATCCCAATATGGTGCGCCTAAACCCGTAAACGCAGGAACAACATATACACCATTTGTACTGCTCACTTTAGTTGCAAAGTACTCTGAGTCACGAGCGTCGTGGATAATCTTAAGTTCATCACGCAACCATTGAATTGATGCACCGGCCATAAAGATTGAACCTTCTAAGGCATAGCAAGGCTCACCTTTGGCGTTACACGCAATGGTGGTTAATAAGCCGTTTTTCGATTCAACCGCTTGATCGCCGGTGTTCATCAACATAAAGCAGCCTGTACCGTAAGTATTTTTCGCTTGACCAGATTCGACACAAAGATGTCCGTAAAGTGCCGCTTGTTGGTCACCTGCAATTCCTGCAACAGGAATACGCACGCCATCCATACCACCAATGTTGGTTTGTCCGTAGATTTCAGATGAGTTTTTCACTTCAGGCAACATTTCGCGTGGAATATCTAATAGTTCCAACATTTTGTCGTCCCACTGTTTGGCATGAATGTTGAATAACATCGTACGAGAAGCATTGGTATAGTCGGTAACGTGGCTTCTTCCTTGAGTCAATTTCCATACTAACCAAGTATCGACCGTACCGAATAGTAATTCACCTTTTTTCGCACGTTCTCTTGCACCTTCTACGTTATCCAAAATCCATTTCACTTTTGTGCCTGAGAAGTACGGGTCTACCACTAAACCTGTTGTTTTACGAATATAGTCAGCGTGACCTTCTGCTTTTAATTTTTCACAGAAATCAGATGTACGGCGACATTGCCATACAATCGCATTGTAAATCGGTTTACCTGTTTCTTTTTCCCAAACAATCGTGGTTTCACGTTGGTTGGTAATACCAATCGCCGCAATTTCATCGGCTTTTACCCCTGCTTTTGCAACAACTTCATTTAAAGTTGAACTCTGACTTGCCCAAATTTCCATCGGGTTATGTTCAACCCAACCCACTTGCGGATAAATTTGAGTAAATTCACGTTGTGCCACTTCAACAATGTTTGCATTTTTGTCTAATAACACCGCACGAGAGCTGGTTGTGCTTTGATCTAAGGCAATGATGTATTCTTTAGTCATAGGATCACCTCTGAAAATTATTTAAGATTACATGGTAAATTTTTACCAATAACACGGGTATAGATAAAGCCACCTAATAAAGCCCCAACAATAGGGCCAAAAATAGGTACTAGGAAATAAGGAATATCACGTCCGCCAGTGAGCGCTATATCTCCCCAACCAGCTAAGAATGCAAAGAGTTTTGGGCCAAAATCACGATCAGGGTTCATCGCAAAGCCAGTTAATGGCCCCATTGCACCACCAATAGTCGCAATGAGTAAACCGATAAGTAAAGGAGCCATTGCACCTCTTGGTAAACCGTTACCATCATCCGTTAAAGCAAAAATTAATGCCATTAATACGGCGGTAATCACCACTTCAACAAAGAAGGCTTGTAATACGCTGATATGTGGATTAGGATAGGTCGAGAAAACACCTGCAAAGCCGACACCTTCACCACGCACAATATTTTGTGCCGCTTCACTGGCAGCAAAAAGATCTTTATATAAGAAGTACACTAATGCTGCCGCACAGAAAGCACCGAGCATTTGAGAAATAATGTAAGGCAGAATTTTTTGCCATCAAAACAAGCGAATTTCCATAACGCAATAGTAACAGCAGGGTTTAAGTGAGCACCAGATAACCCCGCAGAAGCATAAACAGCCATTGCGACCGCAAGTCCCCACACGATTGAAATTTCCCACAAGCCGAATGTGGCTCCAGCAACCTGTGCTGCGGCAACACAGCCTGCCCCAAAAAAGATAATCAAACCTGTACCAATAAATTCACCAATACAAGCAGCTTTTAATGATTTGTCCATAAATTCCCCCTAAGGAAATTAAATTAGAAAGTAAAAATGTTTGAAAACGAAAGTTTTCGAGGGTGAGATATAAAAAAAGAACACTTTACGCAAACAATTAAATAAAAATTTGTGAAGTTGCTCACAATTTTTTAAAAAAGAAAGTGATTTTTGTGAAATGTTAATATGTATCCCAAATACGTTACAAACTTTATAGCCGTTTTGTTAGATAAAAATAAGCATATTTCATTAATCTCAACTGTCGTTTCCAGCGAGTAGGCTGATGTAAAATACGAAACAACCACTCCAAACCTAAATTTTGCCAACATTTAGGAGCTCGCTTAACCTTACCGACAAAGACATCATAAGTGCCTCCTACCCCCATATATAGTGCATCAGGATAAAGTTGCTGAGCTTTTTGCATAAATTTTTCTTGTTTTGGCGAGCCCATCGCCACGGAAATAAATTTCGCACCACTCGCTTTTATTCTCCGGATAATTTCTTCTTCCTGCTCTTTAGCGAAATAACCATTTTGTGTTCCAACCACTTTTACTTGCCATTCCTGCAATTTCATTGCTGTTGCTTGTAAGGTATCCTCTGAGCTTCCAACTAAGAAAACAGGTAAACAGCATTCTCCCAACTCAGCCATCAATCTCTCCCACAAATCAGCGCCTGCAATGCGTTCAATTTTCGAATACTTCGGATATTTAGATCTGATAGTACAAACTACACTTATTCCATCGGCATATTTATATTCAGCCTCCTCTAATAGCCTTTTCATTTCATTATCTTCTTGATAAATCATAATTTTTTCAGCATTTATTGCTATCAATTTACCTGTTAGAAGAACTCCATTATTCAATAAATAGGCTACCAAAGTTTGCTGATTTTCAACGGCTAATAACTCAACTCCACCAACTGATACTTTATTCATACCCCTCTCTCACCCTATTTATCAAATAGGCTACTATATAAGAAAATACAAAAATCACACTAAAGAAGCAGAACCGTGAAATAAAAGCATCTATGCCTTCTCGTATCAATACAATCAAATTGAACAAATTTGCCAAACAATAACTTTGAATAACTGCCGAATTTTTTCCATAGGCAAAAAAATTATCAAAGATACGTATTAAACCACCAACCACCGCCATTCCTATAGCAATCATTGGTATCCCCCCCATAATATAAAAAGAGCCTAATAACGTTGGCGACATCGCTAAACCAGAAAAGTTACCTAATACACTTTTCGTGAAATAGTTTGCTGTATTCCACACGATGTCTGGGCGTTCCTCCCATAATGATTGAGGAATATACACATAAAAATCACGCACGATAGGCATTAATCCTTGAAACTCAATCTCTGCATCCATTATTTTTGCTACATTTTCCCAAGGCGAAAAGGTATCACGTGTCAAATAAAGAAAAGTGTAAAATGCTTCCGAACCTTGTACATTAAGCCGATACCGCCATAATGCCAACAAAAACATTGCAATAACTGTCAAAAGCCCTGCCCTCACCAGCCATTTAAATGATAAAAACCTCCGCAAATACCCCAACAGCATAAACATAACAAAGGCTAATGCAAGGTTAGCTCGTGTGCCCCCAACGGCTAGGTAACTCAACACCCCAAATGTCATTCCAGCTACCAAAAATAGCCACCAACTTTCTTTAGTAGGCTTTAAGAAAAACCAAATTAACAAGGCGGGTAAAAAGAAATAAAAGAAACGTTTTAAAGCCACACCACTAACTTGTGCAGAAAAAATGTGGCTATATTTTTCTAATTTGAATAACAATAGCCCTTGATTTAACAACATAAATACTAACAGGCTCAGTATTGCAATCGTCATTAAAATCCAAGCGGTCAAATTAGCTAGCGATTTTACCTCCACCGCATACCTTGGTATTTGCTTATTTCTTCCTATGTAAAGATAACTTACGTAATAGATAAGATAGCCGCCTAAAGCTATTGCTAGTATGTTCCACAACATTGAGATGGCAGGAAGGCGATATTCAAATAGCTCTGCCATCGTCATCGAAAAAGGAAACCCGCCGAAGAAGGTAATAAGATAGATGCCACTAAACAGCAAATGGAATGAAAAGCCTTGCTGGCGATAATCTCGTTGAATTATCCAAACCAACACACTTATAGCGATTACATAAAAAAGGATTAATCCCGCTAACATGTTAATGTTCCTTAAACAAGGTGGGTAATTTTTACTGAAATTAGACCGCTTGTAAACTAAGAGAATGTAAACAGTTCAGCCATTCTTGCTTATAACTTAGAGGGAAAAAAGTAATTTTACTTTTATCAAGTAAAGCCAACTGGGATTTAACTCGTATAATCTCTGAGTTACTGATTTCATCTGCGAAAAGAAAGCTAATTCCCTCCGCTTGTAAATCTTGTTGAAAAGGATTTGCTCTATGAATGGCTATCGGGATGTTCATCTGTATGAGTAAACACATCGTTCCGATCCCTTGCTGACGCTCAAAAGGAAAGTAACCAAGATCACATTGAGACAGTAGATCCAAATAAGACTCAAATTCTAATTTCTGAGTAAGAATGTTCACCTGCCCTTGTTGGAAGTCTTGTTCTGCTTGTTGGCGAACTTGAGCAATATATTTTGAATTACCTGCGGGATACCCCATCGGCACGACTATTCGTACATTTTCGCCAAATATCTCTCGAATTTGCTTTAATCCAAGTAAATGTTGATTGCTCGGATCGCCAGAATTTCCTAACAAAATTGTCCGTTGATATGAACATTTTTTAGTCGGAAAATTCGTAGGCATTCTAGTTGGAAAATAAAGCCGTTGATCAAGAGAGCTCTTACGTTTTAATTGTTGATAAGCGTGATTTAAATCTCCTAAAGTTCCCCACAAGCGTGCTATTTTACGTTGTGCAAGTCTTCGCAATGGATAAAACAATCTAAACTTTAAAGAAGAAGAGAGCTCATAAAGATCTGCTCCCCAAATATGCCAAACACAACGATTTGCTGGGACTAATCCTAACAAGATAGCTAACCACAACGATGCATTGAATTGCCCATGTAGCACAAACCAAGCGGTTGGTTCCTTTCTTGCAATTTTGATAACTTCTTGAGTGAGTAAATATTCATCTGGATATGAATTAATATCTAATAATGTAAAAGTTTCAGACAAATCACTACGACTAACAACATAAAAATGAAAAGCATTCGGTAGTTCATCCAATAATTCATTTTGGAAGAAATTTAGTATTGTGTGATTGTGATGGGGAATATTAGCCCCTAAAACATGGATTATATTTGCCATATTCCATCTATACCATATTAAAAAGAATAGTCTTGATGTGACATATAAATCACTATTTAAATGTTGCCAAGTGTTCCTATGATATTTAATCCTTTGACCCATGCTTTAATATTCATTTCACATTAATGACATTATCTATAATTTTTGGTAAATATATTGAGCAACAATAGAGAAATATACGTGAGATTTGAAAATTTTCCTGTAAAATTTTACCTCATAAGTTGAATAATTATAGCCAGCCATAATGTTAAATACAAAAGAAAAACAGAAAGAACCCATAGCGAAAAAGCCCTACTTTATCCCAACTTGCTTAAAACTAGCTCTCTTAGCCACTTGCTATGTTGGGATATACGGCATCTATTTAGATGGAAAAATTCGTTCTAAAATGGACGGGCAAATTTGGCAATTGCCTGCCGAGGTCTATAGTCGTATCGAAAGTGTTCGCCTTGATGACAATCTTACCCTTGAGCAAGTCAAACTCGCCTTGTTAGACAATGGCTATCGTGAAGTTTCATTAATTGCAACACCAGGTGATTTCAAAATTGAAGGTGACAATCTTGTTTTGCTTCGCCGTGCTTTTCCTTTCCCTGAAAATCCTGAAGCTCAACGTGTACTGCGTTTACGCTTTGTCAGTGATAAACTCGCTCGTATTGAAGATTTAGTGCAATTTAAAGAGGTCGAGGAATTTCGTCTTGACCCTAAAATGATTGCAATGTTGCATTCGGATAACGATGAAGAACGTCAAGCGTTACGTTTGCAGGATTATCCTCGTCTGCTTATTGATGCGTTGCTACTTACCGAAGATAAGCGTTTCTATCAACACGAAGGAATTAGTCCACTGGGGATTGCTCGAGCCTTTTTGACAAACTATCAAGCAGGCAGAACAGTGCAAGGGGGCAGTACTTTAACTCAGCAATTAGTTAAAAACCTCTTTTTAAGTAATGAAAAAACCTTAGTGCGTAAAGTAAATGAAGCGTTAATGTCGCTGATTTTAGATTTTCGTTACGATAAAAACCGCATTCTCGAAACCTATCTAAATGAAATTTATCTTGGTCAAAATGGTAGTTATCAAATTCACGGTTTTGCTCTGGCAAGTCAATTCTATTTTGGTCGTCCTATTCAAGAAATTAATCTAAATCAAATCGCTCTGCTAGTGGGAATGGTGAAAGGTCCGTCCCTCTATAATCCGTGGAAAAATCCAGAAGGGGCATTAGAACGCCGTAATGTTGTGTTGCGTGTATTGCTAGGACATAAGGTGATTAATCAAGAATTGTATGATTTACTTAGTAAACAACCGCTTGGCGTGAAAGAGAAAGGGAATATCTATCGTCAGCAACCTGCGTTTATGCACGCCTTAAATTTAGATATTAAAAGTCAGTTGGGTGAGAACAAATCTGCTCTGCTGTCAGGGGCAAAAATTTTCACGACTTTAGATAGAAAACAACAGCGTTCTGCGGAAATGGCGGTTATCAATGGGGTATCCGAATTAGAAAATAGCAGTAAGAAAATCAAAGAGTTGCAATCTGCTATTGTGGTGGCGGAATATAAAACGGGTAAAGTACGGGCGATTGTCGGGGGAGTACAGACACAATATGCTGGCTTTAACCGTGCTATTCAAACCAAGCGTCAAATCGGTTCATTGGTTAAACCGTCTATTTATGCCATTGCTTTGGCAAATCCGCAGTATTTCCGTCTTAACACGCCGATAGCTAACCAACCGATTACCATTACCGTTGGAAGTAATACTTGGACACCTCGTAACTATGATCATCGTTTTAGCGGTTCTGTGATGTTAATGGACGCTTTGGTTCGTTCCCTTAACATTCCTACGGTAAACATTGGAATGAAACTTGGGCTGAAAAATGTGATTGCCAAGCAGAAAGAAATGGGCTGGGATAATGCCGAAATTCCACCTTATCCTGCGACATTACTCGGCTCTTATTCTATTTCACCTTATGATGTCACGAAGTCTTATCAGGTTATTGCAAATGCTGGCTTAAAAGTACCGCTTACCACAATTGAAGCAATCATATCCCCAACAGGTGAAATGATTTATCAGCCTGTTCTCACGCAGACAAGTAAACGCGTTTTGCCTGCAGAAGCCACGATTCAAACACTTTATGCAATGCAACAAGTAACGGAGCGAGGTACGGCTCGTAGCCTACAGGCAGATTTTGCACAACTGCATATCGCAGGCAAAACCGGCACCACCAACAATGCACGAGATACTTGGTTTGTCGGCATAGACGGTGAAAATGTCACAACCGTTTGGTTAGGTAAAGATAACAATAGCGATACCTATCTCACCGGTTCAAGTGGTGCATTGCAAATATATAAAGAGTACCTTAAACGTGCCGAACCCTTGGCATTCAAGCTACCAAGCATACCAACTATTCAATGGGTAGGTATCAACAGCTACGGCTCTTGGGACTGCTCCAGCCCTCGTCAAATTCCTGTTTGGAAAGATAAAGGACAACGCTATTGTACGGGTGGCGGTTCTGTAGTTGAAGCAAAACCAAGTGTGTGGGACGCATTATCACTAGGCAAAGACGTCCCTCAAACCCAACCGAATAAAGCCGACGAAGCAGAAGGGCAAGCTCCGATTGAGGAAGAACCATTAGAGGAATAGATTAAGAACGGCATAGTAGACAAAAATTACGGGCAAAGGGTCATTAGTTTTCATCTACTCTGCCATATCTTACAATTCTTACGCTTTTTCCGCCTCTAATCTTTCAAAAGAAAGCACTTTGCGTTCAACTCTGCGTAAGATTACGGTCATAATCCCTGTAATAACCAAATAAACTACACCGGCTAAACCATAAATGGTTAATGCATCATACTCTGTACCATAAAGCTGGCGAGCATAGCCCATAATATCCATAATGGTAATGGTTGAAGCGAGTGATGTTCCTTTGAATACTAAGATAATCTCATTGCTGTAAGACGGTAATGCCCGTTTTAATGCATAAGGAACAAGGATTTTCAAGGTCTGTAATCGACTTAATCCTAATGCAGCACAAGTTTCCCACTGCCCTTTTGGTATCGCATTGACCGCACCGTGAAATAGTAAGGTGGTATAAGCAGAACTATTTAATGCAAGGGTGAGCATTGCACAGAACCACGCATCTGATAACAAAGACCAAAATGGACTTGCGACAATCCAAGGAAACTGCCCAGGACCTGCATAAATCAAGAAAAACTGTACTAACAATGGCGTTCCAGTAAATAGGGTTAAAAAGCCATTTACTATTCCTTTTACTAGACGATTTTCCATTGAAAGTAAAAACGTCATTCCAACAGCAAGGAAAAATGCCACGATTAAAGAAACAAACGTCAGCAATAAACTAGTCGGGATACCTTGAACTATCACCATAAAGTATTCTTGCAACATTATCTACCCCCTCTTTCAAAACGAGTGAAGCGTAGCTCTAATTTACGAATAATCACTTGGCTAACTAAGGTTACACCGAGGTAAATTAATGCTGCTGTGCCGTACCAAGTAAATGGCTGATGAGTGCTGGTGTTAATTAACTCCGTTTGTCGCATAATATCGTGTACACCGATTAAAGAAACCAAAGCGGTATCTTTTAATAACACTAACCACTGATTGCTTAACCCTGGTAAGGCGTGTCGCCAAACCTGTGGCATCACAATGTTTACAAAAGTATAGCCACGACTTAATCCAAGAGCTGCCCCAGACTCCCACTGCCCAAGCGGAATAGCTTGAATAGCTCCACGCAATGATTGAGAAGCGTAGGAAGCAAAAATAATAGATAGTGCCACGACACCACAGCCAAATGCACCGAGTTCGACATATTCCCCTGTGATCATTTCAAGCACTTCAGGCGCACCAAAATAGATTAAAAAGACCACTAAAATTTCAGGCAAACCACGCAATAACGCAACAACAACTGTGGTTGGTTGACGCACCATTGTCCATTTATGCGTTTCAAGCACCACAAAAAGAATGGACAATAGTAATCCGAGCAATAAAGAGCAAACTGCCAACCCTAAGGTCATTAGGGTTGCAGAATACAATAGAGGAAGATAATCCAAAAACATAATGATTATTTAGTCATCCATTTATCATAAATTTTTTGGTACTCACCGCTTGCTTTAATCGCTGCGATACCTTTGTTTAATTTTTCAACTAACTCAGTGTTAGATTTTTTCACTGCAATGCCTAAGCCATTGTTGAAATAACGTTTATCTGTCACTTTCTCGCCAACAAATTGTGCTTCAGGGATTTTGCCTAACATATCTTTTAACACATCAGTGTCACCAAAGATTAAATCAATACGACCATTTTTTAAGTCTAAGATTGCATCTTGTAAATTCGCATAAGATTTTGCTTGATATTGTTTAGCTTCTGCCGTTGCGTATTGTTGGTAAGTTGTACCGTTTTGTACACCTACTGTTTTAGCAGATACTAAATCTTTACCTTGTAAAGCAATATAGCTTGCTGAACTTTCGTAGTATGGTGCTGAGAAAGCCACTTGTTTTGCACGAGCTTCTGTAATATCAATTGCTGAAATTGCCGCATCAAAACCGCCACGCCCTTTAATTAAGCTAGGGATTAACGCATCAAACGATTGAGATTTAAATTCGCAAGTCGCTTGGACTTCTTTACAAATTGCATTTGCAATATCTACATCAAAGCCAACGATTTCACCTTTCTCATTGGTTTGCTCAAACGGTGGATAGCTTGGCTCCATTGCAAACGTAATTTTGTCATTCGCATAAGCTGAAACTGCTGTTGCTGCCAAAATGGTTGCTAAAAGTAATTTTTTCATAGTAACTCCTATTAATTGTATGATGTTGTGATTAATCTGAATGTGAAAGATATTGAGCAAATTGCGTTGTTTTTGGTTGTTCAAAACAGCTTGCATCGCCCATTTCAATAATTTTGCCTTGTTCCATATACACCACTTTAGTGGCAACTTTACGAGCAACAGAAACCTCGTGTGTCACAATCACTTGGGTGATCCCTGTTTGTTGTAACTCTTTAATAATATCAACAACTTGAGCGGTAATTTCAGGGTCTAAAGCAGCTGTTGGCTCATCAAAAAGCAACACTTCTGGTTGCATCATTAACGCTCTTGCAATCGCCACACGCTGTTGCTGACCGCCTGAAAGCTGTAACGGAAAACGTTCTGCAAAGGCAGTAAGTTGCAAACGTGCTAACAAACCTTTGGCTCTTTCTACCGCTTGCTCTTTAGTTAAACCCAACACTTTCATTGGTGCTTCAATCAAGTTTTGCATTACACTAAGATGTGGCCATAGATGATACTGTTGGAACACCATTCCCACTTCTTTGCGTAATAATGCTACCTGTTTCGCATTGGTTTTAGCGGTCAGATCAAACTTGTGATTTGCAATTTCAAGCTGACCAGATTGCGGTACTTCCATTAAATTTAACGTGCGGATTAAAGTACTTTTCCCTGCACCACTAGGGCCGAGTAACACAACGGTATCGCCTTTTTCAATGTTTAAATTAATATCAAACAAGGCTTGACTCGAACCGTAAAAGAAATTGACATTACTAATGCGAATTGCCATTAACTACTTCCTATCAAAGTTTCAAAACTGAATAGATATTAAATTTTATTGCATAAATATGCAAGTGATTTTTGTAAATTTGAGGTAAAAATTTTGATGAAAAAATTAAAATACATATCTGTAATTGTAGGTTATAATAATTACACTGTATAAAATCACATAAAGAGGCGGAGATGGATTTTTCTTTATTACTTGACGGCTTAAATGATAAACAACGAGAAGCAGTGGCAGCCCCTATTGGCAACTATTTAGTTCTAGCAGGGGCTGGTAGTGGGAAAACCCGTGTACTTACCCACCGTATTGCGTGGTTAATTGGCGTTGAAAATATTGCTGAGTCCAATATTCTTGCTGTGACCTTCACTAATAAAGCCGCCACAGAAATGCGTCATCGTATTGAATATACCTTATCGCAATCTAGCGATCACCACTTATTCGGTATGTGGGTCGGTACATTCCATAGCATTGCTAACCGCTTACTTCGCTCTCATTATCTTGATGCCAATCTGCCGCAAGATTTTCAGATTATGGACACTGAAGATCAGCAACGTTTGATTAAACGCTTACTCAAATTGCATAACTTAGATGAGAAGCAGTTTCCACCTAAACAAGTGGCTTGGTTTATCAATGCTCAAAAAGATCAGGGCTTGAGAGCAAAAGATCTCAAACAATCTCACGATGATCCCCACTCACAACAACTCGTTAAATTCTATCAAATCTATCAAGAAGCTAGCGATCGCGCAGGCTTGCTGGACTTCGCTGAACTCTTAATCCGTGCTTATGAATTATTTAAGCATAACCCATTGATTTTACAACGTTATCAACAACGTTTTCAGCATATTCTGATCGATGAATTTCAGGATACCAATAACATTCAATACGATCTTATTCATTTATTGGCTGGAAAAACGGGCAAAGTAATGATCGTGGGTGACGACGACCAATCTATTTACGGCTGGCGTGGCGCTCAAGTGGAAAACATTCAACGCTTCTTAAATGATTATGACAACGCACAAACTATTCGCCTTGAACAAAATTACCGTTCAACAGGACATATTTTAAATTCGGCAAATGCTTTAATTTCAAACAATGACAATCGTTTAGGCAAAAATCTTTGGACAGATAAAGGTGACGGCGATCCCGTTGATATTTATTGTGCATTCAATGAGTTAGATGAAGCTCGCTTTGTCGCTTCACAGATTAAGCAATGGAAAGAAGATGAAGGCGATTTTAATCAATGTGCTGTGCTTTATCGGGGTAATGCCCAATCTCGTGTTATCGAAGAAGCCCTAATTCAAGCCAATATCCCTTATCGAATTTATGGCGGAATGCGGTTCTTTGAACGCCAAGAGATCAAAGATGCCCTAGCCTATTTACGCTTAATCGCTAATCGTCAAGATGATGCCGCTTTTGAACGTGTGGTAAATACACCGCCAAGAGCGATAGGCGATCGCACCCTAGATATTTTGCGCCAGCTTACCCGAACTCGCCAGATCACCTTATGGCAAGCAATCCAAGTGTCTGTTCAAGAAGAACATCTTTCAGGGCGTTCCGCTTCAGCCTTACTCCGCTTTGTTGAGCTAATTAACGCACTTGAACAAGAAACGGAAGAAATGCCATTGTTTGAACAAACGGATTTTGTGATTAAAAAATCTGGGCTTTATGAAATGTATAAGCAAGAAAAAGGGGAAAAAGGCGAAGTTCGTATTGAGAACTTGGAAGAGTTAGTGACCGCAACACGTCAATTTGTAAAACCAGATGAATCAGAAGAGATGAGCGATCTCACCGCTTTCTTAACTCACGCTTCCCTTGAAGCTGGCGAAACACAGGCCTCACCACATCAAGATTATGTGGAATTAATGACCTTACATTCAGCCAAAGGCTTAGAGTTTCCACGCGTGTTTATCGTTGGGGTTGAAGAAGGTATTTTCCCAAGTGGAATGAGCTTCGACGAAGGTCGTTTGCAAGAAGAACGTCGCTTGGCTTATGTCGGCATTACACGCGCGAAGAAAAAACTCACGATCAGCTATGCCGAAAGTCGCCGCTTGTATGGCAAAGAAGAACGCCATTTACCTTCACGTTTTATTGGCGAGCTACCCGATGAGCATATCCGAGAAGTCCGCTTGCGTGGAAGTATTAATCGCCCTGCCACTTTTGCAAAACCACAAGCTAATCCGACCGCTTGTTTACAAGAAGACAATAGTTGGAAAATGGGGCAAAAAGTTCGTCACGAGAAATTTGGGCAAGGAACAATTATCAATGTAGAAGGCAGTGGCGATCATACTCGTCTGCAAATTGCCTTTGTACAGCAAGGGATTAAGTGGTTGATTGCAAAAGTAGCGAAGTTGGAAAAGATGTAAAAAAAATCCCCAACCAAATGGCTGGGGATTTTTTACTTTAATCGTAAATTACTCAGAAACTACGTTGATAGTTACTACTGCATTTACTTCAGCGTGTAAGTGTAATTTCACTTCGTGTTCACCGATAGTGCGTAATGCACCTTCTGGTAAACGAACTTCTGATTTAGTTACTGCTACGCCTGCTGCTGATACTGCTTCAGCGATATCACGCGCACCAACAGAACCGAATAAACGACCGTCATCACCTGCTTTAGAAGTGACTACGATTGCTGCTAAGTTAGCGATTGCTGCTGCACGAGCTTGTGCTGCAGATAATGCTTCTGCTGCTTTCGCTTCTAATTCTGCACAACGTGCCTCAAAGTGAGCAATGTTTGCTGCAGTTGCCATAACTGCTTTACCTTGCGGGATTAAGTAGTTACGCGCAAAACCTGCTTTAACAGTTACTTGGTCACCAACAGTACCAAGTTGAGCAACTTTGTCTAATAAAATAACTTGCATTGTACTCTTCCTCTCTTATTACTGATGATTGTCAGTGTATGGAAGTAACGCAAGGTAGCGAGCGCGTTTGATTGCACGAGCTAATTGACGTTGATACTTCGCACGAGTACCTGTGATACGGCTTGGAACAATTTTGCCGCTTTCTGAAATATAGTTCTTTAATGTAGCGATATCTTTGTAATCGATTTCAACAACATTTTCCGCTGTGAAACGGCAGAACTTACGACGACGGAAATAACGTGCCATTTTGGCTTCTCCTAATCTATAAATTCAATCTGTTCGGTGTGTAAGACTAGTTGATTTAAATCGTTGTAGTCTTTGTGAGTATGGATAAACCCTTTTACTCGAACTTTCCCACCGACCTTCATTTGTTGGGTTATTAAACTAAATTGATTGCCTGCCAAAATCACTTGGATTTTGCACCACGCTTGGCGTTCTAAATTGACTTCTTTTTGTACTGAACGATGTTCTAAATAAAAAGAGTAAGTTGGAATACCTATCGGGCTTAGGCTTTGTTTAATCGTTGTTGCGATAGTACCACTTAAGATTAAACAGTTATCAATAGACGAATTACTCGTCTGCATCCTCAGCTTCAACTTCTTCTACTAAAGCTTCTGGAGCTTTACGCTCATCTTTTGCTTTAAGCATTGGTGATGCTTCTGTTACCGCTGCTTTAGTGTGTAACACTAAGCTACGAAGAACTGCATCGTTGTAACGGAAGTTAGTTTCTAACTCATCGATTACGTTTTGTGGAGCTTCTACATTCATTAACACATAGTGTGCTTTGTGAAGTTTGTTGATTGGGTATGCTAATTGACGACGACCCCAATCTTCTAAGCGATGAACTTGACCGCCTGCTTCTTTAACAGAAGCGGTATAACGCTCGATCATACCAGGTACTTGTTCGCTTTGGTCCGGGTGAACCATAAAAACGATTTCGTAGTGACGCATTGTCGATCCTTACGGGTTAACAGCCTCCAAGGTTGCCAGTCACCAGCGTTGGAAGCAAGGATTAAAAACAGGTGTGACTGAAGCCGTGCATTATACGGATAAATAAAATTCGTACAAGTAAAAGTTAATCTGCATAGCAAAATTAGGCATAAATCTATCCGCTTATGGTGGTTTTTAGCATTAGATGTTAAAAAATTTTTATCCTTTTTTAGTGCAGTAAAAATAGAATAAAAAACTAATTTATCTAAAATATAAGAATAATATTCTTGTTATAGTGCTTTAATTGGCGCTTATAAGTGATTGTATAGATTTTAATACTAAAAATAGGGTTGTTTTATTGGTTTTGGCGTGTTAATTTACACTCTCTTTTCTTTCGGAAACCTTTGGATTTTTGACAATGACAACTCATACTCTAAGAAATAATCCACGCAAAGTGGCGATTGCAGCAATGATCGGGACTGCAATTGAATTTTTTGACTACTACATTTATGCGGCAGCAGCTGTATTAGTATTTAACACACAATTCTTTAACAGCGATGACCCTGTTTCAAATGAATTACTTTCCCTTTCTACATTAGCACTAGCATTCTTCGCTCGCCCAATCGGTTCGGCACTTTTCGGACACTTTGGGGACAAAATCGGACGTAAGAAAACCCTTGTTGCTTCATTATTATTAATGGGCGGTTCAACGGTTACTATCGGCTTATTACCAAACTATGAAAGCATTGGTATCTGGGCAACTATTTTGCTCTGCTTATGTCGTATCGGACAAGGTATCGGTTTAGGCGGTGAATGGGGTGGTGCAGCATTAGTGGCGACTGAAAATGCACCAGATGGTAAACGTGCTTGGTTCGGTACATTCCCACAATTAGGTGCGCCAATTGGCTTATTCTTAGCAAACGCCTCCTTCTTCTTAGTCAGCTACATTTTCGGTGCTGAAGCCTTAGTGGAATGGGCGTGGCGTATTCCGTTTGTTTCATCTATCGTGCTTGTTGCAGTAGGTTTATATGTACGTCTTAGCTTACACGAAAGCCACGTTTTCAGAGAAGCTGAAGCTCAAGGCAAAAAACACGCAGCACCTGTAAGCGAAGTATTTAAAGACCACTTAAAACCGTTGATCATTGGTACATTCATTATGACAGCGACCTATGTGTTGTTCTACATTATGACTGCCTTTGCTCAAATTTACTCAAAAAGTGCACCAACGCTATCACCAGCAGGACACCCAATGGGCCTAGGTATTCCAGCTAACACATTTACAGGATTACTCTTATTAAGTGCAATTGTATTTGGTATCTTCGTTAGCCTGTCAGGGATTTTTGCTGACAAAATCGGTCGCCGTAAATGGTTAATTTATGTGACAACAGGTATCGGCATTTTCGGTTTATTAATGCCTTTCTTCTTAGGAAACGGTACACCAATGACAGTCTTTGCGTTCTTAATCGTAGGTATGGTCTTTATGGGTATGACATTCGGCCCAATGGCGGCATTATTACCAGAATTATTCCCAACTGAAGTACGTTACTCTGGCGCATCACTTGCCTATAACTTAGCATCTATTGTGGGGGCAACGGTTGCTGCAACTTTTGCAATTAAAATTAATGCAGCTTATGGCTTAATCGGCGTGGGGATTTACCTTGCAATTAATGCAGTTATCACATTGATTGCACTCTTTGCGTCAAAAGAAACGAAGAATTTGGATTTGACTGAAGTGTAAATGCTACGAATTGTAAGTTCATTTTTAAGTTTGAAAAATAGTATCCAAAAAGTGGCTTAATCTAAACCATAACCTATTCAATTTCTCTATTTCAGGCTGATATTCCACCATTTTGGCGACACAAGCGGTGGGGTCGAAGCCTGATTTTGCAAAATAGCGAGCCAAGAAAAACGCCTTTTGTTCCGCAGACAGCGGATTGTAATGAAACAGCAAGGCTAATTCTAAAGCAGGATCGGAGATCGCCGCATATTCCCAATCAATCAAAAAGAGTTTTTCATCTTGTTCGACTAAATTTGCAAGATGAATGTCGTGATGGCAAATGGTTTGTTTATAAGGACTAATCTGTTTAAACGGAGGCGTGAAATTGAGACTGTTTTGCATTTTAAGCGGTAAGTTTTGCCATAAAAATTGACAACGTTCGGCAAGATTTAATCTTGTTAAATTTTGCGTAGAACGTACCGCTTGCCAATCAAAGCGATGTAAGCTGGCTAATTGGTCAGCTAATTTAGCGAGTAAAGGTTGGCTAAAATGGCTAGGGGTTTGCCCATTAATCCACGCTAATAAAGCAGAGGTTTCATTAGCATAAATGATCTTAGGAGCGAAGCCGAGTGGCTCAATCAAACGCAAAAAAGCCACTTCTTGTTGGTAATCAATGCCATAATCAGTGGATTGTTGGGTCTGGGAACGTAAAACATAACGTTCGCCATTGGCTAATTCGACCAAATGGCTACAGGCGGTCAGCCCTGCTAATTTTGTGACAGAACTGACCGCTTGTTGTTGCTGTTGTTCAAGCCATTGAAGTGCCATTATCGCTGAAAACGTAAGTAAAAACGGCAGTTTTCACTTTCAGGGGTTGGCTTGTCTAAAGCAATCTCTTGGCGTTGTTTAGGTTCAAGGAACAAATGTTGCCAAGACGATGTTGCTTCACCCTTTAAGGTTTGCGTCACCCCTGTTTTGTCGTACCAAAACAGTTTATGGCTTAAATGCAGAGGGTGTTCACTTTTATTAAACACCACAAGTTCATCCGATTTTGCCACAACGTCCGTTATCTCTGCGACATTGGCTTCGATATTAACAATCGGCGTTGTGCCTGATGGCAGATAGCTAGGCGGATTTGACCCACAAGCGGTCAGAAATACGCTCAATAGTGCAACAAGAGAAAAAGTGTGCTTCATCTTATTTCGCCAACATTTTACCTAACAGCTCACCGCCAACAAGGTGCATATGGATATGGGATACTTCTTGTCCACCGTGTTTATTACAGTTCATGATCAAGCGATAGCCGTCTTCCGCAATGCCTTCTTCTTTGGCAATTTTCGCAGCAACGGTAAATAAACGCCCAAGTGCTTGTTCATCTTCCGCAGTAACGTGATTAACCGTTGGAATAAATTTGTTTGGAATAATTAAAATGTGGGTTTTCGCCTGTGGGGCAATATCACGGAATGCAGTGACAAGCTCATCTTGATACACGATTGCCGCAGGGATTTCTTTACGGATGATTTTGCTGAAAATAGTTTCTTCGTAGTTGGTTAGCATAATGTTTCCTTATATCAGTGTTGTAAGCGGTAGGATTGTCTAACTTTTTTGAGCAATTTGCAAAAATTTCTGCAAATTTGACCGCTTTTATTTCATTTAGGGGCTGTATTAGATTATCAAGTATGTTAGTCTATAAAAATGAAAATAACTAATTGTAAATTAAAGAAATCTACACAAAAAAAGCTCCTTGAATTTTTTGTATTAGAAGTCACAGCTCGTTCGAAAATAAACATTAGCAACAATTTTGTCTACTATGCCCCTTTTTATGCCTTAAATAATAGAAATAGTATTTTCTATCTCTTGTAAAGTCCAATCATTCAGATTCTTCAATGTAATACAGGGCAAGATCACATCTTTCTCAAATTTATGATCTAATACACCTTAATTATCCATATCAAATCAGGTTGTAAAATGAGCGTTTTTCGTTTTTTTGAAAATTTATCCGACCCACGAGCCTATAATCAAAAACACCACTTTTTAGACATCGTTTTTCTCGTCGTCAGTGCCGTGATTTCGGGGGCAAACAGCTGGACTGAAATCAAACTTTTTGGCGAATTACATTTGGATTGGTTGCGAAAATATCGTCCTTTTGAGTGTGGTATTCCTGTCGATGATACTATCGCTCGTGTAATAAAACGCATTAAATGCTTGAGACGTTTGAGGAGGTAAATGCGGAACGTCGTCGAATTGATGAGCGTTACTACCGCAAGCTGAAAGTGAGTGATTGGCTGAGCAAAGCGGAGGAATGGAAGGGGATAAAATCGGTGTTGGAGGTGTGTCGCAAGCGGTCAGATAATGACAAAGAATCGCAAGAAAAAGTCTTTTATATCAGTAGCTTGGATGTTGATATTCAAATATTGACGAAGTACGTGCTAAGGCATTGGGAAGTGGAAAACAAAGCCCATTGGGTGCTAGATGTGGTCTATAAAGAAGACGAATGTGCTGTGACCGATGAATGGGGTGCGGAAAATCTGGCAATCTTGCGTCGATTAGCGTTGAACTTGGCTCGATTACACCCGAAAAAGCAGAGTATGAAAGGGAAATTGACCGCTGCTGGTTGGTCAGATGAATTTCGAGATGAGCTGTTGCTCGGCGTGTAGGTTGAAAAATGGACAACATATGCGGTTGCCCTGGAGGAAATTTCAAAATGTGAACGAAATAGTCGCGTTATTTTTCGTGATATGGTATTGGCACTACAAAGGGCACACTATAAATGCCCGAAAATAATCATAGGAACGCCACGCTTGGCGTTCCTAGTTATCGCTTGAGTTAGGTTGTTTTGCTAATAATAAGAATGTTCACCGTGTTGATGTTCAGTCACATCTTTCACGCCAACTAATTCTTCTGGGAAAAGAGCAAGCAACTGTTTTTCAATGCCTTCTTTTAAGGTAACATCTACCATTGAACAGCCGTTACAACCACCGCCAAATTGCAATACTGCATATTTATCTTCAGTGACTTCAATTAAGGTTACACGTCCGCCGTGGCTTGCCAGTTGTGGATTGATTTGGGTCTGAATCACATAGTCTAAGCGCTCAATAAAAGGTGCGTCATCTGCCACTTTTTTCATTTTGGCATTTGGGGCTTTTAAAGTGAGCTGTGAACCCATTGGATCGGTAACATAGTCAATTTCGGCATCTTCAAGGAAAGGAAGGCTGATTTCGTCAATAAATGCAGAAAATTGTTCAAATTTGATTTCAGTATCCGTTTCTTCTACGGCATTAACAGGGCAGTAAGATACACCACATTCAGCACTTGGTGTGCCAGGATTAACCACAAAAATGCGGATATTTGTGCCTTCTTCTTGTTGATCAAGTAATTTGCGGAAGTGGTTTTGTGCAACGTCTGAGATTGTAATGTTCATCATTTTATCCATTTATGAAAACTAAACTGTTTGCTATTTTATCCCTATCCTGATTTTTTGACTAGCATCAAATTTATTAAAAATGAATTTAGGAAGTGTCTGTTTTTCATTCATTTTGTCAGGGAATAAAGAGTAAAATTTGATGTATTTCAAAGTTTCTTAGGCTAAATGTTAAAAAAATGTAGTAAAACTAGCAATAAAAGTGTGTTTTCAGGTAGAATACCTTGTTTATTTTTATCTTGGAAAAACAAGGTAAAGCCCAATTTGAGAACTTAATGTAGCGAACAAATATAAGTGGGGGAATCAACGTTTATGTTTGCTTTTAGCTACGCTCAATGTAGCGATTGCAGTTTCTGCAATCATTCTTTTTAACCCAACTAAAAGTAGTGCAAACAATATGATTACAATTAAACAAGGCTTAGATCTTCCTATTGCGGGGAAACCTGAGCAAGTAATCCATAACGGTAATACCGTTAATGAAGTTGCTGTGCTTGGCGAAGAATATGTGGGTATGCGCCCTTCTATGAAGGTGCGTGAAGGTGATGTGGTGAAAAAAGGTCAGGTTCTTTTTGAAGATAAGAAGAATGCTGGCGTGGTTTTCACCGCTCCTGCAAGCGGTACGATTGTTGCAATCAATCGCGGTGAGAAACGTGTTCTTCAATCCGTTGTGATTAAAGTTGAAGGTGATGAACAGGTAACTTTCGAGCGTTATAACGCTTCTGAGTTAAGTTCATTAACAGCTGACCAAGTGAAGCAAAATTTAGTTAATTCGGGTTTATGGACTGCGTTCCGTACTCGTCCATTCAGTAAAGTTCCTGCGTTAGATGCAGTGCCATCTTCTATTTTCGTTAATGCGATGGATACAAATCCATTAGCGACTGATCCTGAAGTGGTATTAAATGAACATAAACAAGATTTTGTTGATGGTTTAACGGTGTTAAGCCGTTTATTTGATGGACAAAAAACAATCCATTTATGTCGTGCACCAGATAGTAATATCCCAACGGCTGAAGTGGCTAATGTGAAAGTAACTTCTTTCGCTGGTCCACACCCAGCAGGTTTGAGTGGTACGCATATTCACTTTATCGATCCTGTTTCTGCGACGAAAAGTGTGTGGTATTTGAACTATCAAGATGTGATTGCTATCGGTAAATTATTTACGACAGGGGAATTATACACAGATCGTGTGGTTTCGTTAGCTGGTCCTCAAGTGAAAAAACCTCGCTTAGTGCGTACACAACTTGGTGCAAACCTTTCTCAATTAACTGCAGGTGAACTAGCAGAGGGTGAAAACCGTGTGATTTCAGGCTCTGTGTTAAGCGGTGCGAAAGCAGTTGGTGTTCACGATTATTTAGGTCGTTATGCATTACAGGTGTCTGTGATTGCAGAAGGTCGTGAGCAAGAGTTCTTAGGTATGATTGCTCCATATTCACACAAATTCTCTATTACTCGTACTGTGTTAGGTGCGTTTAGCAAGAAATTGTTTAACTTTACCACCGCTGTTAATGGTAGTGAGCGTGCAATGGTGCCAATCGGCTCTTATGAGCGTGTCATGCCGTTAGATATTTTACCAACATTGTTGTTGCGCGATTTAGCATCTGGCGATACGGATTCTGCTCAAGCATTAGGTTGCTTAGAGTTAGATGAAGAAGATTTAGCGTTATGTACCTTTGTCTGCCCAGGTAAAAATAACTACGCACCAATGTTGCGTGCAGCGTTAGATAAGATCGAGAAGGAAGGTTAATCAAATGGCTTTAAAAGATCTTTTCCATAAAATGGAACCGGCTTTCCAGAAAGGTGGAAAGTATGAGAAATTCTATATTCTGTTTGAAGCAGCTTATACGATTTTCTATACACCGGGTACAGTAACTCAAAAAGATGCTCACGTACGTGACGCAATTGACTCCAAGCGTATGATGTTAATCGTATGGTTAGCATTGTTCCCAGCTATGTTCTACGGTATGTATAACGTGGGTGCGCAATCAATCCTTGCATTAGGCGTCGGTGACTTTACTCAAAATGTAGCTCAAAACGTGGCAAATGACTGGCACTTTGCCTTAGCAAATGCATTCGGTGTGTTATCACAAGATGCTGGCGTATTTGGCAAAATGTTAATCGGTGCGATCTTCTTCCTACCAATCTACTTAACCATTTTTGCAGTAGGTGGTTTCTGGGAAGTGTTATTCGCAATGGTGCGTAAACATGAAATCAATGAAGGTTTCTTCGTTACTTCTATCCTTTTAGCATTAATCGTTCCACCAACATTACCATTATGGCAAGCAGCATTAGCAACAACCTTTGGTGTTGTGGTTGCAAAAGAAGTCTTTGGTGGTGTAGGTAAAAACTTTATGAACCCAGCGTTAGCAGGTCGTGCGTTCTTATTCTTCGCATACCCAGCACAAATTTCGGGCGACTTAGTTTGGACTGCAGCAGATGGCTTCTCAGGTGCAACAGCACTTTCTCAATGGGCAGTCGGCGGTCAAGCTGCACTTAAACACGTTGCAACAGGCGAAACTATTACTTGGATGGACGCATTCTTAGGTAATATTCCTGGTTCTATCGGTGAAGTATCAACTGTCGCATTAATGATCGGTGCTGCGATTATTGTATTTGCTCGCATTGCGTCTTGGCGAATCATTGCTGGTGTAATGATCGGTATGGCATCAATGGCAACGGTATTCAACCTAATCGGTTCAGATACTAACCCATTATTCTCTATGCCGTGGCACTGGCACTTAGTGTTAGGTGGTTTCGCAATCGGTATGTTCTTTATGGCAACCGACCCTGTATCTGCAGCCTTTACCAATAAAGGTAAATGGTGGTACGGTATCTTAATCGGGGTGATGTGTGTGATTATTCGTGTAGCAAACCCAGCGTACCCAGAAGGTATGATGTTAGCGATTTTATTTGCTAACTTGTTTGCTCCAATCTTCGACTACTTCGTGGTTCAGGCTAACATCAAACGTAGGAAGGCACGCAATGGCTAAGTTTAATAAAGATAGCATTGGCGGAACACTTACCGTCGTGGTTTTATTAAGTTTAATCTGTTCTCTTATCGTGGCAGGTTCTGCGGTGTTGTTAAAATCGGCACAGGAAGAACAAAAAGCCCTTGATAAACAGAAAAACATTTTAAGTGTTGCTGGTTTATTACCTGAAGGCACGAAGAAAAGCGAAATTAAAGATATTTATGTGAAAAACATCGAATCTAAAATCGTTGATCTTGCCACAGGTGATTATGTTGAAGGCGTAGCGAATTTTGATGCAAAAGCAGCTGCAAAAGATCCAGCTCAAAGTATCGCTATCAATCCAGCAGACGATAAAGCAGATATCAAAGTTCGTGCAAAATATGCAGAAATTTACCTTGTAAAAGATACAAATGGACAAGTAAATCAAATCGTACTTCCATTCTACGGAACAGGTTTATGGTCTGTAATGTATGGCTTTGTCTCTGTTGAGCCAGATGGCAATACAATCAAAGGTATCACTTACTACGAACAAGGTGAAACACCAGGACTTGGTGGTGAAATTGAAAACAAACGTTGGCAACAAAACTTCGTGGGCAAAAAATTACAAAATGCTCAGGGTGAATCTGCAATTCGCATTGCAAAAGGTGCTTCAGCTGATAAAGATCACGGTATTGATGGCTTATCAGGTGCAACACTCACCTCTAACGGTGTTGATGGTTCATTCAAATACTGGTTTGGTGCGAACGGCTTTGGTCCATATTTAGCGAAATTAAAAGCGGGGACTAACTAATGGCAAGCAATAAACTTAAAGATCTCTTGTTATCACCTGTTGTGAATAACAACCCGATTGCATTGCAAATTCTAGGTATCTGTTCTGCACTAGCGGTAACAACCAAGCTAGAAACTGCGGTGGTAATGGGTATTGCAGTAAGCTTTGTAACAGGCTTTTCAAGTATGTTCATTGCGATGATTCGTAACTATATCCCAAATAGTATTCGTATCATTGTACAAATGGCGATTATCGCATCGCTTGTAATTCTCGTGGATCAGTTATTGCGTGCTTATGCTTACGATCTTTCTAAACAGCTCTCGGTATTTGTTGGTTTAATTATTACTAACTGTATCGTAATGGGACGTGCGGAAGCCTTTGCAATGAAATCTGGCCCAGTAGAAAGTTTTGTTGATGGTATCGGTAACGGTTTAGGCTACGGTGCAATCCTTGTGATTGTTGCGTTCATTCGTGAGTTAATCGGTTCAGGCAAACTCTTTGGTATTACGGTATTCCAAACTGTTCAAGATGGCGGTTGGTATCAAGCAAATGGTTTATTCTTATTAGCACCAAGTGCGTTCTTTATTATCGGCTTCTTAATTTGGGGCTTAAGAACTTGGAAACCAGAGCAAGTGGAGAAATAAGATGGAACATTATTTAAGTCTATTTGTTAAGTCCATATTTATTGAAAATATGGCACTTTCTTTCTTCCTTGGTATGTGTACATTCCTTGCGGTATCTAAGAAAGTTTCAACAGCATTTGGTTTAGGTATTGCGGTAATCGTTGTACTAGGTATTGCAGTTCCAGCTAACCAAATTGTTTACGAGAACATCTTAAAAGATGGTTCATTAGTGGAAGGGGTTGATTTAACTTTCCTTAACTTTATCACCTTTATCGGTGTTATCGCTGCACTAGTGCAAATTCTCGAAATGATTTTGGATAAGTTTTTCCCTGCACTATATAGTGCATTAGGTATCTTCTTACCACTTATTACCGTAAACTGTGCGATCTTCGGTGCTGTATCATTTATGGTTCAACGCGAATATAACTTCGCTGAATCTGTGGTATATGGTATCGGTGCAGGTACAGGCTGGATGTTGGCAATTGTGGCATTAGCTGGTATTACAGAAAAAATGAAATACTCTGACGTACCTGCTGGCTTAAAAGGTTTAGGTATTACCTTTATCACCGCAGGCTTAATGGCACTTGGCTTTATGTCTTTCTCAGGCATTCAATTATAAGGAGCGTATCGAATGGATAATTTTATTTTCGGTATCGTGGTATTTACTGCCCTTGTATTAATGCTTGCAGTACTTATCCTTGTAGCTAAATCAAAATTAGTGGACTCAGGTGACATCACGATTTCTATCAATGATGATCCAGAAAAAGCAATTACCTTGCCAGCTGGCGGTAAATTACTTGGTGCTTTAGCAAGTAAAGGTATCTTCGTTTCATCCGCGTGTGGCGGTGGTGGCTCTTGTGGTCAGTGTATCGTTAAAGTAAAAACCGGTGGTGGCGAGATTCTTCCAACTGAGCTTTCACACATCACAAAACGTGAAGCAAAAGAAGGTTATCGTCTAGCGTGTCAAGTTAATGTGAAAAGCAGTATGGAAGTGGAGCTTCCAGAAGAGATCTTTGGTGTGAAAAAATGGGAATGTACTGTTATCTCTAATGATAACAAAGCAACCTTCATCAAAGAGCTTAAACTTCAAATTCCAGAAGGCGAAGAAGTACCATTCCGTGCAGGTGGCTATATTCAGATCGAAGCACCTGCTCACACTGTGAGATATGAAGATTACAAAGCGTTAATCGACGAAGAATATCACGAAGACTGGAACAAATTTAACCTATGGCGTTATGTGTCTAAAGTGGACGAGCCAATTATCCGTGCGTACTCAATGGCTTCATATCCAGAAGAGAAAGGCATTATTATGCTTAACGTGCGTATTGCAACTCCGCCACCAAATAACCCAGATGTACCGCCAGGTCAAATGTCTTCATATATTTGGTCACTCAAACCAGGTGATAAAGTCACAATTTCTGGCCCATTTGGTGAGTTCTTCGCTAAAGATACTGATGCAGAAATGGTCTTCATCGGTGGTGGTGCAGGTATGGCACCAATGCGCTCACACATTTTCGACCAGTTAAAACGTCTGAAATCTAAACGTAAAATGACCTTCTGGTATGGTGCTCGTTCTAAACGTGAAATGTTCTATGTAGAAGATTTCGACGGCTTACAAGCAGAGAACGACAACTTCAAATGGTATGTGGCACTTTCTGATCCACAACCAGGCGATAACTGGGATGGTTACACTGGCTTTATTCACAATGTGCTTTATGAAAACTACTTAAAAGATCACGAAGCACCAGAAGATTGTGAATACTATATGTGTGGTCCACCAATTATGAATGCTTCTGTGATCAAGATGTTAAAAGATCTTGGTGTAGAAGATGAAAACATCTTATTAGATGATTTCGGTGGCTAATCAGCTATAATCAAGCGGTCGGATTTGCAAAAAAATATGCGGATCTGACCGCTTAAGATTTATAGGAAAGTAACAAAAAGATGGAAACATTAGATATTTCGGCACTTGAAAAAGCCTTTGTTTCTCTGCAAAAAACGATTACTCACTTAGATAATCAAGAATGGTTTAATGCTCAAGATCCAATTATCCAAGATACGCTTATTGCAGGAGCAATTCAAAAATTTGAGTTTGTCTATGAATTATCAATTAAAATGATGAAGCGTCAGCTGAAAAGTATTGCTTCCAATGATACTGATATAGACAGCACAGAATTTAGAGATATTTTACGTCTATCGGCTCAATTTGGTTTAATTGAGAACCCTGAAGAATGGTTAGATTTTCGTAAAATGAGAAATATCACATCACATACTTATGATGAAAATAAGGCTATGCAAGTATATCTAGACATTAGTCATTTCCTAGTAAGCAGCCACTATCTTCTCTCTCAACTTCAAAAACGTAGCCAATGATAGATTTAACCGAACAACAGTTACACCTTGTTCAAAGCATTCTAGCAACACATTTACCGAATATTCCCGTATGGGTATTTGGCTCAAGAATTAAAGGAACGGCAAAGCGATTTTCCGATCTTGACCTTGCATTGATTACCGATACCCCCTTAACAATTCACCAACAAGCTCAGCTTGAACTGGCTTTTTCAGACTCAGATTTGCCATTTAAAGTAGATTTAATTGACTGGGCAAGTTGTAGTGACAGCTTCAAACAAATTATTTTACAGAAGTATGAGGTTTTGCCTTGTCTTTAGCGATTATTCTGGTCTATAAAGAAAAATGGAAAAGCTGAAAATAGCATTAAAAGAAATGCAGTAATAGTCGCATCTTCAGTACGGTAACTGCCTAATTGTTGGTAAAGCAAATAAGGTAAGGTGCTAAAGTCAGGGCTACCAAAAAAGGCAATCACGGAAAAATTGCCTAGACTTGCCGACATTGATAGGGCAAAAGCATTGATAAGCGGTCGGATAAGATAATTTTTTTCCACAATCCACCAACGGCGAAGCCCCGTTAATCCCAAACTACGAGCCAACTTATCGTGAGAAACTAAGGCTTCCCACATTGCTGAAAACAACAAGCGATAGATATAAGGCAGTAACATCAAACCGTTACAAATTCCCACCAACAATAGTAGTTGCCAAGTGGTTAATTGCACATTGATCAGCAGTAAAAATAGCCCAACGGCTAACATAAATATCGGCAAAATCAGGGGATAAGTACTCACACCTGCGAGAATGCTTTGCTTGATTTTCTGTTTATGATAAGCAAGCTGGCGAGTTTCAAGGGCGAGTAGATAAGCAATGCCGATCACAAAGCAAGATGCGATAAGACTTAATAACAGCGAATAGCTTGCCGATTGCCAAAGTGTTGGCGAAAAGAGCCGTTGCCAAAAGTTTGATACTGAAATGGCGGTCCAAACTACATTTGCAAGCGGTAATAAAATGGTAAAAATTGCCCCGAAAAGCACCGCTTGTAGTAGCCATTTTTCCTTACCTTTAGGCTGTGCCGTCCAGATGTCAATCGATACAGACTGTGTTTTCACTCGCTGAAAATTAAAGCGTGTCACCCAATCCATTATCAGTTGTAAGCCAATCCCCACAAGGATTTGCACCATAATTAACATCACCGCTTTCGCAAAATCAAACTCAAAAGTCACCGCTTGGTAAATCGCCACTTCAAGCGTACTGTATTTAGGCCCCCCCCCTAACATTAATACAATTGGGAAGCTGGTAAAACAGAGCAGGAAAACCGTCGCATAGGCATAGGGCAAAATGCCTTTTAATATCGGCAATTCAACAATCCTAAAATAGTGCCACCCAGACAGATTGAGCTGGTTCGCCAGTTGGTGCTGATGTGTTGGAATAAGATGTAGCCCTTCAAGGCAATACTTTGCGACAAGGGGAATGTTCAAAAACAGATGAGCCAACACAATCCCTTGTAAACCATACAGGGAAAAATCCCACGACAATCCCACCGCTTGAGCGAGATGGGCTATCCAACCTGAATTTCCCCAAACCCCGATTAATGCAAAAATCACTACCAACGAAGGCAGAGCCCACGCAAAGGAAATCAGCTTATAGAGCAAGGTTTTGCTCCGAAAACGTAGGTAGAAAAAGCTACGAGCCAACAAAACACCAAACAGCAAAGATAAACTCGCCGACAGCGTTGCTTGCAAGGTGCTGTATTTTAAAATTTGCCACGTTTCTTGCCACGACCAAAAGGTTTCATCGGCACTATGTTCAAATAATGCCCAGAAACTGAACGTATAGAGTGAGAGCAAGCCAACATAGCTTGCCCAAGCGGAAAATTGGGTGAGTTTTCGGGACATTTATATCTCGTTGATAATATTCTGCTGTCATCTAAGTAGGCAGACTATTTTAACATGAATAAAATTTTTCTTAACTAGAAGATAATCAATCAGTTAGAAAATATAAGAGAGAAAGATTGCCTAACAAAGCTCATTTAATCACCATTCAATTTTTGCAATTTGATTTTTTTCAAACAAATTGCAGAATCCTCTAGTAAAACATTCATTCTTTTTATACATTTCACATACATCTTTTATTTATATCTATCTTATTGTTTTAATAAGAAAAATTATCATTTGCAGTGAGTTATGTGTGAGGAGGCTCGCGTGAAAAAAGTCAGTAAAATGTTAAAAAACAGCCTTGTTGCGACAATGGCTATGTTGGGGTGTTTCCAAGCTGCGTGGGCAGGGGAAGCCAAAGAGTTTGAAGGTCCAAAACCTGATGTGAAAATTGAATCAGCTAACCATAAATTTGCTGAACTCTATCCTTTACAGTACCAATCTTGGGCTGCAACAGCCGAATCTAAAGAAGTAACAAGTGCTTTAGAAGAAGATCCTCGTTTAGTGGTCTTGTGGACAGGCTATGCATTCTCTAAAGATTACAATAAGCCTCGTGGTCACTTCTATGCGGTTACTGATGTGCGTAATATCTTGCGTACTGGTGCGCCAATGGACGAAAATTCTGGCCCTCAGCCTATGGCGTGCTGGGCGTGTAAAAGTCCAGATGTGCCACGTATGATCGCAGAAAAAGGCGAAGTTGGTTATTTTGATGCAAAATGGGCTAAATATGGTTCAGAAATTGTCAATCCTATTGGTTGTGCGGACTGCCACGATACCACTTCACAAGAATTTAAAGATGGCAAAGCGGCACTGCGTGTTGCTCGCCCACACGTTTTGCGTGCGTTAGAAGTTATCGGTTGGAAATTCGATACACTGGATAAACACGGAAAACGTGCCGCAGTATGTTCTAACTGTCACGTTGAATACTATTTTGCGGGTAAAGAAAAAGCGGTGACATTCCCTTGGGATAAAGGTGTAGATGTTGATAGCATTGAAAAATACTTTGATGAAATCAAATTCACTGACTGGGTTCACGGCTTATCAAAAGCACCAATGCTAAAAGCACAACACCCAGACTTTGAAACTTGGGCATTAGGTACACACGGTAAAAACGGTGTAACCTGTATCGACTGCCATATGCCAAAAGTAGAAACTAAAGATGGTAAAGTCTATACCGATCACAAAATCGGCAATCCGTTTGATAACTTTGAGCATACTTGTAAAACTTGTCACGAACAAAGCAAAGAGAGCTTACAAGCTCGCGTGAAAGAGCATAAAAAACAGATCAAAGACGTAATGATCCGTTTGGAAGATCAGCTTGTTAAAGCACACTTTGAAGCGAAAAGAGCTTGGGAAGCGGGTGCAACTGAAGAAGAAATGAAAGATGCATTGCAAGCAATTCGCCACGCACAATGGCGTTGGGATTACTCAGCTGCAGGACACGGCGGTCATATGCACGCACCTGATGTTATTCTTCACGTTATCGGAACAGGCTTAGATCGTGCAGCTGATGCTCGTACTAAACTTGCAGTCATCTTAACGAAACACGGTGTTCAAACACCAATTGAGTTCCCTGATATTTCAACGAAAGCGAAAGCACAAAAAGTTGTAGGTATCGACTTTGATAAAGAGAAAGCAGCGAAAGAAGAATTCTTACGCACCGTAGTACCACAATGGGAAAAAGAAGCGAAAGAGAAAGGCTTATTACCTGCGGACGCAAAATAATTTGCTAAGTCGAGGCTACTATGAAACATATTTTCTCAATGATTAAGCTACAAGCGGTTGCATTACTGAGTTTCTTTGCAATATCTTCTACTGTGTTGGCAGAAATGCCAGCACAGCCACAACCAATTTGGAGCAATCCGTTGGACAATGTAGATGGTGCAACTATTGCTAAAGACTCTCGTCGTGATCCGAATACTTATTGTGTGAATTGCCACGGACATTTATCTACCTTCAAACACACAGGTAAGCACTTTCAAAAAGACACGGTTAGTCCAAATAACAGCAAACCGCTTAACTGTGTAAGTTGTCACGGCAATATTTCTGAAAATCATCGTAAGGGTGTGAAAGACGTAATGCGTTTTAATGCTCACGGTAAGGCTAAAAATCCAGCCTTGGAGCGTTCAGTCGAAGAGCAAAATCAAGTCTGTTTTGCTTGCCATAGCCCTGACAAATTGCGTGAGAAATTCTGGGCTCACGACACTCACGCTAATAAAATTGCGTGTGTAAACTGCCACAAACTACACCCAGAAAAAGAACCAATGAAAGGCATTGAGTCTAAACAGCGTGTAAAACTCTGCGTGGATTGTCACACAGAAGTACACAAAGGTACGTTTAAAAAAGCGGAAGCTAAGGATCAAAAATGAGTTGTTCCCGTCGAGATTTTATCTCAGGGGCGGGAGCAGTGATTGCCGTGGCAGGCACAACGGGGCTTGCCACAAGTCAGCTCTCCCTTGCGACTGAGAAAGAAAGTAAAACCATTCGCTATGCGATGTTGCACGATGAACAAGCCTGTATCGGTTGTACTGCTTGCATGGACGCTTGTCGTGAAACAAACAAAGTGCCAGAAGGGGTATCCCGTTTAGAAATTATTCGTAGCCAACCTTATGGCGAATTTCCAAACGTAAAATATGAATTTTTCCGTCAATCTTGCCAACATTGTAGCAATGCGCCTTGTGTGAGCGTTTGCCCAACAGGTGCGTCTTTCATTGATAAAGCAACAGGCATTGTTGATGTTAATCCAGATCTCTGTGTTGGTTGTGCTTATTGCATTGCGGTCTGTCCATATCGTGTTCGCTATATTGAGCCAGTGAAGAAAACTGCCGATAAATGTAACTTCTGTCGAGATACAAATCTTGCACAAGGTAAACAGCCTGCTTGTGTAGAAAGCTGTCCAACCAAAGCATTAACATTCGGCGACTTAAACGATCCGAATAGCGATATTTCTCGTTTAATCAAAGAAAAACCAACTTATCGCACAAAAATGGAATTAGGCACAGAACCAAATCTTTACCATATTAAGAAAGGGGAGGCAAAATAATGAACGACTATGTTCCATTCCAAACCCCAAATCTTGTATGGGATTCGACCATTGCGATCTATCTCTTTTTACTTGGGATATCCGCAGGTTCAACTTTATTAGCCGTGCTATATAAGCGTAAAGCGAGTTTAGCTGATCCAAGCCAGAGTTGGATGATTCGCACAATGGCAATAATGTCACCGCTTGCAACAATCATCGGTTTAACCTTATTGATTTTCCACTTGGCTCGTCCGTGGACATTCTGGTATTTGATGTTTAACTACCAGTTTGATTCGGTAATGTCGATGGGGGTAATGCTATTCCAAGTCTTTATGGCGGTATTAGTCGTTTGGCTGGCAATCATCTTCAAAAACTGGCTAAGCGGTTTTGGTTTTATTCCGAAATTTGCCTTTGGTTTGATTGATATTGCGGCAAAATTTACCTCGTTGATTGAAATCCTGTTGATCTTACTATCCCTTGCACTTGGGGCTTATACGGGGTTCTTATTATCTGAATTAATCAGTTACCCAATGTTAAATAACCCTGTCTTGCCAGTCTTATTCTTGGCTTCAGGAACTTCATCTGGTATTGTAGCACTTCTTGTTGTAATCTTGGTGGTTGGCAAAGTCGCAACGGATAGTCACGAAGTACATTTCTTGCACAAGTTTGAAAAACCAGTTGCCCTTATTGAAATGTTACTTTTAGCAGGCTTCTTTGCTTACCTTTATGCTAAAGGTGGACAAAGTGCTGTGGCAGCAGATAACGCTTTAGCCTTCTCAGGCTACTGGGGTAAAATGTTCTGGGTAGGCGTTGTGGCTATCGGTTTAGTCATTCCAATGTTACTTAACATTGTTTCACCAGCTAATGTCAAACACCAAAAAGGCTTTATCCTTTTTCTTGCGGTATTAGGTTTAATCGGTGTTCTCTGTTTACGTTACTTTGTTCTTTATGCTGGGCAAATGACGATTGCTTAACCCCTCACAAGCGGGCAGAGCTTGCAAATTTATCGCAAAATCTGCTCGCTTGCTTTTTTCAATATCGATAAAATGTTAATACGAGTTTCTATCCAAAAGGAGCTAATATGAACAGACCGGTCAAAAATGAAATGTTTATTGTAATTGCTAATGGTTTATGGCGTTTATTGGGGAATATCGTCAAAACGTTAAGCTATCCGTTTCACGCCTTATTTCCGAAAAAGCGTTTTACCATTCCAGAATTTAGTCCAGCTAAAAGCGTATCAGCTAAATCAACGAAAATTACTAAGGTCATCTGGCAGACTAATTACAGCAACAAAGTAACCTTACCAGTGTATTGTAATTATTTGGTTAATCGTTTGTTGTCACGAGATTATGACTACCGTTATGTTAGCACTGAAGAGCGGGAAGAATATATCAAAGCTAATGCAGATGAACGTACTTTTAATGCGTATAGTAAACTGACGGATGGGGCAGCTCAGGCAGATTTTTGGCGTATTTTCACCCTATATAATGAAGGCGGTATCTATATGGATATTGATGGACATTTAGTTTGGAATCTGTCTTCAATTATTGGTGAAAATGATAGTGAGGTTTTGATCACTCGCCGAGACGAATACACCAATTTCTTTTTAGCCAGTGAAAAGGGAAATGCGTTTTTGAAAGAAACGTTAGAGATTATTGTCGATAATATTGAGCAACGTCGGATTGATGGTGGCGTATTTTCTTTAACTGGGCCAGCCACCTTAAATATGGCATTGGAAGGAAAAACGGTTAATCGTCGCCGAGATAAAATCACTTGTGCGCAGGGGACTTTTACTAACGAATATTTTCAGTATATGGATAAAAAGCGTGGTAAATGGAATCACGCTAAAAATGAAGATTTGTTGAAGTAATCTGATATTAAGAGGCATAGTAAACAAAAGTTACTATGCCATATTGGTGTCTTAATTGATTATTGGGTGTAATAGACAAAAGAAATATAGATATATATCTAAAGACATTATGGGGAATCAAACAATTCCTTTGCTTTTAATAGTAACAGTAGGGCAGTTAAATCTCCAAAGTTTACTACGAATGCCGATTGTTCTTGTACTTTGGGTTTGGCATGTAGTGCAACGCCTAAACTGGCATGTTTAAGCATCAGTAGATCATTGGCTCCATCTCCTACTGCAATCCATTGCACTTGTGGAATACCAAACTTGTGAGCTAGAGCCATTAACGTATCTGCTTTACATTGAGCATCTACTACTTTGCCAAGTATTTGACCTGTTAGTTTGCCATCAATAACTTCAAGCCTATTTGACACAGAATAATCTAGATCAAAAGACTGTCTGAGGTAGTCTGCAAAATAGTCAAATCCTCCTGAAGCAATAGCTATCTTCCAGCCATATTGTTTCAGACTTTTAACTAATAATTCAAAACCATCCATAAGTGGTAACTGTTCACGAACTTGTTGTAAGATACTTTCTGGTGCATTTTCAAGTGCTGCAACACGCTGACGTAAACTTTCTTCAAAATCAAGTTCTCCACGCATAGCTCTTGCTGTAATAGATGAAACAATCTCTCCTTTTCCTGCTAATTTAGCAATCTCATCAATACACTCAATTTTAATCGCAGTAGAATCCATATCCATTAAAAGTAAACCTTCTTTTTTAATGCAAGGAAGAATATCTAACCTACTAAAATCAGCTTGTATGGTTTGAGCCTTCTCTCGTAGAGAATCTGTCAAATCTCCTCTAAAAAAAGCAACATGGTAATCCAAATACTCCACTTGTTTTACAAAAATAGTAGAACTTATGTGAGTGAAGTGGGCAATCTGTTCAGCTGTAAGCTGCTTACTGTAAATAAAAAAGATATGTGACATGATTCTTTCAAACCTTTATAGTGAGTTTTACTAACTTTAGCAAAATTACGTGTTAGAATCATCTTCTAATTTTATGGGGACAATTATGTATATTTCTCGTGAACAACTAATAAAGAGTAGCATTATTGCTGTGATCATAGCAATTTGTTTAATGATTGTGTGGATAATACTGACCGGTATAAACCATTTCAAAGTAGGTTCACAGCTGGCTGGGATTAACCAAGTAACAAATCTTTCTCATTTACTTGTACGACAACAGGCAAAATTGTTTTCCTTGATGTTAGTAAAAAACGCAAAAAATGATGAATTAGTTGAAGCATTAGATGTTTTTGCTAAAGAAGCGTTTGTCATTGATGCTAATTTGTATTCGCCATCAGGAAATTTAGTTGCACATAGTAGCAATGCGATTGAATTTAACCCGAGAGTAAACGACAAGATACAACAAGAGCCGGTACTTACCCAACAAATTGTAGAGCCTATTTTTGCACAGGATGACTTAATTGGGTTTTTACGAGTAACTTTTGACTCTCAATATGGGCAAACAACACAACATAAAGTAAATGAATTATTTCATTTGCTTTATGGTGAGTTGATTATTTTATTTATGTCTGGAGGGCTATTTGTTAGTTGTTTCTATTATTTTTTACAGCTAAATACAACAAAAACAGTTTCGTCAAACTTTATACCTATTGAATTAAAACGTCAAACTCAACGTTTTCACTCTCGAAGAAGAGCTTTTCGCCGTAAATGATTGTAATTCAGGTAAGGGAGAGTATAATACCTCGCATTTTGCCAATATGGCATATTTACAATGACACAACTTAAATTTAATTTGAAGAGGAATAAATGGCTAAAGAAGATTGCATTGAAATGCAAGGTACAATTTTAGAAACCTTACCTAATACTATGTTTCGAGTAGAACTAGAAAATGGGCATGTTGTAACAGCCCATATTTCAGGAAAAATGCGTAAAAACTATATTCGGATTCTAACTGGAGATAAAGTCACCGTTGAAATGACCCCATACGATTTAAGTAAGGGGCGAATTATTTTCCGTGCAAGATAATTGAGGTATACGTAAAAATGGAAGCGTCTAGCTCCCATTTTTATGGTTAGCTCTCGGTTATTTTTTAGTAAAGTCAGGTCAATCTTTTGAGCAAACGTCGCTTAACTCAGAATCAACAACGTCGGATTCAAACTAATCATCACAAAAAAATCAATAAAACGGAATTTGAATGGCAAGATGAAATGTTGGGGGAAGTCCAGCAAGGTCTTGTGGTTACTCGCCACGCTAAACACGCAGATGTAGAAACCGCAAGTGGTGAGATTTTCCGTTGTAATTTACGTCGAACGCTGAAAAATGTGGTAGTAGGCGATGTAGTATCGTGGCGTTTGGGAAGTGAGCAGTTACAAGGGATTAGCGGTGTGATTGAGGTTGTTCACCTTCGCCAAAATGAACTAACTCGCCCTGACTATTACGACGGTATTAAAGTAATGGCGTCGAATATCGATCAAATTATCATTGTGTCAGCGGTATTGCCACAGCTCTCTCTGAACATTATCGACCGCTATTTAGTGATTTGTGAAAATGCCAACATTCCTGCATTAATTGTGTTGAATAAAATTGATTTACTGAGTGAGCAAGAGCGAAAAGAAGTACAACAACAGCTTGCGATCTATGAAAAGATCGGCTACCAGACGTTCTGTTTATCGGCGGATACGGGCGAGAATATGGAAGCTTTGAATGCTTATTTAGCGAAAGGCACCTCTATTTTTGTCGGGCAGTCAGGTGTTGGAAAATCAAGCCTAATCAATCAGTTATTACCCGATGTGAATGCCCAAACGGGGGCGGTCAGCGATATTTCAGGCTTAGGGCAACATACCACAACGGCTTCACGTTTATACCACTTATCTCAAGGAGGAAATTTAATCGACTCGCCAGGGATTCGTGAATTTGGCTTATGGCATTTAGAAGCCGATCAGATTACACAAGGTTATCGAGAGTTTGCTTCGGTATTAGGCACTTGTAAATTCCGTGATTGCAAACATAAAGATGACCCAGGTTGTGCATTACGGGAAGCCGTAGAGCAGGGGAAAATCTCCTTGATACGTTTTGATAACTATCACAGACTCTTAGAAAGCCGCCAAGAAAGCAAAAGTCAGCGGCATTTTAGGAAAGAGTAATAAAATCAACGGGTTGCTAGATAAAAATAGCAACCCGTTCTCATTTTTAATGCTTATTGATTATCATCTTCATCGCCTTGTTGATTATCATCTAGTTGAGGTTGTTGAGAATCATTTTTATTTATTGACAGGTTAATTTTTATCTATACAATGTCTCCCGAAAACCCATAATTTATATAAGGAGTCTAACTATGAAAAAATTAGCAGCACTACTTGGTATGCTCTTTTTTGTCAGTAATCCACTTGCTGCCCAGCAGTTTAAAGTGGTCACCACATTCACTGTGATTCAAGACATTGCTCAAAATGTCGCAGGGGATAAGGCGGTGGTCGAATCGATCACCAAACCAGGTGCGGAAATCCACGATTATCAACCAACGCCACAGGATATTGTGAAAGCACAATCTGCGGATTTGGTGTTGTGGAATGGTATGAACCTTGAAAGTTGGTTTGAGCGTTTCTTTGCTCAGGTGAAAGATAAGCCTGCGGTTGTGGTAACGGAAGGCATTGAGCCAATTTCAATCTACGAAGGACCTTACAAAGATAAGCCAAACCCACACGCTTGGATGTCTACGAAAAATGCCTTGATTTATATTGAGAATATTCGTCAAGCCTTAGTAAAATACGATCCAGCAAATGCAGAAGCCTATAATGCGAATGCAAAAGCCTATGCCGATAAGATCGTTGCCTTAGATCAGCCGTTGCGTGAGCGCTTGGCAAAAGTGCCTGAAGCACAACGTTGGTTAGTGACGAGCGAAGGGGCGTTTAGCTATCTTGCTAGAGATTATGGCTTCAGAGAGTTATATCTTTGGGCGATTAACCAAGATGAACAAGGCACGCCAAAACAGATCCGCAAAGTGATCGACCAAGTGCGTAAACATCAAATTCCAGTGGTATTTAGCGAAAGTACCATTTCAGATAAACCAGCTAAACAAGTGGCAAAAGAGAGTAAAGCACGCTATGGCGGTGTGTTATATGTGGACTCTCTCTCAACCAAAGATGGCAAAGTACCAACCTATATTGATTTACTCAATGTCACTGTAAGTACTATTGTTGCTGGATTTGAGAAATAAATCATTCCTCTCTCCCGTTTACGGGAGAGAGACAGCCGAAGGATTCGTTCAGAATCCGTAGGCAGAGAGAGGGCTATTTTGCCCTTTCCCTCCGAAAATCCTACGGATTTTCTCCCCCCTCTCCCATAAATGGGAGAGGGAAATTTAATTTAAATCAATATGTTATAGTTATTATTATGTAGGATTACCTAACAAATATGAACATTCCCCTGAGTTCTCTTTCTGTTTCTGATGTCACCGTTCGTTATAGCAACGGACACACGGCAATTCACGATGTTACTTTTCGCCTTGACGGTGGCACAATCTGTGCATTACTTGGGGTGAACGGCAGTGGCAAATCAACCTTATTTAAAAGCATTATGGGCTTAGTTCAGCCAAAAGGAAAGATTGAACTATGCGGACTGCCTGTAAATCAAGCCTTAAAACGCAATCTTGTTGCTTATGTGCCACAAAGTGAAGAAGTGGACTGGCAATTTCCTGTATCGGTTTATGATGTAGTAATGATGGGGCGTTATGGCTATATGAATTTTCTGCGTATCCCTTCTGCTGTGGATAAGCAAAAAGTTGCCGAAGCAATGGATCGGGTCAATATTGCTCACCTTGCTGATCGTCAAATCGGCGAGCTTTCTGGGGGGCAGAAAAAACGCGTGTTTTTGGCACGTTCGCTTGCTCAAGAGAGCAAAATTATCTTACTTGACGAACCTTTCACTGGCGTGGACGTAAATACCGAAAATGCGATAATCGATCTGCTCAAACAGCTTCGGGATAGCGGTCACTTAATCCTAGTTTCTACCCATAATTTAGCCGCCGTACCAAGTTTTTGCGATCAAGCGGTAATGATTAATCGCACGGTGTTAGCAACAGGAACAATTGAAACAACATTCACCCCTGAAAATCTTGAGCGAGTGTTTGGCGGTGTCTTGCGTTATCAGCAGTTACTCGGAGAACATAAGGAATAATCAATGCTTGAGTTACTGCTAGAACCTTTTTCCTACGATTATATGTTTAAAGCGATTGTGGTAAGCGGTGCAATCGGGGCGGTCTGTGCTTTTTTATCTGCCTATTTAATGCTTAAAGGCTGGTCGCTGATTGGTGATGCCTTATCGCACGCCGTTGTTCCTGGTGTTGCATTGGCTTATGCCTTGTCCCTGCCTTATGCTGTCGGGGCTTTCTTTTCGGGATTTCTTGCCACTATTGCTATTTTAGCGGTTAAATCCGTCACAAAATTACGAGAAGATGCGGTAATTGGCTTTATTTTTACCACCTTTTTTGCCTTAGGTTTATTGATTATTTCAATCAATCCAACCTCCGTTAATGTGCAATCCATCATTCTCGGCAATATCTTAGGTATTGCCGATGAAGATATGCTACAAGTGGTGATTATTTTATCGGTGTCACTCTTTTTTCTAGTGATTTACTGGAAAGATTTATTACTTGTCTTTTTTGATGAAATTCAAGCCAAAGCCGTAGGCATTTCGCCGATGCGACTTAAAGTGCTGTTTTTTAGCCTACTCAGTGCTTGTATCGTTGCAGCATTACAAAGTGTCGGTGCAATTTTAGTGATCGCAATGGTTGTTACACCAGGGGCAACGGCGTATTTATTAACGGATAAATTCGGCAAATTATTGATTATCGCAATTTCACTTGGCGGTTTTAGTGGATTTTTTGGTGCTTATTTAAGCTATTTTGCTGATGGTGCGACAGGCGGATTTATTGTCACGCTACAAACCCTACTGTTTTTATTAGCGTTCTTCTTTGCCCCTAAATATGGTTTAGTTTCACGCAAATTTGCAAAAAATCCGGCCAAACCGACCGCTAGTCAAGGGGGGGAATAATGGACGCACTCTATCAATGGTTTGCTGAACCGCTTGCTTTCCCTTTTATACAACAAGCCTTAGTTATCGGTATTGTGGTTGCCATAATCTGTGCTGTGTTGTCCTGCTACTTAGTGCTAAAAGGTTGGTCGCTAATGGGCGATGCCATCTCACACGCCGTATTACCAGGGATTGTGATTGCCTATCTGCTTGCCATTCCATTAGCAATCGGGGCTTTTGTTTCGGGTATTTTTTGTGCCGTTGCCGTGGGCTATCTCAAAGAAAATAGTCGCATTAAAGAAGATACGGTAATGGGGATCGTCTTTTCAGGAATGTTTGCGTTAGGCTTAGTGATGTTTGCCAAAGTTGAAACCGATCAACATTTAATGCACATCTTATTTGGTGACCTACTTGGGATTACCAACAGTGAATTTTACCAAACCCTAGCTATCTCTCTTGTGGTGTTATTAGTTATCTTAGTGAAACGCCGAGATTTCCTACTATACTGCTTCGATGCCAGCCACACTCGCACCGTTGGCTTTAATATCAAAGTGTTACATTACAGCTTACTGGTTTTATTGGCATTAGTGATCATTAGTGCAATGCAAGTAGTTGGCGTGATTTTAGTGGTCGCAATGTTGATTACCCCAGGGATCACAGGCTACACACTTGCCAAACGCTTTGACCGAATGCTGCTGATCGCCATCTTTACTGCGGTAAATAGTGCTTTCTGGGGCGTGTTTTTAAGTTTCCATTTTGATGTCGCCACAGGACCTTGTATTGTGTTGTTGCAAGCGGTAGGGTTTTTAGGGGCGTTAGGAATCAATAAATTTAGGGGCTGTCCTAGATAACGACTAAAAGCTCTATTTTAGGTTAAAATAACCAAATGAGAAAAAGTCGTCTAAGTCAGCATAAACAAAATAAACTCATTGAGCTGTTTGTGGCAGGTGTCACTGCTCGAACAGCGGCTGAGTTGGTAAATGTAAATAAAACGACAGCAGCCCATTACTTCTATCGTCTGCAATTGCTTATCTATCAAAACAGTCCACATATGGAGATGTTTGAAGGTGAAATTGAAGCCGATGAAAGCTATTTTGGCGGCACTCGCAAAGGTAAACGAGGTCGTGGAGCTGTGGGTAAAACCGCTGTATTCGGGCTTTTAAAGTGTGATGGTAAGGTGTATACCGTCGTTGTACCGAATATTCAATCTGCGACACTTTTACCGATTATTCGAGAAAAGGTGAAGCCTGACAGCATTGTTTACACCGATTTTTATCGAAGCTATGATGTTCTTGATGTGAGTGAGTTTAATCATTTTCGTATCAATCACAGTACTCATTTCGCAGAAAAACAAAATCATATAAACGGAATTGAGAATTTTTGGAACCAAGCTAAACATCATTTACGCAAGTTTAACGGTATTCCCAAAGCACATTTTGAGTTGTATTTGAAGGAATGCGAATGGCGTTTTAATCACGGTAACTTAAAATCTCAAATTTCCATTTTAAAACAATTAGTTAAGGGCAGCTTAAGTTAGTTATCTAGGACAGCCCCTTAAATTAATATCAAGCTGTGTTGTATTGATCAAGAACGTTCCCCCTGAATAATCAGGGGGATCTCTCCTATCCACCATTTAGGGTTTTCCCTAAATCAATATCAAATTAGCGGTTGTGTTAGCTTGACTGAGCCTACTCTCTGCTATTTTTAAAAGAGGTGTACTATGAGTGAAAATACAAAACCTGAACGGCAGTCTTGGTCTAGTCAATTAACCTATATTTTAACTGTCGCAGGGGCAACAGTCGGTTTCGGTGCGACTTGGCGTTTCCCTTATCTTGTAGGGGAAAACGGCGGTGGTGCTTATGTTTTCCTTTTCTGTATTGCGATGATTGTAATCGGTATTCCGATGATTTTAGTTGAAAATGTGATCGGTCGTCGTATGCAAGTCAATTCCATTGATGCCTTCGGTGGCAGTGCGAATGGCAAAAAAATCCATTCTGCGTGGAAAATTCTCGGCTATATGGGGCTACTGGGTTCTGTCGGTATCTTAGCCTACTATATGGTATTAGGCGGTTGGGTACTCACCTATATCGGTAGTTTAGCAACAGGCGGCTTAGATCTCTCTTCGCCAGTCACAATTGAAACCACATCTGCCTACTTTAAAGATAACATTCAAAACAATCCATTAAGAGTTATTCTTTATACGGGAGTTTTTGTTGCAGTAAACTACTTTATCCTGATTAGAGGTATTAAAGAGGGGATCGAGCGTTCTGTAAAACTACTGATGCCACTACTCTTTGTCTTCTTAATCATTATGATTATTCGTAATGTCACCTTACCTGGTGCGACCGAAGGTATCAGTTTCTACCTTATCCCAGATTTCTCAAAAATTACACCGAAGCTCTTTGTCTTCGTATTAGGACAAGTGTTCTTCGCACTCAGTCTTGGTTTTGGGGTATTAATTACCTTATCAAGCTACTTGTCTAAACAAGAAAATCTAGTCAAAACCGCAACAATTACAGGGGTTATTAATACCTTAATTGCCCTTGCTGCTGGCTTTATGATTTTCCCATCACTCTTTACCTTTAATGTTGCCCCGAACTCAGGACCAACATTAGTGTTCCAAAGCTTACCGATTGTGTTCTCACATATGTGGGCAGGTACAATCTTTGCGATTATCTTCTTTGGTTTATTAATCACTGCGGCACTCACTACATCAATTACCATCTATGAAGTTTTGATTACCGCATTGCAAGAAAAAACTAAACTGAGCCGTAAACAAGCGATCACCTTGACATTATTCGGTATCTTCATTGTGGGTAATATCCCATCAGTGCTTGGCGATAACGTTTGGAGCAATGTCAAAATTGCAGGTATGAGCATTTTTGATGCGTTCGACTACATAAGCGGTAACATTCTCTTCGTTTTAACCGCATTAGGTAGTGCGATTTTCGTCGGCTATGTATTGAAAGATGAGGCGAAGAAAGAGTTAAATACCAGTGAAAAATTCACAAACATTTGGTTTAGCTACGTCCGTTATGTTATTCCTGTACTGATTATTGTGATTTTTGTGAATTCGCTTTAATAGGTAATATGAAAGCGGTGAGAAAGTTGTAAAAAATACAATATTCTCACCGCTTCTGTTTAGTGGGTATAATAGTAAATAAAATCTAATAAAGGAGGATACTACTAATCTCTTAATCTATCCAAAAGCTCGGGCTGAGAATAACCAACAAGGTAAACACTTCCAAACGCCCACAAACCATTGCAAACGTTAATACCCATTTTGCACTATCAGGAATTTGAGTAAAGTTACTGCTGACCGTACCTAACGCTGGTCCAAGGTTATTTAGGCTGGCAATCACCGCATTTAATGCATCGAAAGTTTCCATACCACAAGCAATAGTCGCCAGCCAACAGACCACAAATACAAAGAAATAGGCTGAAAAGAATGCCCATACCCCTTCCACAATCCGCTCTGATAAAACGTGTTTACCCAATTTGATCGGCTGAATAACATTTGGGTGAATAAAGCGGTGGATTTCTCGTTTTCCTTGCAAATAAAGCAACAACACACGGAACATTTTCAAACCGCCGCCCGTTGAACCTGCACAGCCACCAATAAATGAAGCAAGCACTAATAACAATGGCAAGAAAGACGGCCACTGGCTAAAATCATTGGTAGTAAAACCTGCCGTAGTCGAAATAGAGACCGACTGGAACAAGGCTTGAATAAAGGTCACAGAGTGATCGTCAAAATAGTTATAAATCAGCAACACTCCAAAACAGATCACAAATAACGCTAACTGAACCGTAATAAAAAAGTGGAATTCGTAATCTTTCCAATACAAACCAAGAAAATTCGACTTATTATTGCCTTTGTAGCGATCATTAAACTGATCAAACACCGCAAAATGCAGAGCAAAGTTACAGGAAGAGATCAATAAGAACAGCACTGTAATCAAATCAATCGTTGGACTGTTAAAGTAGCCGATACTTGCATCGTGGGTTGAAAATCCGCCAATTGCCACCGTGGCAAAACTATGGGAAATTGCATCAAAACCGTTCATACCTGCCAACCAGTAAGCAACAGCACACAGCACCGTCAAAGAGAGATAAATCAGCCACAATGCTTTTGCCGTTTCTGCAATCCGTGGACGCATTTTCTGTTCTTTCAACGGGCCAGGCATTTCCGCACGGTATAACTGCATTCCCCCAATGCCTAATAACGGAATAATGGCTACCGCAAGCACGATGATCCCCATTCCGCCGAGCCATTGTAGGAACTGACGATAAAATAAAATCGCTTTTGGCAGCTGATCTAGCCCTGTAATTACTGTTGCCCCTGTTGTTGTTAAACCTGAAAAAGACTCAAAAATAGACTCAGAGAAATTCAAATCAGGGTTTTCCAACAGAATAAATGGCACAGCCCCCAGCGACCCTAGCACCACCCAAAACAGCACCACGATTAGAAAACCTTCACGGGAACGTAGCTCTTGCTTATATTTTCGACAAAACCACCACAAAGCCGTACCGACACTGAAATTCAGCACAAAGGCCTCCAAAAACGCACGACCACCGCCGTCATCATAAATCAACGCCACAAACGCTGGCACAAGCATCGTGAAAGAAAAACACATCACCAAAATGCCAACAATACGCATAATTGAAAAAAATTGCACAGGGAAATCCTTTAAATAATAAGATAATGAAATGGTACTCTGCTTTTTGCACGAGTCAAATCATTTGAAAACCAAGATCTTGGTTTATAAGCGGTGAGATAAATTTTGCATTTTACGAAGAATAAATTTTACTCTGTCTTTGTTCTAATTTTTCAATGACCAAATTGGTTTCACCATATTCAATTTAGGCATACTCATTTGTTTACATCACTAATTTTTTCGCCATATCTTCTTTAAACCATTGATTAATTTCTCTCATCTCTCGAATTTTATCGTGAATTTCCATTGCCGTTCTAAACAATGCTGGTTTATCTGCACTGACTAAGCCAAATAATACGGACGAGATAGTTACTGTACTTAATAGCGTAACAATAGAAACACTATTTGCCGCCAACTTTCCAAACGTTTCAAAGCGAACTGCATATGCTTATAACGAAAATGTAAATGATGCTCTAATTTTACAAAATAAGATTTGTTCAATTCCACGCTCTTGAATTACATATTTTATCTAGCTGAAATAATTGTCTAAGATATTGAGCTACTGCCTCATCTTTATTTTCACCAATTTGCTCATTATTTGGTAAAGCCTGTTTTAAACGAGGATCTGCATTACCCATTAGACAGCCTTTTCCTGCTTGGGATAGCATTTCAATATCATTCATTCCATCGCCAAAAGCAATACAATCTTTCAAGGTATAGCCTCGTAACTTGACTAAGTCTGCAAGTGTATTTGCTTTACAAACGCCTTTATTCATCATTTCAAGGCATTGAGGGGTAGAATAAGTAATTTGTAGTAAATCACCATAATGATGTCGCACAAATTGCTCGACAGGTAACAAGTCTTCAGGCGTTTTTCCAATAAAGAACACTTTTTCAGTTTTTTTACCGTGATGTTGCTGAAAATCTACCACTTGATACATAAAGCCAGAGTCTTGGTGATATTTTCGTAATTGTTCGATTTCAATATTAATGAACCATCCATCACCTTGATAGCTATTAATGAAGACTCGCTTAGGATCAAAGGGTGTTTCGCTCATTATCTTAAAAGCAATCTCTTCAGGAATATGATTTTGATAAAGCAATTCGCCAGAAAGGTTATTTCCTCTTGCTCCATTAGATGTAACTAGCATTGCATCACTCACGCCAACTTTACTAATAATATGTTTAACATCAGGGTAATTTCTGCCTGTAGCTAGAAAAATATCGACACCACGTTGTGAAAGTTTGCGTAATGTTTCGATAGTAAAATCGCCAATGCGGTGATTTGCATTAAGTAATGTGCCATCAAGATCAGAAATAATTGCACGAAAAGGTAAGGCCATAGAAATTCCTTTATCATTTTGAAATGGTAGTTAAGCCTAACAAATTTATTTTATCATCGCAAAAGAAAGCATACATTTTTTGTTTGTGATTAAGCTACGGTTAAAAAATAGCAAAATAATATAAAAAATACTAAACATCATTTTTTGCTGAAAAAAAATGATATTTATGCGTTATACATTACAGGGGTTTATATTAATCACTAGTTAGTCTAAATTTTTTAGCATATTTAACTATTTTAATTACCTAAAAATACACAGAAAACGTTTGCGCTAAGTATAAAATGCTATTGACATTACTCCATTTGAAGTTAATATATGTTCAATTTCTGAATAACAATGCAAACATAAACACACAACTATGGTAAAACTTTTAACTCTTAACCTGCTGGGATTCACGCATTCTGTGCGAGGATAAGGCTCGGTTAGAGAAAAGTTCACTACCCACACTTAGCCCGCACGTCAAAATGTGGGCTTTTTTTTATCGAATACATTTTAAGAGGTACTTTATATGAGCAACAACATTATTATTTTTGATACCACTTTACGTGATGGCGAACAATCATTAAAAGCAAGTTTAACGGTAAAAGAAAAATTGCAAATCGCACTTGCTCTTGAACGTTTAGGGGTAGATGTAATGGAAGTTGGTTTCCCTGTGTCATCTGCTGGCGATTTTGAATCTGTTCAAACCATTGCTCGCCATATTAAAAATAGTCGAGTATGTGCTTTATCTCGTGCGGTTGATAAAGATATTGATGTCGCAGCAGAAGCCTTAAAGGTTGCTGAAGCATTTCGTATTCATACATTTATAGCAACTTCCGCTTTGCACGTTGAGTCTAAACTTCGTAAAACCTTTGACGATGTATTAGATATGGCAGTTCACGCTGTAAAACGAGCAAGAAGCTATACCGATGATGTAGAATTTTCTTGCGAGGATGCAGGACGCACAGGGGTAGATAATATCTGCCGTATTGTTGAAGCTGCGATCAAAGCAGGGGCAACCACAGTCAATATTCCTGATACCGTAGGTTACTGCTTACCAATGGAATACGGAAACATCATTGCTAATGTGATGAACCGTGTACCAAATGTGGATAAAGCGGTGATTTCTGTCCATTGCCATAACGATTTAGGAATGGCAACTGCAAACTCATTAACCGCAATTCAAAACGGTGCAAGACAGATTGAGTGTACCATCAACGGTATCGGTGAACGTGCAGGTAACACAGCACTTGAAGAAGTAGTAATGGCAATTAAAACCCGCCAAGCCTTATTTAACGGCTTAGATACTCGTATCAATACTCAAGAAATTCACCGTGTCAGCCAAATGGTCAGCCAACTTTGTAATATGCCAATTCAACCGAATAAAGCGATCGTAGGGTCAAATGCATTTGCTCACTCATCGGGTATCCACCAAGACGGTATGGTTAAAAATAAAAATACCTATGAGATTATGTCGCCTGAAACTATCGGATTGAAAAAAGAGAAGCTCAATCTGACCGCTCGTTCTGGTCGTGCCGCCGTGAAAAACCATATGGAAGAGATGGGCTATCAAGAAAGCGATTACGATTTAGACAAACTTTATGAGACCTTCTTAAAACTGGCAGATAAAAAAGGTCAAGTTTTTGATTATGATTTGGAAGCACTTGCATTTATTGATATGCAACAAGGCGATGAAGATCGTTTAGCCCTTGATGTATTTACCACACAAATTATTAGTGGTTTGCCAGCTTCAGCCTTTGTGCAAGTTGAGTTAGATGCTAAACGTGTAAGCCAAGTTTCACAAGGCGGTAACGGTCCTGTTGATGCGGTTTATAATGCTATTTTAGCGATTACAGGTATGGAAATTAAAATGCTCAACTATAACTTAACCGCTAAAGGCGAAGGTGCTGAAGCATTAGGACAGGTTGATATTGTCGTAGAATATCAAGGTCGCCGTTTCCATGGGGTTGGTTTAGCGACAGATATTGTGGAATCTTCAGCAAGAGCTTTAATCCACGCAATCAATGCGATTTATCGTTCACAGAAAGTGGCGGATTTGAAGGGGAAAATAAATAGTCATTTTCTTAAAAATTAGCTTAAGTTTATCTGTGGTTGAGTTAAAATTTCGTGACATAAAAATTTTAATATATTACTGTCATTGTATAAGGGAGGTCATTTTTGTTTCTACTTAAGAAAAAACTTTTTGAACGCCTATTGCGTTACGTTCAAATCCACACCACATCAGATCCGAAAAGCCAAACTGTCCCTAGCTCACCGCAACAGTGGGATTTACTTCATCTACTCAAAACCGAAATGGAAACGATGGGATTAACCGAGATTTCCGTTGATCCTAACGGCTATGTGTTTGCAACATTGCCTGCCAATAGCGACAAAGCCATTCCCGTACTCGGTTTACTGGCTCACGTTGATACCGCTCCTGATTTCAACGGCGAGAATGTGAAGCCACAGGTTATTGAGCGGTATCAAGGCGGTGATATTTTGCTAAAAGGCAGTGGGCATACGCTATCGCCACAGGATTTCCCGAACCTAAACGGCTTAGTCGGACATACGCTCGTGACCACCGACGGCACAACTTTGCTTGGTGCAGATGATAAATCTGGGATTGCGATTATTCTGTCAGCGGTAGAATACTTGTTAGCACACCCTGAAATCAAACACGGTAAGATCCGTATCGGTTTTACTACCGACGAAGAAATCGGGCGTGGAGCGGATCATTTTGATGTCAAAGCCTTTGGGGCAGATGTTGCCTATACCTTAGACGGCGGACCGCTTGGGGAATTACAGTACGAAAACTTTAATGCCGATGCGGCAACTGTTACGTTCTACGGACGCAGTGTTCACCCAGGCACAGCCAAAGGCAAGATGATCAATGCCTTAGAGCGAGCTTGTGAGTTCCAAAACAGCCTACCGCCACATTTAACCCCTGCAACCAGCGAAGGGCGTGAAGGCTTTATTATGTTGCACGACATTGAAGGCGATTTAAGCGAATGTAAAATCCACTATATTTTACGCAGTTTTGAGCGTGAAGAATTAGCAAAATTCGGCACTTATCTCACCGCTACAATGGCACAAATGCAACAAAAATATGGCGAACAGTGCGGTAAAGTAGAGATTGTCGAGCAATATCGCAATATGTACGAAGTAGTCAAAGATTATCGCTATCTGGTGGATATTGCTGAAAATGTGATGAAAGCACAGGGTATTACGCCAAACCTAGAGCCAATTCGTGGCGGTACTGACGGCTCACGCCTATCATATATGGGCTTACCAACGCCAAATATTTTTACAGGCGGCGAAAACTTCCACGGACGTTTCGAGTTTATTTCTGTTGATGTAATGGAACAGGCGACAAATGTGGTGGTGGGGATTGCAAAAGCCTTTGGGGGATATCCGTTTAAATCATTATAGATATTCTTATAATTAAAATTATTTGTAGTAAGGATAGTTACGAATAAGTTATATCTTGATCATCATAGACCTAAAATTGAATAGGCGCTAACATTGCGCCTTTCCCAAAGTAATTTTTTCTTTATCTACTAAATATCAAATTATCATAATTACTGTCTTGGCAAGTAGCGAGCAGGATCTACCGACTTACCTTGATAGCGGATCTCGAAATGCAGTTTGTTGCTGTTTGTCCCTGTGCTACCTAAAGTCGCAATGGTTTCACCAGCCTTAACATTATCTTGTTCTTCCACTTTGATACTGTCGTTGTGAGCATAGGCACTCAAGAAGTCATCATTATGTTTGATGATAATTAAGTTGCCGTAACCTTGTAGTGCGTTACCTGCATAAACTACTCGACCTGCCGCAGCCGCTTTTACTGGTTGCCCTTTCGTTCCTGCAATATCTAAACCTTTATTGCCCCCTTCAGATGCAGAGAAACCAGAAATTACACGCCCTTGCGTCGGCCACTGCCAGCGAATTGACGATGCCACTGCTGGTACAGATGTTGAGCTGTAGTTCGGGGTATTGTTAGCCGCAGTTGCGGTTACTCTTGGGGTTGTAGAAGTTTGAGCAGGTGGAACAGTGCCTACACTCGCTTTCACAGGACCAGTCATTGTACCATCTGAGCCATAAGCAGTGCCGTTCGGTGCTTGAGTATAAGTTACTACAGGTTCTACTGGTATTGGTACAGGTTTTGGTGACTGAACAGTTTGTTGTTTTGATTCAACAGGTTGAGTATTACCCAATTTTAAAACCTGCCCTACACGAAGTTGATAAGGCTCGCTCATATTGTTCAAAGCAGCGACTTCCTTAACATCTTTACCTGCAATGTATGCGATGAGGAACATCGTATCGCCTTTGCGGACAGTGTAGCTGTCGCCATTATAGAAGCCTTTATCAATTTGACTATAAATAGGTGCATTGTTGGCATCACGAGGAATAGTAAAATCTTGTGATACAGGCTTTTTCGCTACGGGTGTTGTTTTAGCTGTCGGCTTTGTTATCGGCTGAGGAACAACTTGAGGCACGGGTTGAGGTGCTTGATAAGTTGGCTGCGGAGCTTGATACACAGGCTGAGGCACTGGCGGTGGTGTATAAGTTGGTTGTGTCATCGTGCTTGGCATAGAAGTGCTTTGCACATCTGTCTGCCAGCCGTAATTAGTATTGTTTGCCCCCATACCAATAGGTTGCATTACGCCAGGTGATAAATCAGAACCTTCCGCATTTACCACAGGTGCAGGCGTATTTGAGCCGCAGGCAGTCAAAACTAATGCTGCAAGCGGTAATAAGAAAAACGATTTTTTCATTCAATTATCCTTCAAAGAAAACGAAAACGCCAAAGGGCGTTTAAAAAAGTCTAAAACGCTACAGCGTCTGCTCAATATCGTAATGGACGCAACCCCTGCGTCCATTCAAATGTCATTACAAATAAAACTATTTTACTCTAAGTACTTGACCTACTTTCAATGGCGTTGCTGTACTCAAATTATTTAAAGCAGCAATTTGGTTAGGTGTTTGCCCTGTCAAATAAGCTACTAAAAAGAGCGTATCGTGTTTGCCAACGGTATAAGTGCTGTCTGTATAGCAACCTTTCTGGATTTGACTATAAATCGGAGCATTACTTCCATCTCTTACCACATTACAACTTCCGACCACTTCACTTTGACCGCCGTAGTTCGTTTGAACATTGCTTGGTTGGTTATAAGTCGGTTGTGGTGCAGGCTGATAGGTCGGCTGCGGTGCTGGTGGCGGAGTATAAGTTGGTTGAGGCTGATAAGTTGGCTGTGTCATTGAGCTTGGCATACCCACTTGTTGAACTTCGGTTTGCCACGCAGATCCAACCTCTGTCACTTCAACATTAGGCGAGGTTTCTGACGATGTATCTGATGAACACGCAGCTAACACTACTGCTGCAAGCGGAAGTAAAAGAAACGATTTTTTCATAATAGCCTCTTATTTTAATAAGGTATAAATAACATAGGCAGCAACGGCAATAGACACTGTTCCCCAACCAATTAATTCTATTGAACGACGGATCTTATCGGCGTATTTCTCACCGCCCCACGCAGATAATTTTGCCACAAGTAGAAAACGAATAAAACGAGAAATTGAAGCGGTCAAAATAAAGGGTAAAAAAGACATCTGCAATACACCTGCACAAAGGGTAAATACCTTAAATGGCACAGGTGAAAAACCAGCGGCGAGGAAAATAATCATAATTCCCCAAATTTCAAACCAGCTCATTGCACGATCAAAATTTGCCTGCATTCCCCAGTTAGCAACCACTTCTTGTACCCAATCTGACGCAAAATAGCCAACACAATAACCAATAATTCCCCCAATAATAGAAGAAACGGTGGCGTAAATCACATAACGTGTCGCCATCTGTGGCTTACTCATTGACATAGGAATAAGCATTACATCAGGCGGAATAGGGAAGAAAATCGCTTCAATAAAACTCACAAAGCTCAACCAACCTGCAGCAAAGCGGTGTTTTGACCATTCCATCGTTTTATCATAAATTGTTCCAAAAAGTTTCATTTAAAAAGCCTCATTTAAACGTGAAATCGACAAATGTGCAGTCATATCTGGTTGAATAGGGGTGATAGACACAAAGTTATGGTTGATTGCATAAAAATCGGTACCCTCGCTTTCATCGGTTGGCTTGCCACTTGCCCCAATCCAATACACATTTGCCCCACGCGGATCTTGTTGCTTAATAATCTCAGCCGCAGGAGAACGATCGCCTAACCGAGTAATTTGAATACCTTGCAACTCGCGATAAGGAACATTTGGCACATTCACATTCAACACTTGATTTGCAGGAATAAGATTTGCCGTGATTTTCGGCAATAGTTCAACCACCACTTGTGCAGCCGTATCGAAATGGCATTTGCCTGTTAAATAGGTTGAACCGTGAGAACCCACTAAAGACACCGCCACTGATGGCAACGGTAAGTGACGACCTTCAAGAGCCGCAGCAACGGTTCCCGAATAGACCACATCATCACCTAAATTTGCCCCGTGATTAATCCCTGATACCACCAAGTCAAACGGCTCATCAAGTAAACCATTTAACGCAAGATGAACACAATCGGCAGGCGTACCTGCAATCACCGTATAATCACCATTCTCAAATTTATGCACACGAAGCGGATCAACCAGTGTTAAACAGCTTGATGCCGCACTGCGATTGCGATCAGGAGCAACAATGGTTACTTTATGTCCTACTTCTCTTAATGCTTTCGCTAAAAATTGAATACCGTGGGCGTGAAAGCCATCGTCATTGCTTAATAGTATATTCATTGTGATTTATTTCCTTATAGTTGTAATTCCCCCCTTTGAAAAAGGGGGGCTAGGGGGGATTTTAAATAGTACGGTAAAATATCTGGATCTTTAAATCCCCCTTTTTCAAAGGGGGAAAGTTTAGTTATTCTTCGAGCTGTACTAATTCTCTCACCAACGCCGTAGCATAACTGCCAGCATCTAAAAAGAATTTCAACCGTAAACCTTCCTCTTCAAATAGCCATTCAAAGTGTTGTGGTTTACAGAACATCGCACGGCGAGCTGAGTTCATTCGTTCTTTTGCCATTAATGCCAGTAGATCTTGATGTTCCACTACAATTTTTTGCTCATAATCAGACACTATTTGTGTGGCAGAGTTTTCGCCGACAAGCGGTGCAGTAAGTAAAATATCTTGCAATTCCAACCGCTTGTTAAGTGCCGCAAGTTCTTCCGCTTTCGCTACAAACCAGCTGTTTGAACCTGCCAGTTGCATTAAATCATTTTCCAACACTTGCTGGGTTAAACCGAGTTCAATACGGTTCGACACCACAAGATTGAAAATTTCACTACGAGCGGCAGAAAGATAAAAACTGCGTTTTTTGCGATCTTTAACTGAAATTTCGCCTTTCGCCCAACGCTGTGCTTGGGTTAAATTATGCCCGTCTCGACCAAAACGCTGTTCGGTAAAATAATTCGGAAATCCGACCGCTTGTATTTGTTGCAAACGAGCGGTGAGATCATCGCTCTCTTTTACATCTCTTAGCAATAGCTCAAAATGATTGCCAGCCAAACTTCCCACCCGAATTTTGCGGTTATGGCGAGTGACTTCAATGATTTCTACGCCATCGAGTTGAAACTGTGCAAAAGCAGGCGTTTCTTTGCCTGCTAAATGTAAACAGAACCATTGTTCTGTGACTGCGTGGCGATCTTTTAACCCAGCATAACTCATATTTTTAGCAGAAATACCAACAAATTCTGCCAACTTTTCGCCCACAAACAAGGTATTTGCATCGGTTTTACGAATTTTTACCGCCACAAATTCCCCATCGCCTGACAAATCATAGCCAAGTTCTTCTTTGACAATAAAATCGGCAAATTCTACTTTCAATCGACCCGCTTGGGTCGGTTTGCCGAATAAATACGCTAATTGCATTGTTTTTCCTATTAAAAAAGGCACGAGAAAGTGCCTTATCGTTACTTAATGGCTATTTTAACAGTTATTTTTAAATATTGAGCTGAAATCTTGCGGAAAAACAATAAATTTTCTGTGAAATTTGGTATAGTTCGCACGTTTTTATTTTACATTTCACTCAATAGGAGAAACAAAATGGCACGTCGTCCGTTAGTAATGGGTAACTGGAAATTAAACGGTAGCAAAGCATTCACTAAAGAATTAGTGGAAAGTTTAAAAAGAGAACTTGATGGTGTTATAGGTTGTGATGTCGCAATCGCACCGCCAGTAATGTATTTGGCAGAAGCAGAAGCGGCATTAGCGAGCTGTGGCTGTGAATGCACCACGAATAAACTCATTGCATTAGGCGCTCAAAACGTTGATGTGAATGTACAAGGTGCATTTACAGGGGATATTTCAACAGCAATGTTAAAAGATTTCGGTGCGAAATATATCATTATCGGTCACTCTGAGCGTCGTACTTACCACAAAGAGAGCGATGAATTTATTGCGAAAAAATTTGCAGCATTAAAAGAAACAGGTTTAGTGCCAGTGTTATGTATTGGTGAAACTGAAGCAGAAAACGAAGCTGGTCAAACCGAAGCAGTATGTGCCCGTCAATTAGATGCAGTATTAAATACTTTAGGTGCAGAAGCATTCAATGGTGCAGTAATTGCTTATGAACCAGTTTGGGCAATCGGTACAGGTAAATCTGCAACCCCAGCACAAGCGCAAGCAGTTCACGCTTTCATTCGTAGTCACATTGCAAAACAGTCACAAGCAGTGGCAGATCAAGTGATCATTCAATACGGCGGTTCAGTCAATGATGCGAATGCAGCAGAATTATTTACTCAGCCAGACATTGATGGTGCGTTAGTGGGCGGTGCGTCACTTAAAGCGCCTGCATTTGCAGTGATCGTGAAAGCAGCTGAAAAAGCGAAAGCGTAATTTTTCTCACAGAGATAAGCGGTAAGATCTGGTAAATTTTTTGCAAAATCTTACCGTTTGTTATACTTTTTGCTTGTAAACTATGCAAATAAGTTAAAAATATAAAAAAAGGGTTGATCTCAAACGTAAAATCCGTATGATACGCCCTCGTTACGCAAGGTTATGGGTCGTTAGCTCAGTCGGTAGAGCAGCGGACTTTTAATCCGTTGGTCGAAGGTTCGAATCCTTCACGACCCACCACTTAATCAGCGTACCTTTCTAAAGGGTCGTTAGCTCAGTCGGTAGAGCAGCGGACTTTTAATCCGTTGGTCGAAGGTTCGAATCCTTCACGACCCACCACTTTAGAATTCAACTCCCAAATGGGTCGTTAGCTCAGTCGGTAGAGCAGCGGACTTTTAATCCGTTGGTCGAAGGTTCGAATCCTTCACGACCCACCATTTACACTTCCAATTTTGTAAAAATTTAAAAAAATCTTACCGCTTGTCATAGCTTTTTACTATCCCTTATAGTAAGGTTCGTTTCGTTTTTCTTTTGATCGATATTCCTAACCATGTTAAAAAAAATTCTTATTTCTCTCGGGCTTTTATCTGCGGTTGCCCTAGGTGGTGGCGTTTATGTTTACCAAAAACTCAATCAGTTAGCAGAACATAAATTAACCGTTAAACCTGAGCAACTGTTTGTGTTGGAAAAAGGTACATCAAGCCAAAAACTAGCAAGTCAGTTGGATGAACAAGGCATTATTAGCCATGATGATGTGGATTTATTACCCTACTTGATTCGTCTTCACCCTGAACTCAGTAATTTTAAGGCTGGGGTTTATGCTTTAGAGAATATCACTACGGTGAAAGCGTTGTTGCAACATTTCAACAGTGGCAAAGAAGTGCAGCTAAATGTGCAATTTATTGAAGGAAAAACCTTTAAAACGTGGCGTGAGCAGTTGGCAAAGGCTCGTTATTTGGAACAAACCTTGACGGATAAAACGGAAGCCGATATAGCTCGATTATTGGGGATCGCTCAAGATAAACTGGAAGGTTGGCTTGCCCCTGATACTTATAGCTATGTGCCTTATTCCAAAGATATTGATGTGCTTAAACGTGCCTATCAAAAACAGCAAAAGGCGTTGGCACAAGCTTGGCAAAATAGGGCAGAAAACCTACCGCTTAAAACGCCTTATGAAATGCTGATTTTGGCTTCAATTGTCGAAAAAGAAACAGGTGTGGCAAATGAGCGTCCGCAAGTGGCATCGGTGTTTATCAATCGCTTGAAAAATGGCTGGAAATTGCAGACCGATCCAACGGTCATTTACGGTATGGGCGATAAATATGATGGCAATATCCGTAAGAAAGATCTGCTTGAACCTACGCCTTATAATACTTATGTGATTGATGGTTTACCGCCGACACCGATTGCAATGCCGAGCGAAGCGTCAATTAAGGCGACGGCACAGCCTGACAGTACGCCTTATTTCTATTTTGTGGCGGACGGTTCGGGCGGACATAAATTTAGTCGTACCTTAGATGAGCATAATAAAGCGGTACGAGAATGGATCCAAATTGAGCGAAATAAAAAGAGTGAGAACAAATAATGCGTGGAAAATTTATTGTTATTGAAGGATTAGAAGGGGCTGGCAAAAGCAATGCACAACGTGTTGTGAGCGAAACCTTAGCGGCTCACGGTATTGAATTTATTACCACTCGTGAACCAGGCGGAACTCCAATTGCCGAAGCACTTCGCAATCTATGGAAAGAAGGAGAAGACGGCGAGCATACAACCGACAAAGCGGAAGTATTGATGATTTATGCGGCTCGTACACAGTTAGTCGAAACGGTGATTGAGCCCGCTTTAGCTTCAGGCAAATGGGTTGTTGGCGATCGCCACAATATGTCAAGCCAAGCCTATCAAGGCGGTGGACGGGGATTGTCGGAATTAGTGGATAAGGTAGGTTCGGTGATTTTAGGTGATTTTGAGCCTGATTTTACGATCTACCTTGATATTGAGCCATCGATGGGTTTAGAGCGAGCAAGAGGGCGTGGAGCGTTAGATCGTATTGAGCAACTCGATATCGACTTTTTTCACCGTACCCGTGAGCGTTATGTATCCTTAGTCAAAGACAATCCGAAAGCGGTGCTCATTAACGCTGAACCTGCGATAGAACAGGTGTCGGCGGACATTCAACAAGCGGTTGAAATATTTTTAACATCTGAGAAATAATCTGAAGATTGTTTTGAATGCGTAAATATAATATATTTACGAAGGAGCATATTAATGTTTTCTATTGAAGGTTTTGAATGGGATAAAAAGAAAGCGGAGATTAATGAAAAAAAGCACGGAATTACCTTTGATGAAGCAATAACCGTATTTTATGACGATCACGCTATTCTTATTGCAGATCCTGATCATTCATTTTATGAAGAGCGTTTTTTATTATTGGGACGCAGTGAACGGAGTAATATTCTCGTCGTTGTTCATTGTGAACGAGACAACAATCTTAGAATTATCTCGGCAAGAAAAGCTACAAAACAAGAAACTATACAATATGGGAGGCAACAATGAGAGAAGAGTATGATTTTTCTAACGGTATCAAAAACCCATATGCGACAACGTTGAAATCAAAAAAAGTTGTCACAATTCGTATCGAAGATGAAACGATAGATTATTTTAAAAAATTATCCGATGAGGTTAATTTGCCTTATCAGACATTAATCAATCTTTATCTCAAAGATTGTGTTGCTCAACAACGAAAGCCTAATATTAGCTGGTAATTTGTTGAATGAATATGAACCTTTATCCTTGGCATCAACAACCCCACCACCAAATCACTTCGACCTTCCTACAAGGTCGGGGACATCACGCCTTATTGTTTAAAACAGACAGTGGGCTAGGTACAGAGCAACTTATTCGTCATTTTTCCCATTGGTTGCTTTGTCATTCACCACAACAGAGCCAACCTTGCGGACAATGCAAAAGCTGTTTGTTATGGCAGAGCGGCAATCACCCTGATTTTCACCTGTTAGCCCCGATTGATGATAAAGATATTGGGATCGATCAAGTGCGAGAAATCACTGCCAAATTACAACAGTTTGCTCAACAAGGCGGAAATGCCGTAGTTTATCTGGCTGGAGCGGAACGTTTAACGGAAGCAGCGGCAAATGCGTTGCTGAAAACCCTTGAAGAGCCGAACCAAAATGTTTATTTCTTATTAGAGGCCCCTTTGCAAGCCACAATGCTTGCCACCATTCAAAGCCGTTGCCAGACGTGGTTAATTCATACGCCTGAGCCGTCACAAACATTTGAATGGTTACAGACGGAATGCCCGACAGCACAGTCAAGTGAGATTGATACCGCACTTCGTTTATGCCACAACCGCCCATTGCTTTGCAAAACGTTCCTTGAAACTGACCGCTTGCCAAGCCGTAAAACCTTTTTGCAGACCTTTTGGCGTTTTTACAAAAGCCGAGATGTTTTCTTGCTCTTTTCTGCCTTCGATAAAGAGCCTGAGCAAGTGCAACAACAGCTTGAATGGCTGGGTTCGTTTTTCAGCGATGCCCTGAAAGCCAAAATGCAAATCGCAACAGGTTGGCTCAATCCTGATCTGCAAAACGGTATTCTGCCTTTTAGCCAACAGCTGACTGCTCAAGGTTTACTGAAAGGGCATCAAATTATTCAACAAACCCAACGGGATTTACGCGAAGTCAATGCGGTCAATCAAGAGTTGATGTTGTTGGACTGTTTGAGTAAGTTGGTGTTAGAGGTTTTTGAGAACTAACTTTCCCCTTGTAACCTTTGTAACAAACGATCCATTGCCCGATAGCCCAAAGCTTCAGCCAGATGGGGCTGTTGGATTTGGGCTTCTCCAGCCAAGTCAGCAATGGTGCGAGAAACTTTGAGAATACGGTGATAAGCTCGCACTGACAAACCTAATTTCGTTAAGGCATTTTCTAAAAATAACGCATCTCGATCAGTCAGTTTGCAATCTTGTTCAATCTCTTTGGTCGTCAGTTGAGCATTGATTTTCCCCCGACGGTTAAATTGCAAATGTCTTGCTTCAAGTACCCGCTTGCGAGCCTGTTCGGTAGTTTCGCCACGTTGATCGGTGTTATTTTGCAATGCACCTTGTGGCAGTAACGGCACTTCAATCGAGAGATCGAAGCGGTCGAGAAAAGGCCCTGATAAACGGTTGAGATAACGCATTAACTGTTGTGGTGACGTTCGATTGTGCGTTCCTTGATAATGCCCTGTCGGGCTTGGGTTCATTGCGGCAATCAGTTGAAAACAAGCAGGAAACTGCACCTTGGCATTGGCTCTGGAAATAATGATTTCTCCCGACTCCAACGGCTGGCGTAATGCATCTAACACTTTCCGTTCAAATTCAGGCAATTCGTCTAAAAACAGCACACCGTTGTGTGCCAGTGAAATTTCCCCTGGTTTCGGGATCGAACCGCCCCCAACCAACGCAACCATTGATGCACTGTGATGTGGGGAACGAAACGGGCGTTTTTTCCAGTTCTGAAAGTTGAGTTCATTTTGTACAAGACTGGTGACAGATGCTGTTTCAATTGCTTCATCATCTTCCATTTCAGGCAGCAGATCGGCAAGGCGACTAGCAAGCATTGTTTTGCCTGTACCAGGTGGACCTAAAAACAACAGATTATGCTGACCGCTGGCGGCAATAATCAATGCCCGTTTGGCGTGTTGTTGCCCGATAATATCGGTTAAATCACGGCTGACAAGCGGTCTGTTTTCGGCAATATTTTGCGAAAGCTGCTGAGCAATAGGCAGTTGATCTCGATTGTTGAGAAAATTGACAACCTGCAACAAGGTTGAAGCACAATAGGTTTGGGTATTGGAAACCAAGGAAACTTCATTGGCGTTTTGTTGTGGCACGATGATTTCCCGTTTCGCTTTACTTGCTGCCAACACCGCAGGAATAGCACCGTGAACCCCACGCAAATGCCCCGTCAAAGACAGCTCGCCAAGCAGTTCAATCCGTTTGAGTTTATCGCTATCAATCTGCCCCGATGCAGCCAAAATCCCGATGGCAATGGGTAAATCAAAACGTCCGCCTTCTTTGGGGAGATCGGCTGGGGCAAGGTTGATGGTAATGCGTCGGGCTGGGTAATCAAAATTGGCATTCATCAAGGCACTTCGCACCCTATCCTGTGCTTCTTTGACGCTTTTTTCGGGCAATCCAACTAGGGTAAGTCCAGGGCTTCCGCCACTGATGTGCACTTCAATGGTTACTAATGGGGCTTCAACACCGATAGATGCTCGACTGTAAATAATCGCTAAAGACATACTTTTTCCTTTTTTGTATTAGCGTAAAAAGTATGTTTGTTTTTGAATAGCAAAAAATGTTGGTTTTTCGACGAGTGTCACAAAAATAGTTAAAGTCGTTGTGCTAAATGTTGCTCAATAGCTTCAATGATCAAGTGATTAATTGAAATTCCACGTGCTTTAGCCTGTTGAGTAACAAGTTCTGATAGGGTTTCATCATAGCGTAATGTAAAGGTTTTTTGCTTTTCTTGCTCAAATGCAACAATACCGTTTTCACGGCAGTCTGCTAGATATTCATCTAGAGAGATTTTTCCTTCTTGATATAAACCAACTACGCTATCGGCAATGAAATCACAATATCCCGTCGTATTGAGAAATTTCCCACGAAACATCTTCAATTCAGGTATATAGCTGACAATAGCAGGATAATGATCAATATAGATAATATTAGGTTGTTGTTTTGTTGCCATTTGGAGTAATTCCTATTTTAGTAAGCCATTCACGCAAGTTTGCGATAGCACCCTTATCTGTGTGATGGGTGTGGACGATGAAAACGAGCAATGCTATTGTTTAGTTTAAATCGTACTCTAGAGCCTTCACCTTGAATAATCTCACCACCTAACCCTTCAATCAGAGATTCTATCTCTTTCCATTTGATATTAGATGATGTTGGTGTTGCGAAAATAGCATAAAGTGTTTGCTGATGTTTCTTTCGCATTTGATTTCCCTATTTTATGACTTCAAATAATGAAGTCAATGTATGTGATGAAATCATATTATTGTGAGATGGTTACAGGGAACGCAATTTTAATATTGTGGTTTTTCGACGAGTGTCACAAAAATAGTGAAAAGATAAAAGCTATTGGGTAGTTTTAACCTTAGGCACTAGCTCAATATTTAACGCTGAAAGAATTTTCACAATGGTTTCAAAACGTGGCTTTTTGCTTGAAAGTGTTTGATATAAACTTTCTCTACCGATATTGGCTTTTTTGGCTAATTCATTCATTCCTTTTGCACGGGCAATGGTATTTAACGCTTGAATGAATTCGGCTTCATCACCGTCTTTTAGCACTTCCGATAGATAAAGTGCGATAAGTTCATCGTTATTGAGATACTCAGCAGCATCGAACGTTGATATTTGTCCGTTAAATGATTTATCTTTCATCTGATTTTATTCCTGTTCAAGTGGGTATTGTTGCCAGAATCTTTTTGCTACGGCGATGTCTTGCTCTTGGCTGTCTTTGTATCCACCGTTGATAATGAGATAGATGATTTCCCCTTTTCTTGCATAGTAGATACGGTAGCCTTTGTTTATCATCAATCGCATTTCATAAATGCCGTCACCTAGCGACTTATGATCTCCAAAATGTCCGTTTTTTGCTCGTTCTAAGCGACGGATAATCGCAATTTTTGCAATAGGATCTTTGAGTTCATTTAGCCATAATTTAAAGGTTTCAGTTTGTTCAATAATGTACATAATTGATTTTCTATAATTGTAATGTTTTCAATACAAAATAACAAGCAAACTTCATATAGTGAAGTAATCACGAGATTGTTAATTTTTATGACAAAAAGACAAGTGAGAGAAAATCATTTTTCGACGAGGGTCACAAAAATTTTGCAAAAATCAATGCAGATCTCACCGCTTGTAGTAAACTTCCGCCTAACAAATTTGAGAGGAAAATGACGATGACTCAACAAGATGTGATTGTAATGGGTGGTGGAATGGTCGGGGCGGCGACAGCATTAGGGCTGGCAAAGCTAGGGCTAAAGGTTGTTCTAATTGAGAAAAATCCGTTGCCGACATTTGATCCAAATGCACCTTATGATGTGCGAATTTCGGCAATTAGTGTGGCTTCCGTTGCGTTGTTGGAGAAATTAGGGGCGTGGCAGGCGATTGAAGCGATGCGAGTTTGTCCTTATGACGGCTTAGAAACGTGGGAAATTGATGGCTTTAATACTGCTTTTCACGCAAATGATCTTGGCTTAGATAAGTTGGGTTATATGGTGGAAAACCACCTTATTCAGCTTGGGCTTTGGCAAGCATTGGCACAGTATCCAAACTGTCAGCAAGCGGTTGGTTTTGAGCAAATTTCTGCAAGTCGTGATGAGAACGGTGTTTGGACGGTTGAGCTTGATCAGCAGGTGTTTTCTGCACCGTTATTGATCGCTTGCGATGGCGCAAATTCCCTTGTGCGTCGCTGGTCGGGTATTGGTTTGACGAGCTGGCAATATCGCCAACACTGTCTGCTTGCCGTAGTCAAAACAGAATTACCGCAACAGAGTGTCACTTGGCAACAGTTCTTTGAAAGCGGTCCAAGAGCCTTTCTACCGTTACTGGAACATAACGGTTGTGTGGTTTGGTATGATTCGCCACAACGTATTGCTCAACTGCAACAGATGAGCAAAGAGAAATTGAGTGCAGAGATTCAGAGCCATTTTCCAAGCCGTTTAGGCAAGGTTGAAGTGACCGCTCACGGTAGTTTCCCACTCACACGTCAGCACGCCCAAAGCTATGTGAGAAATGGGATTGTCTTAGTCGGGGATTCTGCTCATACGATTAATCCACTGGCAGGGCAGGGGGTGAATCTTGGTTTTAAAGATGTAAAAGCCTTACTTGAAGTGATAGAGCAAGCGGTCGAAAAAGGGCAGAATTTTGCAGATGAAGCGGTGTTAAATGGTTACGAACGAAAACGTAAGCCTGATAATCTGTTAATGCAAACGGGAATGGATGTGTTTTATAAAACCTTTAAGACAGATTTATTACCTGTGAAAGTCGCGCGTAATGTTGCGTTAATTGTGGCGGAACGTGCAACGCCGTTGAAAAAACGGGCGTTGAAATATGCGTTGGGAATTATATGATAGATAATAACATCACTATAATTCTAATTATAAATTAGGTTGCCAAATAGATCATTCCCCCCAAACTCGCTAAAATAGCTTGCTTACAAAGGGGAGTTGCTATGTTTAGAGTATATTATTCAAACCAAATAACCGAACAGAAAAATCTATTGACGGCGATCTTAGCGAAAGATCCCAACCCCGATCCATTTAGTCAAGAGATTGTGCTGGTACAAAGTTTAGGTATGGCACAATGGTTGCAAATGCAGATTGCTCAAGAAATCGGGGTGTCTGGTAATGTGCAATTTCCTTACCCAACCAGTTTTTTATGGCAACAATATCGCGTGCTTTTTCCCGATTTGCCGAAAGAGAATAGCTTTGACCGCCAGTCAATGTTGTGGCGTTTAATGCGAATTATTCCGCAGTTCCTTGAACAACCTGCCTTTGAAGCACTTGCGTCCTATTTAAACCAAGGCGATCAGCTAAAACAGTATCAATTAGCAGAGAAAATCGCCGATCTGTTTGACCAATATTTTGTGTACCGTCCGCAATGGCTGGTGTTATGGGAAAAGGGGCAATCGCAAGCGGTGGTTGATGAGATTATGCGAGCGGTTTCTTTTAAGCAAAAAAATGCAAAAGAGATTGCAACGAATGTGGCGTGGCAAAGTATCCTTTGGAATGCGTTGGTTGCCGATATAAAACAGGATAGCGATGAAGCGATTTTTAATACTTCACACCGTGCTTATTTGCAACAGCGTTATTTCGATAAACTTGATAATTTAACTGCCACTGAAAAAGCTCGCTTACCGAAACGGATTTTTGTGTTTGGCATTTCTTCCCTTCCCCATTCTCAGCTCGCCGTATTGAAAAAATTGAGTGAGCATTGCAATGTTCACCTCTTTTTCACTAATCCAAGTATGGAATACTGGGCAAATGATCGTGAAGATAAGGTATTAGAAAAATTAGCGTTAAAAGATAATTTATCTGAAGCAGAATTAGCAGAGTTATTTGAAAAACAAGGAAACCCATTATTAACAGTTTGGGGAAAACAAGGGAAAGAATTTTTAAATTTATTAATTGAAACAGGTATTCAAGATATATCTCTTTATAATCATTTTGAAGATGAAAATCCGACATTATTAACCCAAGTAAAAAAAGCGATTTTATATTCAGAACACCAAACTACATTCTCTTTAGCTAATGAAGATCGCTCTATTCAGCTTCACGCTTGCCACAGCAAAATGCGTGAAGTAGAAGTATTATATAATCAATTATTATATTTATTTGAAACCTATCCTGACTTATCCCCGAAAGATATTATTGTGATGTCTGCGGATATTGATAGTTATGCACCTTATATTAATGCGGTATTTTCTCGTTATGAAAAAGAGAGAAGATATATTCCCTTTACCTTATCAGATCAAAAAATTAGTTATATTAATCCAATTATTGCTAGCTTTTTACAATTGTTATCGATTAAAGAAAATAAATTCTCAGCAGAAGAGATATTAGATCTCTTTGATATTTCAGCTATTCGAGAAAAATATCAATTTAATGAGCAGAAAATTAATACATTAAGAGAATGGATTAAATCGGTTGGCATTAGATCTGGCTTAAAAATAGAGAACCCAGAATGGCAAAATTATAATTCGTGGGAAAATGGGCTAAACCGATTATTGTTAGGCACAAGTTTAAAAGCGGAAAATAATGGCTGGCAGAACATTTTAGCTTTTGATGAAAGTTATGGATTAATCTCTGAATTAACAGGGAATTTAGCAAAATTTATCGACAATCTCACCGCTTGGCACGCCTTTATTTGCCAGCCACAGAGCCTATCTGCTTGGCAAGAACAGCTGTTTACCCTTGTGGCACAGACCTATCAAGAAAACGTTCAAAGTATTGATGCGATTTTGACGTTACAGCAGGCTATCCGTGATGTGATTGAGCAAATTCAGCAAAGCCATTTTGAAGAAGCGATAGGTATTGATGTGATGCTTGAGCTATTTACTCAACAGCTGAGCGAACAGCGTAGCCACTTAAATTTCCTTGTGGGTAAGGTGAATTTCTGTACGTTATTACCGATGCGAGCAATTCCTTTCAAAGTAGTCTGTTTGTTGGGTATGAATGAAGGCGAGTTTCCACGCCAACAGACGATCAACAGTTTTGATTTAATGCAGTACGCCCCACAAAAAGGCGACCGCTCAAGACGAGATGATGATCGTTATCTTTTCCTTGAAGCCTTGCTCTCGGCTCAACAAATGCTCTATATCAGTTATATTGGGCAATCGCTCACAAGTAGTCAAGAAAAATTACCATCGGTGTTGGTGACACAATTATTTGATTATTTGAAAGAAAACCTGCCTAAAGCTGACTATGCTAAATTATTGTCTGTTCACCCAATGACCGTATTTAGCCCAAATAATTTCAAAGATGGCAAAGTGGCTTATGATAAAGAGTGGTTGGAAGTTAAAAATAATATCTTGCCACGCAAAGATTTCTTGCAGAAATTAACTAAAACGCAGGAAGATATAATGCCAGATATTTCACTGACACAGTTTATTTCTTATATTCAAGAACCGATAAAATATTTCTTCCAACAACAATTAGGGGTTCGTTTTGAACAGAATGAAGATAAAATTGAAGAAAGTGAAATTTTCCAATTATCTAACCTAGAAAGATATAATTTACTTGATGATCTAATTCAAGTCGAAGAACAGGATGTTGAACTCTTTTTTGAGAATGAAAAATTAAAAGGCAATCTACCCGCTCGTTATTTTGCAGATGTTAATAAAACAAAACTCACTGAAGATATTCAGCTTTTAAGAAATGCATTATCATCTTATTTATCGCAAGAGAAAAATGTTATTGAAATAGATTATTCTATTATTTTTTCAGAGAGAAAATATCAACTTGTGGGTAATATCCCAAATTGTTTTAATAATGAAGTAGTATTATGGCGAGTAGGAGGGTTGCGAGATAAAGATATTATTCAAGCGTGGATCTATTATTTATTATTAAAAGCAAATGATCACCCAATTCTTTCACTACGTTTTTATTATCGACAAGGCGAAAAAGCAAATTGTCTAACCTTTAATGACATTTCGCAAACAGAAGCAACGGAGGTATTAAATCTTTATTTACAAGATTATTTATCAAGCCAAACCGAATTAAAATGGGCACTTAGTGATAGTGTTACAGAATACTTTAATAACAAGAATAAAGAATTGGATCCATCAAAAATCTTAAAAAAGATTTTTGATATAAATAAAAATCCCTATCTGACTCGTATCACTGAACAATCTGAAGCGTTAGATCTAACAACAATCTCTGACAGAATGGAATCATGGTTCAGTTTAATGTATATGAGCATTAAAACTTAATACAAGGACAGTTTATCTAATAATCACTTTATTGGTTGTATTTTTCTTAAACAGTAGCATAAAGCAAGCACTAATATGTCTTCTGTATTTCACTATAGAGATAAATCTGACAAATATAATATCTATTTATATTTTTGCCTGTTAGTTTGATAAATAGTATTGATGTTGCTAATACTCTATAATACGTCTATAACTAATTACCCATGAAGGATTTCTATGAATAAATCAAAAAAATTGGTGTGCTATTAGCAAACTTAGGCACTCCTGATGAACCAACTACTCCAGCAGTGAAACGTTACTTAAGACAATTCCTGAGCGATCCAAGAGTAATTGATTTACCGAAGTGGCGTTGGAAATTTATTTTGAACTGTCTTGTGTTACCTAAAAGAGTACCTAAAGTTGCACAGGCTTATAAAACTATCTGGACAGAAGATGGCTCTCCTTTATTATCTATATCTCGTCAGCAGCAAGCCGCTATTCAGACTTATTTTTGCTCACAGAATAACAATATTGTCATTGAACTTGGAATGAGTTACGGTAATCCTAGTATCCAGAGTGCTGTTGATAGCCTTATAGCACAGGATGTAGAAAAAATTATTATACTTCCACTCTACCCTCAATATAGCTCAACAACAGCCTCAGTGCTGGATGCTTTTGCACAAGCATTATATAAACACAAGAAAGTTTTGCCTTTTGAATTTATTCACAATTACCATAATCACCCTTTGTATATTAAAGCATTAGCAAATACTGTGACGCTTACAGAGAATGAGCTATTACTTTTTTCTTTCCACGGTATACCTGCTCGTTATGAAGCAGAAGGTGACTTTTATTCAGAACAATGCCGAGAAACTGCCCGTTTAGTAGCCAAGGAGCTCAATTTGACAGAAAATCAATGGCTTTTATCTTTCCAATCTCGTTTTGGTAGTGAAGAGTGGCTTCAACCTTATACCGATGAACTTTTATCGAATCTTCCTACTAAAAATATAAAAAACATAGCGGTTATTTGTCCTGGTTTTGCCGCAGATTGCCTTGAAACAATTGAAGAAATTGCTGAAGAAAATCAGGAAAATTTTAAAAATGCAGGAGGAAATAACTACAGATATATTTCAGCATTGAATGCAAATAGCGATCATATTAGCTTTTTAGTTAAGTTGATTGAGTCAAAGCTAGACTGAGAATATATCTGTTAATTTGTTTGATAGATGGTGAAGTATCCCCCTAACTACAATCTGTGTCTGTATCTGAAGTGACAACTATAAGATACAGACATTTTTATATCACCATAGTCAAATTAGATAATTATTTTTTATAATAAAAAAAATAAGCTCATAAAATCAGCAAATAACCCTCTTACCCAACTCAAAAATGAGAAGTAGATCACATTTTTACATAAATCAGATTGCTGAAAAATCGGCATCCTTTAAAATTCCACTCCGAAATTTACTCTATTGAGAATAAGTTTTAATAATCCGAATAAATCCTCACATAAGGAGCAACCAATGAGTATTGCTATTATCATAGCAACCCACGGTGTCGCCGCAGAACAACTTCTCAAAACCACAGAGATGTTAATCGGGGAACAAAGTGATGTAACCACTATCGACTTTGTACCTGGCGAAAATGCCGAAACTATTATGGGTAAATATCAAGAGAAATTAGCGAATGAGCTCGCTCACTGCGATCAGGTGCTATTCCTTGTTGATACTTGGGGCGGTAGTCCGTTTAATGCGGCAAACCGTGTGTCTGAAGGCAAAGATAATATGGACATTGTCACAGGTGTAAATGTGCCGATGCTCGTTGAAACTTTTATGGCACGTGATGATGGTCCGTCTTTAGCTGAGCTAGTAGAAGTCGCTCTTGAAACAGGACGTTTAGGCGTGCGTGCATTACGCTATCAGGAGAAAGAAGAAGCACCTGCGGAACAACCTGCTCCTGCTGCTCAAGCTCCGGTACAACCACAAGTAGCTCAAGTCAATCAAGAAGGGAATTTAGTGATTGGTCTGGCGCGTATTGACGACCGTTTAATTCACGGTCAAGTGGCGACTCGCTGGACGAAAGAGAGCCGTGTTAGCCGTATTGTGGTAGTGAACGATGATGTGGCAAAAGATAGTGTGCGTTCGACTATGCTGAAAAGTGTAGCACCACCGGGAGTAACGGCTCACGTTGTGCCTGTAGATAAAATGATCCGCGTTTATAACAACCCTGAATATGCGAACGAACGTATGATGTTACTTTTCACTAATCCGACAGACGTGGTTCGTTTAATGGAAGCAGGCGTTGAGTTCAAATCGATCAATATCGGCGGTATGGCATATAAAGACGGTAAGAAAATGATTACCAGTGCCGTTGCTGTTGATGATAAAGATATCGAAGCATTTAAAGCATTAGATGCGAAGGGTATTGAGCTTGATGTGCGTAAAGTATCGAATGATAGCCGTCAATATATGATGGATTTACTCAAGAAAAATAACTTAATCTAAGGAAATTATTATGGAAATTTCTACATTACAAATAATCTTAGTATTCCTTGTTGCCTGTATTTCAGGTATGGGATCAATCCTTGATGAGTGGCAAACTCACCGTCCGTTAATCGCTTGTACCTTAATCGGTATCGTATTAGGCGATATGAAAACGGGGATCATTGTTGGTGGTTCATTAGAATTATTAGCGTTAGGTTGGATGAACATTGGTGCAGCATTAGCACCAGATGCAGCATTGGCGTCAGTGGTTTCAACCATCTTGGTTATCGTAGGCGGACAAGATATTCCGACAGCGATTGCACTCGCTATTCCTCTTGCAGCGGCAGGTCAAGTTTTAACTTATGTTGTACGTGCGATTACAGTTGGTTTCCAACACGCAGCGGATAAAGCCGTTGAAACTGGCGACTTAAATAAACTGGATTGGATCCACCGTTCAGCGTTATTACTTCAAGCAATGCGTATTGCAATCCCAGCGTTAATCGTTGCGATGACAGCAGGTACGGATAGTGTTCAATCTATGTTAGCAGCCATTCCACCAGTTGTAACAACAGGTCTTAAGATTGCCGGTGGCTTTATTGCGGTTGTAGGTTATGCGATGGTGATCAATATGATGCGTGCAGGTCACTTAATGCCATTCTTCTATGCGGGTTTCGTAATTGCAGCATTTACTGATTTCAACCTTGTTGCATTAGGGGTTTTAGGTACTATCACAGCGATTATTTATATCCAACTTCACCCGAAATACAACCAAAGTAAACAAGTGGTGCAAGTGCAAGCAACAAACAACGACCTTGACAACAGATTAGACTAAGGAAGTAAGACTATGACAACTGAAATCAAAAAAGTAACACAGAGCGATTTAAATGCGGTGGTACGCCGTTCTAATCTCTTCCAAGGTTCTTGGAGCTTCGAGCGTATGCAAGCGTTAGGTTTTGCCTACTCAATGGTGCCGGTCATCAAACGTTTATATCCCGATCCAAACTCACAAGAGCGGAAAGATGCGATCAAACGTCACCTTGAGTTCTTCAATACTCAACCATTCGTAGCGGCTCCTGTATTAGGGGTAACTATCGCAATGGAAGAAGAACGCGCGAATGGTAAACCTATTGATGATGCGGCAATCAACGGGATCAAAGTTGGTTTGATGGGGCCTCTTGCCGGTGTGGGCGACCCGATTTATTGGGGAACAGCACGTCCAGTATTCGCAGCATTAGGTGCAGGCGTTGCCTTAACAGGTAGCTTATTAGGTCCACTACTTTTCTTCGTCTTATTTAACCTTGTGCGTTTAGCAACCCGTTACTACGGCGTCGTTTACGGCTATAAAAAAGGCTTAAATGTGGTTCAAGATATGAGTGGCGGTTTATTGCAAAAATTAACCGAAGGAGCGTCAATTCTTGGCTTGTTTATTATGGGGGCGTTGGTTCAAAAATGGACAAGCATTAATGTACCGCTTGTGGTTTCTACCATTCAAAAACAAGACGGCACAACGGAAATTACCACCGTTCAATCTATCTTAGATAGCTTAATGCCAGGTTTATTGCCGTTACTCTTAACCTTTGCATGTATGTGGTTATTACGTAACCGTGTGAATGCACTTTGGATTATCATCGGCTTCTTCGTTATCGGTATTTTCGGTGCGTGGACAGGTATTCTTGCATAATTTGCAAAAAATCCGATAAATTAGACCGCTTGTGCTAGAATACAAGCGGTCTTTTTTTTAAGAACATTCTACAAATGACAAATATACTTCTGATTTTAGCTATTGGTTTGAGCTTGCTCTATATTCTCTATGATCAGCTCATTATGGACAGACGAAAAGGCGAAACTCGATTAAGCGTACCGTTAGTTCGACAAGCAAGTTTAGACACAGGAATTTTAATTGCCCTAATTGTGTTAATTATCGTGCAGGGAGTGCAAACAGGTATTGAACCTCTCACTGTATTCTTATTATGCGGTTGTATTGTCTTAGCAGTCTATTCGGCGTTCATTCGTTACCCTCGTTTACTATTAAAAGAACAAGGCTTTTTCTTTGGCAATTTCTATTTTTTATATAGCCATATTGCACAAATTAATTTGGCAGATCAGAATATTTTAGTCATTGATCTAAAAAATAATAGGCGATTGTTTATTCGGATTAAACAAAAAGAAGATATTGAACGAGTTGTCAATTTCTTTGGAGGATACAAAAAATGATTTTCAAATTAGTGGGTAAACATCAACATTATGATTGGGGTGGAGATATTTTCATACCCAACTGGTTAAAACTTGACACTCACGAAGAGAAACCCTATGCAGAATATTGGCTTGGAGCACACCGTTCTGCTCCTTCAATGATTGAATTTGAAGGAGCATGGTTGCCTTTAGATCGCGTTTTAGATAAGGCGCCTCAAATACTAGGAGAAAAATCGCGTGAACAATTTGGAGATGAATTACCTTTCTTACTGAAAATTTTGGATGTGAAGTTACCGCTTTCGATTCAACTTCACCCAACTAAAAAAGAGGCAGAACACGGTTTTGAACGTGAAAATTATGAAGGTATTCCACTAAATGCCTCAAACCGTACCTATAAAGATCGTAATCATAAACCAGAAATGATGATTGCATTATCAGACTTTTGGCTATTACACGGGTTCAAATCTGAAGATGCGATTAAAGAAAGCCTAATGAAGCATCAATCTTTACAAGGTCTGGCGAAAGCGATTGAAAAACAAAGTTTACCAACGGTTTATGCCTCCATTATGCAAGCAGAACAAACTCAGCTTGCAGAATGGTTATTGCCCATCATTGAAAATAAACAAGAGGATTATCAACAAGATAGACTTAAACTAGACGATCCTGACTATTGGGTACTATATACTATTGATGCGATGAAAATAAGTCTGGATAAACTAGATGCAGGGCTTCTCTGTTTCTATCTATTTAATATTGTAAATCTCAAAAAGGGAGAGGGAATTTATCAAGGCGCAGGCTTACCTCACGCCTATTTGCGAGGACAAAATATTGAACTAATGGCAGCCTCAGACAATGTCATTAGGGGAGGGCTAACCCCTAAATATGTAGATATCCCAGCACTTCTACATACGATTGATTATCGAGCAATTACACCTAAGATTATTCCTCAATATGAGGAAAATAATAGTGAAGAGTTACTGCACTTATATCCAACACCAGAAGCAGAGGACTTTGCCTTACAGCGACTCAGCTTTAAACCATTTGATGAAGAACAATTTACTGCAACAAGTGCAAGTATTTTATTAGTAATGTCTGGAAGTTTGTATGTCGATTTAGGATATGACTCGATTTATTTACAACAAGGCGAAGCAATTTTTATCAGCGCTAATAGCCAAGTAGATTTTATTGGTGAAATGGATGGCTATGCCGTGATTGCAACACTGCCGTAATTGTGTTCATTTTTTCTACTCCCTATCCTATGTTCTATCTTTTGCCCGATTTATTCTTCTTTTCTTAAAATCGGGCAGTCAAAAAACGAAAACCTTTGCTTTTTTTGTGAGCTGAATCACAAAAACTAAATTACTTCGTAAAATTTCTTTTTATTCGGTCAATTTTGTTTGAATATATGATTGTTTTCTCAATAGAGATAGCCGATAAAACAATCACGATGGAGGCAGAGATGACCGCAGTCAATAGCAATACGCCGTTACTCTCAATGAAGAACATCAGCAAATCTTTTGTGGGAGTTCAAGCCTTAAAGAATGTTCAGCTTGAACTACATAAGGGAGAAGCCCACGCTTTAATGGGTGAAAACGGTGCTGGAAAATCCACCTTAATGAAATGCTTGATCGGGGTTTACCAAGCAGATGAAGGGGAGATCATCTATAAAGGCAAAGCCGTCAATTATTCTTCTGTGTTGGAAGCTCAGAAAGACGGTATCAGTATGATTTTCCAAGAGTTAAACCTCATTCCTCATCTTACCGTGGCAGAAAATATCTTCTTTGCCCGTGAACCAAATAAATTTGGCATCGTTGATAAAGCCAAAATGAATAAAGATGCCGCCGACTTGCTCAATATGTTTGATATTGATGTGAAGCCGACCGATCTAGTCAAAGACCTTTCCGTTGCTCGTCAGCAAATGGTGGAAATCGCCAAAGCCCTCTCTTTTGATGTGGAAGTGTTGATTATGGACGAACCAACTTCTGCACTTACCGAAAAAGAGATTGAGAAATTATTTGAGCTTGTCCGCCGCTTGAAAGAGAAAGGCGTGTGTATCGTCTATATTTCTCACCGTATGGACGAACTAAAACAGATCTGCGACCGCATTACCATTTTCCGTGATGGTACTTATGTATCTAGCCACCGTTTCTCAGATATCACGATGGATGAAATCATTACCAAAATGGTAGGGCGTACCCTCGATAATCATTTCCCACCAAAAACCGCCAAAATCAGTGATGAGTTATTACTTTCAGTGATGAATGCAGAACGTAAAGGCGTGTTTGAGCCGTTAAACTTTGACTTGTTAAAAGGCGAAGTGTTGGGGATTACAGGCTTAGTTGGGGCAAAACGAACAGAACTTGCCCGTGCGATTTTTGGAGCGGATCCGCTTGATGGGGGCGAAATTTATGTTCGGAATAAGAAAGTTGTTATTCGTGACCCAAGCGACTCGATTAAAGCAGGTATCGCCTACCTATCTGAAGACCGCAAGCTAAATGGGGTAGCAGTGCGAATGTCTATTCGTGAGAACATCACAATGGCTTCAATGGATAAAGTATGCGATCAGTTGGGCATTATTTCACACAATGAGGAGCTGAAAGCGAGCGATACCTTTATTAAGAAAATGGAAATTAAAACGCCAACACCTGAGCAGTTAGTAAACAACCTAAGTGGTGGTAACCAGCAAAAAGTGGTTATCGGCAAATGGTTGTTCCGTGATGCGAATGTAATGATTTTCGATGAGCCAACTCGAGGCATTGACGTTGGGGCGAAATATGCGATTTATCAGTTAATTGATGAACTTGCCGCCAATGGTGTCGGTGTGATTGTGATTTCTTCTGAATTGCCTGAAATTTTGGGCATTACCGACCGTGTTATCGTGATGCGAGAGGGCAGAATGACAGGTATGTTGGAAACTAAAAAAACCAACCAAGAAGAGATTATGCAATATGCCACTGGCGTGAAAAATATGTTCAAAAACGAATATAAAAACTAAGGAGCTTTAAAATGAGTGATAAATATAAAGATCTGCTTCGCAAAATGGCGGCATTAGCAGGGTTAATCCTCTTAGTCATTTTCTTTAGTGTAACCAACGATTATTTCTTTACCTCCAACAATATTATGACCGTTGGCTTACAAACCTCCACCATTGCGTTAATCGGTATCGGCGCAACTTGCGTTATCTTAACCGGCGGTATTGATTTAAGTACCGGTTCTGTGGTTGCGCTCTCAGGGGTTGCCGCCGCAATGATTGTAAACGCTGGCGTGCCTGTGCCGATTGGTATGGTACTCGGTATTTTAGTCGGAGGGGCTTGTGGTTTAACGAACGGTATTCTCGTTACTCAAATGAAGTTACCGCCATTTATCGCCACCCTCGGTATGATGATGGTTGCTCGTGGTCTAGCACTCTATGTGACGAACGCTGCACCGGTTTCAGGTATGCCGGAAAGTTTTGCAGTCTTAGGTAACGGCGCCTTATTCAAAATCGTGGAAGAAGGCCCGAATGGCTTACCGAAAGTGGTGTTTACAGGTATCCCGTATCCTGTGATTATTATGATCTTCATCACGGTACTCTTTACCTTTGCTTTAACTAAATTAAAAGTGGGTCGCTACATCTATGCTATCGGTTCAAATGAAGAAGCAGCACGTTTATCGGGTATTAAAACGAATATTGTCAAAATTTATGCTTATGTTGCTAGTGGCTTACTCTCTGGCTTAACGGGCGTAATCCTTGCCTCTCGCTTAGTAACCGCACAGCCAAACGGCGGTGTGACTTACGAGCTAGATGCAATCGCAAGTGCAGTAGTCGGGGGAACATCGTTGATGGGCGGTGTCGGTACCATCCCTGGCACATTAATCGGGTCATTCATTATCGGTGTACTCCGTAATGGTTTGAATATGAATGGCGTATCATCGTTTGTGCAAATGATTGTTATCGGTTTGGTGATTATCGTAGCCGTGTCTTTAGACCAGCTCCGTCAATCTAAAAAACTTGGTAAGAAATAAACTCTAGAGGAGATTTAACTATGAAAAAATTAGCAATCGTAACCGCAACTGTATTAGGTTTATCTACCCTTTTTGCAGGCTCAGCGTGGGCAAAATCAGACGAAATCGCAGTCATCGTAAAATCCGCTAACTCAACTTTCTGGCAAAACGTACGTAAAGGTGCAGAAACTGCAGGTGCAGATTTAGGCGGAAAATATAAAGTCACTTTCCAAGGCCCTGAATCAGAAACTGCGATTGACGCACAAGTCAATATGGTGGACAACGCCGTAAACCGTGGCGTAGCAGGTATTGTGCTTGCGGCTTCTGACCCAGTGGCTCTTGTGCCAGCAGTGAGAAAAGCCTATGAAAGCGGTATTCCAGTAGTATTAATCGACTCAGGCTTAAACAGCGATGGTAAATACTATCAATCATTCCTTGCGACCGATAACCGTGCAGCAGGTAAATTGGCAGCTGAAAAATTATTAGCCAAAGTGAAAGGCGGTAAAGTGGCAGTGATGTCATTCACCCAAGGTGCAGCTTCTGCGATTGAACGTACAGGCGGCTTCATTGATGAAGTGAAATCTAAAGCAGATTACAAAATTGTCGGCCCATACTACTCAAATTCAGAAATGGTAACCGCATTGAACCAAACTGAAGACGTTTTAGGCTCTAACCCTGATATTGCGGCGATCTTCGGCGCAAACGAACCGACCGCAGTGGGTATGGCTCGTGCGGTGAAACAAAAAGGCTTCGCAGGTAAAATCGTTGCCGTTGGTTTTGATGGTAACTCAGACCTTCAAAACTTCGTGCGTGACGGAACTTTAGACGGTATCGTGGTGCAATCTTCATACCAAATGGGCTACAAAGGTGTTGATACTATCGGCAAACTCATTAAAGGTGAAAAAGTCGAGAAAGTTATTGATACTGGTGTAGTTTATGTAACGAAAGAAAACATCGACTCTGAAGAAGCGAAAGCGGTGCTTTACTAGGATATTTTTCCTAATGCCTTCGCTCCCCCTGCTTTAGGGGGGAGCTGCCGAAGGCTGAGGGGGGAATAGTTGATAGCCCCCTTTATGCTGCAAATCAGCCGCAAAAAGACCGCCAAAATCAACGTTGGCAACGCTTTTCTCAACTGTTGGAACAACATTTTTGCGAACAACATCAAGTTCAATTTTATGCGAAACAGCTCAGCTGCACAGAAAAAACGCTCGGCTCAACCTGCGTGGTTCACACAGGGCTACCAGCCAAAATGGTTATCAACCAACGCTTACTGCTCGAAGCTAAACGCCTCCTGGTGCATACCCAAAAATCCGTGAAACACATTGCCTTACAACTGGGTTTTGAAAAAGCCACTCACTTCAATAAATTCTTCAAAAAATACGAACAAAGCACTCCGAAACACTTTCGGGAAACCTATTTAGCGAAAAAATAAAAGAGCGGTATAATTTTCCAACATTTTTGCAATAGCAAAATCCTTTGCCAAAACAACCGTGCTTCCCCAACTACCCCAACAACCCCGATAAATCTCCCAATCCACATCTTTAAACACATTAAACACCACCTTCATTTGCGGGTTATCGGCTAAAAAGGCTTTGACGGTTTTCACCGCAATTTCTGCCGCTTCTCGATTAGGGAAACGAAATTCACCTGTGCTAATACAACAAAAGGCGACGCTTTCAATGCCGTGTTGCTTGGCGAGTTCTAGGCAAGAGCAGTAGCAACTGGCGAGCAGTTCGCCATCTTTTGCTGATAACGCACCGATAATAATCGGTCCGACTGTGTGTAAAACGTAGGCAGACGGCAAGTTAAACGCTGGGGTGATTTTGGCTTGCCCTGTGGGTTCAAAATACCCTTGTTTCGCCATCAATTCGGCACAAGCAAGGCGAAGTTGCACGCCTGCTTGCGAGTGAATGGCGTTGTCGATACAGGCGTGCAAAGGGTGAAAACAGCCGAGCAGTTGGCTGTTTGCCGCATTCACAATCGCCCCCACTTTGAGCCTTGTGATGTCGCCTTGCCATAGGTAAATCTGCGGTTGAATAGGCGTTAAATCCGCCAGCGACACCACGCCTTTTTCCGCTACTTCTGATCTTGCAACGCCAAAAATTCCGCCGTTTCCGCAAAGCCTTCTGGGTGATCCCGATTTAACCGAATCAGCGTTGCCTGCGGATTGCGGTAGGTCATCTGTTCAAAAGGGTAACGAATAATGGTCGGAGTGTTAAAGCCAATCCCCAACTCCAAATACACCGTGTTGCCCTGCATTATTTGCTCGGCAAATGTGGCATAACGCTGTTGGGCGGTATGCCATTGCTCTGTTTCAACAAAACGATGATCGACACGCAAGTGCATTGCCATTTTGCCGCCACACACAGGACATTTCGGCACAAGTGCGGTGGGAATTTGGCAATTTTTTTGCTGTGAACGCCATTTTTGCACCAGCGTTTCGTTGTCGTAAACTTGTGAATGGCAAGGCTTGACACATTGCAACTCGCCGTAATTGCCTTGCACTTCAAAGAGTTTGTTTGGGTCAAAGCCAGCTTTGGCAAACTGGCTATCTACGTTGGTGGTAATCACAAAATAGTTTTTGTCTTTCATCAAAGCAAAAAGCTGTTGATATAAGGGCAATGCAGACGGCTCAAAGCGGTTCGCCCAAATATGCTCCGCCCAATACGCCCATTTTTCTTCTTCTGTTTCAAGGGGATAGAACTCCGCCGAATACATATCCTTCATACCATAACGCTGGATAAACGGCTGAAAACGTTGAGTAAATCGCTCACCACTGTACGTTAAACCTGCCGCTGCGAAAAAGCCAGCGCCGGCACCAATCACAATAAAATCCGCCTGTTCAATACGTTGTTTGGCTTGTTGTAACATCTTAAACCTCCCGATAAGCAATCTCGGCAATCTGTTGCTCAAATTCGGCAATGGACATCGGTGTTTCGCTTTTGATTAAACGCACATTCTCCAACCGCTGCACCAGTTTCATCGTGCAGTCGTCAAACCGCAGCACCACCGAATAAAAATCAAAAAAATCGTACTCCGTTTCCTGCACCTTGCCATAATTTTGCAAGGCTGAGGCAAGCTGAAAATAACCGTGAATGGCTTGTTGCCGATTGTCAAACGCCACTTTTTCAAGATAAAAACGGTGTTGATTATGGGTAATCGTTTTGGCAAAACGGAATGTACCGAAATGCAGTAAACGCGGTTTTTGGCGAATAGTGAAAATAAAAATTAAGCTAAAAATAAATAATAAGATAAGCAGCATTTTTTACTTCCTAAAAGTAAGTAATTTGAGGGCAGTATAGACACTTAACTTATTTTATGGAAGTACTTACAAAAATGTAAGGTTTTTGGATTTATCTTTAACTTGTTGATTTAAAAGAAGTTAAATTTTAGATTTTTTAGGAAATAGGTAAGGATAGATAAAACAAGCGGTGGGATTTTGGGGGAATTTGCAAATGCAAAAATTTATGGAAACTTGACTGCTCTTATATCCCCATAATCTCAAACATTTCACGCCAATCAGATTGCACTTGCTCAATCGGGGGCAAAATATTTTGTTCAAAATAGAAATGTAACGCAGTTAAAACGCAAGTGGCAAACAAAGTGGCTTGAAATTCCCAATTTTTAGCTCGTTCAGGGAATTTTTGTTGGGCTTGGTTTAAAAAAGCGTTTTTGAGTAACTGTTGCATTTCGTGAAACAAGCAGTGGCGTTTGGTGTCGATTTTCCATAATTCCAGTAAATATGACAACCTTACAATACACTATACGCATTAACAGAAATAACGCCCGAAAACCGTTGCTAAGGAAACAGTCAAATAGATTTAATAGATTTACTGTTTGTGTTAAGATTCTCAAAATTTCGCTTGAACTGATAGAGCTTATGATGAACTATGCTGAATCCATTATCGAAAATAAACTAATAAAGAAATTACAAGATTTAAAGTATATTTTTCGAGAAGATATTTGTGACAGACAATCACTGGAGGAAAATTTTCGCTCAAAATTCGAGCAATTAAACCGCGTTCATTTAACTGATAGCGAATTTGAACGCTTGAAATTGGAAATTATCACACCGGATGTCTTTGCCGCTGCTAAGAGACTGCGTGAAACTAGCACCTTTATCCGCGAAGATGACACACCGCTCAATTATACGCTGGTAAATATCAAAGATTGGTGCAAAAACGACTACGAAGTGATCAGCCAGCTGCGTATCAATACGGAAAACAGCCATCACCGCTACGATGTGATTTTATTGATTAACGGTATACCTGTTGTTGAAATTGAGCTAAAAACCCTGCAAATTCCACCCAAAAAAGCCATTGAGCAAATCATCAATTATAAAAATGACACAGGCAACGGCTACGGCAACAGTTTACTGTGTTTTATGCAATTGTTTATTGTGAGCAATGAGAGTAGTACCTATTACTTTGCCAACAATCAAAACAAACATTTCGCTTTTCAGACAGACGAACGTTTTTTACCGGTATACCGTCTTGCCGATGAAGCAAACAATAAAATTAATTACTTGTATGATTTTGCCGATAAATTTTTGGAAAAATGCACGTTAGGCAAAATGATCAGCCATTATATGGTGTTGGTAGCAAGCGAACAAAAGCTTTTGATGATGAGACCGTATCAGATCTATGCCGTCAAAGCGATTGTGGACTGTATTCACCAAAACCGAGGTAACGGCTATATTTGGCATACCACAGGTTCAGGCAAAACACTCACTTCATTCAAAGCCTCTACTCTGCTCAAAAACAATCCTGATATTGATAAATGCTTGTTTGTGGTAGACCGAAAAGATCTCGATCGTCAAACACGCGAAGAATTTAACCGCTTTCAAGAAGGTTCTGTAGAGGAAAATACCAATACTTCTACTTTAGTCAACCGCCTACTTTCGAATGATTACGCCGATAAAGTTATCGTAACTACCATTCAAAAGCTGGGGTTGGCACTCAAAGAAAATAGTACCCACCATAGACAATTAAGCACACTCAAAGATAAACGAATGGTTTTTATTTTTGACGAATGCCATCGCTCCCAATTTGGAGAAAATCATCAGGCAATCAAGAAATTTTTCCCAAAAGCACAATTATTTGGTTTTACCGGTACGCCGATTTTTGAAGAAAACGCAACATACAAGCGTATCGACGGCACAGATGCGTTCTATCAGACCACCGAAGATATTTTTGAACAGCAATTACACGCTTACACCATTACCAATGCCATTGACGACGGTAATGTATTGAAATTCCATATTGATTATTACAAGGCGGAGGGAGGTAAGCCCGTATCTGCCAATCATCCCGTTACCAAGCAGGCGATTGTGGACTCCGTTTTAAGCAAACACGATGTGGCCACTTCCGAACGTCGTTTCAATGCTATTTTTGCTACCGCATCCATTAATGATGCGATTGACTATTACCGCATTTTAAAAGAAGCACAAACCAAGTTTCAGGCGGATAATCCCGATTTCGTGCCGCTTAATATCGCCTGCGTGTTTTCCCCACCCGCCGAAGGCAATCAAGATATAGCCCAAATCCAAGCCGATTTGCCTCAGGAGGAACAAGACAATAAAGATGATCCGAACGGCAAGAAAGCCGCCTTAAAAACCATTATTGATGACTACAATGCACAATACCGCACCAATCACAGTATCGGCGAATTTGATCTATATTACCAAGATGTGCAAAAACGGATTAAAGACCACCAATACCCCGATAAAGACTATCCGCACCGCAACAAAATCGACATCACTATTGTTGTCGATATGCTGCTTACAGGGTTCGACAGCAAATATTTAAATACCCTTTATGTAGACAAAAATCTGAAATATCACGGGTTAATTCAAGCGTTTTCCCGCACCAACCGCGTATTAAATTCTGCCAAACCCTACGGTAATATCTTGGATTTCCGTGGGCAGCAGGCGCAAGTAGACGAAGCCATCAAGCGTTTTTCAGGGCAAGACCAAGACCGAGCCAAAGAAATCTGGATTGTTGATCCGGCGGAAATCGTCATGACCAAACTGCAAAACGCCATGACGCAACTGGAAGATTTCATGTCATCACAGGGATTGGCCTGTATGCCGTCTGAAGCACATAACCTGAAGGGCGACAACGCCCGTGCCGGATTTATCAATCTGTTTAAAGAAGTGCAGCGTTACAAAACCCAGTTGGGGCAATATACCGATTTAAGCGAAGAGCAAAAGCAGGCAATTGAAAATATTTTGCCAAGCGATACCCAGCGCGCTTTTAAGGGCGTGTATCTGGATATGGCGCAACAAATCAAAGAACAAGCGTTATATGGAAAAACGCCACCATCGCCGGAGCTTGAGCAATTAGACTTTGAATTTGTGTTGTTTTCATCCGTAACCATCGATTACGACTACATCATGAAACTGATTGCCGAAAACTCATCCAAACCGAAAAAACAGCAGATGAGCCGCAAGCAATTGGCGGAGCTGGTTGCCGCCAGCAGCGATTTGATGGATGAAAAAGACTACATCATTGCCTATATAGACAGCCTGAAAGCGGGCGAAGCACTTAACGAACAAGAAGTTAAAGCCGGCTATCAGGCATTCAGAAACGCAAAAACAAACGCAAAACTGACCGCACTTGCGCAAAAACATGGTATTGCAACCGATACTTTGAGAGGCTTTATCGAAGAAATCCTAAACCGCATGATTTTCGACGGCGAAAAGCTCACCGATCTGCTCGAACCTTTGGAATTAAGCTGGAAAGAACGGCGCATTAAAGAATTAGCCTTGATGGAAGATCTCGTTCCCTTGCTGAAAAATATGGCAAAAGGAAAAGAAATTTCGGGCTTGAAGGCATATGAATAAACAATCTAGGAATAAATAATCTGCTGACACAGCAAGAGGCAGATGCATTATTGACATTGGGAAAATATGATTTCAGCAATGGAGAATACAAATTTCCCTATATGGGCGGTTCATTACGCTTGTCGTTACACTCAATGGATAAAAAAGAAACTTTTAACTTGGATGTAACCAGAGGATATATCGCATTGGAAAAAATCACCTTCCAAACCAGAGCTAGAAAAGCCATTGTATTGGTTCGCTTGGATATTGAAGGTCCGCCACACCGCAATCCCGACATTGAAGGTCCGCCACACCGCAATCCCGACGGTGAAGAGATTATTTGCCCGCATATCCATCTCTACCGTGAAGGCTACGGCGACAAATGGGCTTATCCGCTGCTTGATGAACTCAAATCCGTGTTAGACAGACCTTATGAACTACTGGATAAATTTATGGATTATTGCCATATTATCGGCAAGCCCATGATTCAAAGAGAATTATTTATATGATTGACGAAATACAAAGCCTGATGGAGCAATACCTCCAATGGCTGAAAGACAAAACGGCTTTAAAGCAAATCGATAAAGATTGGGTGCAGGTTACCACCCCGCATTTGGATCGCCATAACGATTGTTTGCAATTTTATATCCGCAAAGAAGCCAACGGTTTTTTGCTCAGTGATGATGGCTATATCATTCATGATTTAATCAGTTCCGGTTGTTCTTTGGATAGTGAAAAGCGCAAAGCATTATTGAAAATGACCTTGGCAGGATTCGGCGTTCAGCTTGACGGCGAAACTTTGATACTCAAAGCCAGCACCGAAAATTTCGCCTTGAAAAAACATAACTTTCTGCAAGCCATGCTGGCGGTTAACGACCTGTTTTATTTGGCTTCGCCCTACGTTGCCAACCTGTTTTATGAAGATGTGGTGCAATGGCTGGATCACTCGGATATACGCTATATCCCCAATATCAAATTTACCGGCAAAAGCGGCTTTGACCATATGTTTGACTTTGTCATCCCCAAATCGCGCAAACAACCCGAACGTATCTTGCAAACGCTCGGCAACCCGAAAAAAAATGCAATCGAAGCAACGGTTTTCAAATGGACGGATAGTCGTGAAAACCGTGCGGCCAATTCCGAATTATTTGTTTTGCTCAATAATAGCGAAACGGAAGTCGCAGCTTCGGCGATTGACGCACTAAGAAATTACTATATCGAACCGATTTTATGGACAGAACGTAACCAAGTTGTAGAACGGCTGGTTGCCTGAGTAATATACAAATTCAAGAGTAGAAATAATGAATGCTTCAGAACAGAATAAGCAAAACCAACAAGAAAGAGTGATCCCAAAACTTCGTTTTCCTGAGTTTCAGACGGCATTGGGGTGGAAACAAGATATATTAGGAAATTTATTTGATGAACGAGGAAAGAAAAACCATCCTGAAAAGACCATATTGGCTGCAACTCAAGATAAAGGAGTTATCCCTTACGAATTAATGGAAAAATCTGTCATTAGAGATAGGAAAAATTTGAATGGATATAAACTGGTATTGCCAGAAGATTTTGTAATTAGTTTACGTTCTTTTGAAGGTGGATTTGAATATTCTGCATATGAGGGGATTATTTCACCTGCCTATGTAATACTTTACCCCAAAATAAAAATTTGTAATTATTTCTTTAGAATTTATTTTAAACGAGACAGTTTCATTCAACAAATTCAAAATAATTTAAATAATAGTTTGAGAGATGGAAAATCAATTTCTTATAAACAAGCAGCTGGTTTAAAAATAGCGCTACCATTATTTGAAGAACAACAAAAAATTGCCGATTGTCTTTCTTCACTTGATGAATTAATCGAATTGCAGGAACAAAAACTTGCCGCCTTAAAACAGCATAAAAAAGGCTTGATGCAGCAATTATTCCCAAGCCATAATGATTTGCAAGCAAGCAAGCAAGCAAGCAAGCAAGCAAGCAAGCAAGCAAGCAAGCAAGATAGTTTATCCGAAACTTAGATTTCCGCAATTTAAAAATTGTGAGGGGTGGGATGTTGTTGAGTTAAGAAATGTTGGATATTTTGTAAAAGAAAAAATGGAAGTTATAAATTTAGAGCCCCCAAATTATATCAGCACTGAAAACCTATTATCTGATTATGGTGGGGTAACAGCTTCTAATAAATTACCCACAACAGAAAAAGTTACTGCATATAAGAAAAATGACATTTTGGTTTCTAATATTCGACCGTATTTGAAAAAAGTATGGCAGGCAGATAAGAACGGTGGGGCTTCAAATGATATTATCATCATTAGGGCAAAACCAAGTATAAATATATCTTTTCTGTCATTTGCGATTAAAAATGATGATTTTATTGACTATATGATGAAAGGTGCAAAAGGCGTGAAAATGCCTAGGGGAGATTTAAATTTAATTTCTATTTTTCCCGTTGCAGTACCGACCTCACCAAAAGAACAACAAGCCATCGCAGATTGCCTGTCTTCACTGGATAATCTAATTAACGAACAAAACGAACGGATAGGCCGTCTGAAAACCCATAAGAAAGGCTTGATGCAGCAATTGTTTCCAAATATTTAGGAGCGATGATGAGTAATAATCAAGTAAAAATAACTAGATATAAAACCTTGAAGGGACTTGCTACTAGAATTAGAGATGATCTCAATAATCAAAATTTTGTTTTACTTTATGCCTATAATGGTACGGGAAAAACCCGTTTGTCCATGGAGGTTAAAGCTCAGAATCAGAGAAAGAATGGTAATGTAAGCAATACTCTGTATTTTAATGCTTACACCGAGGATTTATTTTACTGGAATAATGATTTCACTAATGATGGACTTGAACCAAAATTATTGATTAATTCTGAATCAAAATTTTTTGATATTTTAAGAGATGGTTTCCCATTAGAAAACAATATTAGGTTTTATTTAGATCGTTATGCGGAATTTGATTTTATAATTGATTATAATAGTTGGTTTATTTCTTTTACTCATCCAAACAACCCTGATAAATTAATTAAAATTTCACGTGGTGAAGAAGTCATCTTTATTTGGTGTTTTTTCTCGCTTTATGCCAGTTGGTAGCTGATAAACACGAATCTTATCAGTGGGTAAAATATATTTATATTGATGATCCTGTCTCATCGTTAGATGATAATAACACGATTGCCATTGCCTGTGATTTAGCAACACTATTAAAAGATAATAAAGATAATTTTAAAGTCATTATTTCCTCACATCATGGACTATTTTTTAATGTAATGTGCAATGAATTAAAAAAACAAAATCATAGAAAATACTTTTTATATAAAGATAAAATAACTAATCAACTTTATCTTCAAGCAACAGATGATTTCCTTTCTTTCATCATGTTGCGAATCTTAGAGAACTACAAAGAGCGGTAGATGATAATAAAATTGATAGATACCACTTCAATATGATGAGAAATATCTTAGAAAAAACTTCAAGTTTCTTGGGTTACAATGATTTTTCTGATTGTTTAAGTGGTATTGATGATGAATTTCTATATGCTCGTGCTTTGAATTTACTTAGCCACCGAAATCACTCTATTTATGAGCCGCGAGAGATGAATGAAGATAATAAAAAGTTGTTTAAACAAATATTTGAAAATTTTTTAACAAAATATCCATTTAATCTACCTAATTTAACAGAGATACAACAATGACCCAAGAGCAACTCAATCAACTGGGCAAAACCTTATGGGGTATTGCCGACCAATTACGCGGGGCGATGAATGCCGACGATTTTCGTGATTACATGCTATCGTTCTTGTTTTTACGCTATTTATCAGATAATTACGAACTTGCTGCGCAAAAAGAGCTGGGTAGGGATTATCCGCAATTAAGCAATGATGATAAGCGCACGCCTTTGGCGGTATGGTATCAAGAAAATGCTGACTTTACCGCCGATTTTGAAAAGCAAATGCGACGCAAAGTGCATTATGTGATTAAGCCTGAATATTTGTGGGGCAGTATTGCCGAATTGGCAAGAGTGCAGAGCACTGAGTTGTTAAGCACCTTACAACAGGGTTTTAAATATATCGAAAACGAATCTTTTGAGAGCACGTTTGGTGGGCTGTTTTCCGAAATCAATCTGAATTCGGAAAAGTTGGGAAAAAGCTATACGGAGCGCAACAACAAATTGGCTGAAATTGTCAAACGTATTGCTGAAGGTATCAGTGAATTTTCTGCCGACAGCGATGCTTTGGGTGATGCCTATGAATATCTGATTGCCCAATTTGCTTCTGGTTCAGGTAAAAAAGCAGGCGAATTTTATACGCCTCAACAAGTTTCCACTATTTTATCGCAAATCGTAACGCTGGATAGCCAAAACCCCGCCAGCGGTAAGAAGAAAAAACTGGATAGCGTGCTGGATTTTGCCTGCGGTTCTGGTTCATTGCTGCTCAATGTGCGTCATCAAATGGCGGAAAACGGCGGACATATCGGCAAAATCTACGGACAGGAAAAAAATATCACCACTTACAACCTGGCTAGAATGAATATGCTGTTACACGGGGTGAAGGATACGGAATTTGCCATTCATCATGGTGATTCTTTAATCAATGATTGGGATATTCTGAATGAAATGAATCCTGCAAGAAAACTGGAATTCGATGCCGTTGTCGCCAATCCGCCGTTCAGCTACCGCTGGGATCCCAAAGAAGATTTGGCCAATGATTTCCGCTTCAACGGCTATGGGCTTGCTCCCAAATCAGCTGCAGATTTTGCCTTTTTATTGCACGGATTCCACTTTTTAAGTGATAACGGCACAATGGCTATTATTTTGCCGCATGGTGTATTGTTCCGTGGAGGGGCGGAGGAAAAAATCCGTAAGAAATTGCTGAACGATGGAAATATAGACGCGGTTATCGGATTGCCGGCCAATTTGTTTTATTCTACAGGGATTCCCGTCTGTATTTTGGTGTTGAAAAAATGCAAAAAAGAAGACGATATTTTATTTATCAACGCAGCTGATGCCTTTGAAAAAGGCAAACGTCAAAACCGTTTGACTGACGAGCATATCGCAAAAATTATCGAACATTATCAATATCGCAAAGAAACACAAGGCTATGCCAAACGCATTTCCGTGCAGGAAATTGAAGATAACGACTACAACCTAAACATCGCCCGCTATGTTAATAATACCGCTGTTGAAGAAGAAATTGATTTAGCCGCCAATCATCAGGTATTGATGGATTTGGATGCAAAAATCAAAGTTGCAACAGCTAAACATAATGTATTTTTGAAAGAATTGGGGCTAGCGTTGTTACCTTAAATTCATTTTAATACATCTCCACACGAATTTAGGTGCTGATGTAAGTTAGCCCTAAATTTCAGGCATAGCGACCATTTTTACTATGTCAGTTTTAATGCATATGCTATCTCATATAGTTGCGATTGATGCTTTTTTCTTAATTTTCGCATCATAATCTCCACCATATGAAATTGACACATCTGTGCTGGCGTATTAAATAAATCTTTCATCAAACCACTCCAACCATCGAAGGTAATTGATTGAATTATATAGCCTTTTTCTCTTAACCTATTTAGAGCAAGTTTGTAGTAAATATCTTTTTCGGTTCGCACAAAGTAATGGGAAATCACATTATTTGAATTAGCATCCATTAGCACTAATACGCCAAAATAACGA
>NZ_MUXW01000004.1 GCF_002015085.1 Glaesserella parasuis
AGATATTTACTACAAACTTGCCCTGAATAGGTTAAGGGAAAAAGGCTATATAATTCAATCGATTACCTGTGATGGTAGACGTGGTTTGATGAAAGATTTATTTAATACACCAGTACAAATGTGTCAATTTCATATGGTAGCGATTGTGATTCGAAAATTAAGAAAAAAGCACCAATCACAAGCGGGTAAAGAATTAAAAATAATTGCAAAAACACTCACAAGAAGCTCAAAAATGAATTTTATCGGCGATTACATTCTTGGTTTATAAAACATCAAGATTTTTTTAAAAGAAAGGAGTGATAAAGCGAATGAAAAAGACTATTTTCCTTATAAACATAGCAATGTAAGAAGTGCTTATGCCAGTTTAAAGCATTATATTTTTACCTATGAAAAACATTCTGAATTAAATATAGAAAAGACGACAAATCGTTTAGAGGGGTTATTTAGTGAACTTAAGCGAAAATTAAATAATCACAATGGATTAACTAAAAAACGTAAGATGTTGTTTATACAGGATTTTTTAAATAAAAAGAGTTGCTAATATTTCAAGAAAATAGATATTAGCAACTATTTTGTCTACTATGCCAATTTATCGTGACTTTGGATACTGTTTTTAGAAGAACTAATGTACCTTCTTAACCATAAATAAAATGGTATAACCTTAGCCAATATATTGTTCGATCAAATTTCCCATCTCCGAGGTAGTTACGGGCATCGTAGTATGATCAGCAAGATCTGCCGTGCGGTAACCCTCGGCTAATACTTTTTGAACCGCATTTTCAATCGCTTTCGCAGATTCTTCCAAACCAAAACTATGACGTAACATCATCGCTGCAGAAAGAATTTGTGCGATTGGGTTAGCAATATTTTTACCTGCAATATCTGGCGCTGAACCACCCGCTGGTTCGTATAAACCAAATCCTTTTTCATTTAAACTCGCAGAAGGTAGCATTCCCATAGAGCCAGTAATCATCGCACACTCGTCAGAAATAATATCGCCAAAGATATTAGAGCAAAGCAACACATCAAAGAAATCAGGTTGCTTGATTAACTGCATTGCTGCATTGTCAATATAGATATGATCCAGCTTCACTTCAGGATATTGTTTTGCTACTTCATTTACGGTTTCACGCCAAAGGATTGAACTCATTAACACATTGGCTTTATCGACGGAAGTAACATGTTTGGTGCGTTTCATTGCCGTTTCAAATGCCACTTTTGCAATGCGTTCAATTTCATAACGGTGATAAACTTCCGTATCAAAAGCTTTCTCATTTTCTCCCTCGCCTTCACGACCTTTAGGCTGCCCAAAATAGATACCACCCGTTAATTCACGGACTGTTACCATATCAAAGCCTTTTGCTGCAATGTCCGCACGCAATGGGCAAAATTGTTCTAAGCCTTTATAAAGTGTAGCAGGGCGAAGATTGCAGAATAATGCAAAGTGTTTACGAAGTGGTAACAAAGCACCACGCTCTGGTTGCTCATTTGGTGGAAGATGTTCCCATTTTGGACCGCCTACAGAGCCAAACAAAATAGCGTCGGCTTCTTCACACCCTTTTAATGTGCTTTCTGGTAATGCTTTTCCGTGATTATCAATGGCAACGCCGCCAATATCATAATAGTTATAACTTAATTTAAACCCGTACTTTTGTTGAACAGTATCAAGCACTTTAATCGCTTGAGCCATAATCTCAGGGCCAATCCCGTCACCACTTAACACGGCAATGTTGTAGTTTTGCATATAAATACCTCAATATTTGAAAATTTATAAAATATAAGTTATATTAATAAAAATAAATAAAAGAACAACATTTTTTTATAAAAAAATAAATTTTTATTATTTTTTAGAATTTAAATCTAAAAATTAAAGAAAACATTGTTTTTAATGCTAGACAAGCGGTCAGATTTTTTGCAAAATGCCCAACATTGTTTTTATGGTGTAAACCTTATGTTAATTTTGTTGGAGGATTCAATGAAAAAACTCTCAGGAGCGGAAATGATTGTGCAATCCTTGCGTGACGAAGGCGTGAAATACGTTTTTGGTTACCCAGGTGGCTCAGTCCTTGATATTTATGATGCAATTCACACCTTAGGGGGAATCAAACACGTTCTTGTCCGTCACGAACAAGCGGCTGTACATATGGCTGATGGCTATGCACGTTCTACAGGTAAAGTCGGTTGTGTATTAGTCACATCTGGCCCAGGGGCAACAAATGCGATCACAGGGATTGCAACCGCCTACACAGATTCCATTCCACTGGTCGTTTTTTCAGGACAAGTGCCTTCAAGCCTTATCGGAACCGATGCTTTCCAAGAATGTGATATGGTTGGTATTTCTCGCCCTGTGGTTAAACATAGTTTCCTCGTCACCAATCCAGAAGAAATTCCTGAGATCATAAAAAAAGCATTTTATATCGCTTCAACAGGTCGCCCTGGCCCTGTCGTTATTGATGTGCCAAAGGATATGGTAAATCCAGCAAATAAATTCAGTTACCACTACCCTGATTCTGTATCATTACGTTCTTACAACCCCACGGTACAAGGACACAAAGGGCAAATTAAGAAGGCATTAAAAGCGATCTTAGTGGCTAAAAAACCTGTACTTTTTGTGGGTGGTGGTGCAGTGATTTCGGAGTCAAATAAAGAGTTGATCGAATTTGCTCAGAAATTAAATCTACCTGTCACAAGTTCTCTAATGGGATTAGGAGCATATCCAAGTACAGATAAGCAATTCCTAGGTATGTTAGGTATGCACGGTACCTATGAAGCTAACAATGCAATGCACGAAAGTGATTTAATTTTGGGTATCGGTGTGCGTTTTGATGATCGTACTACCAATAATCTCGCAAAATACTGCCCAAATGCTAAAGTGATCCACATTGATATTGATCCTACCTCTATTTCTAAAACCGTCCCTGCATATATTCCCATTGTCGGCGATGCAAAATTTGTATTAGAAGAATTTTTAGCATTGTTAGGTGAAGAAAATCTGGCAAAAGGTCAATCAGATCTGACCGCTTGGTGGCAACAAATTAATGAGTGGAAAGCTCGTCAATGTTTACGTTTTGAGCAAAGTGATGTGATAAAACCTCAACAGGTTATTCAAACCATTTATAAATTAACAAATGGCGATGCCTATATTGCTTCTGACGTAGGACAACATCAAATGTTTGCTGCGTTACATTATCCTTTCGATAAACCGCGTCGTTGGATTAACTCTGGTGGTTTAGGCACAATGGGCTTTGGCTTACCTGCGGCTATGGGAGTGAAATTTGCACACCCTGAAGCAACGGTTGTTTGTGTCACAGGTGACGGCAGTATTCAAATGAATATTCAAGAACTTTCTACAGCAAAACAATATGATACCCCTGTGGTGATTGTGAGTTTAAACAACCGATTCTTAGGTATGGTGAAACAGTGGCAGGATATTATTTATGCAGGTCGCCATTCCCAATCTTATATGAACTCACTACCTGACTTTGTCAAACTGGCAGAGGCTTATGGACACGTCGGTATTCAAATTAACACCCCTGATGAATTAGAGGAAAAATTAGCACAAGCCTTTGCAATTAAAGATAAACTTGTTTTTGTTGATGTGTTAGTAGATGAAACAGAACACGTTTACCCAATGCAAATTCGTGGTGAATCAATGAAAGATATGATGTTAAGTAAAACGGAGAGAACAGATGCGTAGAATATTATCCGTCCTATTAGAAAATGAATCGGGAGCTTTATCCCGTGTCGTTGGGCTATTCTCTCAACGTGGTTTTAATATTGAAAGTCTTACGGTTGCCCCAACGGATGATCCGAGTTTATCTCGAATGACCATTGTGGCACAAGGTGATGAACAAGTCTTGGAGCAGATAGAAAAACAACTGCATAAGCTAATTGATATATTCAAAGTGACAAATCTTAGCCATTGCGAACATATTGAGCGAGAAGTACTTCTACTAAAAGTTCGAGCTGTAGGTAGTACACGAGATGAAATTAAGCGAATGGTTGACATTTTCCGTGGACAAATCGTGGACATTACGCCAAAACAATATACCATTCAGCTCTCTGGTGCTAGTGATAAACTCAATGCTTTTATTGAAACAGTGAAAGCAGAAACAACAATTATTGAAATCGTTCGTTCTGGGGTGATTAGTTTGGCTCGAGGGAAAAAAACAGTTTATAAAATTGATTAAATAAATAGCATAGTAGATACAACATCAATCAATGTGAGTACACACACTTTGAGTTAAAATCATTTCCTACTATGCACTTCACCTAATATAAATCAATTAACTAAACAATGCCCAAATCGGCTTACAGCTTGAAGGTAATATCAAATCCTTCCCTAACTCAACCCAGCCTGTCGGGTAGTGGAAATCTGAGCCGACAGAGGCATAGAGATCAAACTCTTTTGCCCAACGAGCAAGAAGCTGACGCTGGTCTGGCGTTTGGGCGGCTCCCGTTACCTCTATGCCATCTCCGCCAGCCTGTTTAAACTCTTCAATAAAACGGCGGATCCATTTCGCTGTTAATTTATAGCGTAATGGGTGTGCAAAACAGATAACGCCACCAGCTTGGTGTGTCGCTGCGATGGCTTCTTCGGTGCTGCACCATACGGGCTTTACATAAGCTGTTTTGCCGATCCCTAGATAGCGTTTGAAGGCGTGTTCATCATTGCGTGCATAGCCTTCTGCCACAAGAAAACGGGCGTAGTGAGCGCGAGTAACTTCACCGCTTGCAATGGCTTTTGCCCCTTGATATGCGTTAGGGATACCTGCTTTGGAGAGCTTTTCGCCAATCAATTCGGCACGTTCTTGGCGTAATTGTTTTTGGCTAGCAAGTAAATTGACGATAGCAGGGTGGGTTTCGTCAATATTTAAGGCAGTGAGGTGAAGGCTTTTCCCTTCCCATAACACAGAAATTTCTACACCACTGATAAAGGTAAGCGGTTGGTTTTGGGCAAACATTTTCGCTTCGGTGATACCTGCGACGGTATCGTGATCGGTTAAGGCTAGCATTGTTACATTTTGTTCTACCGCTCGTTTAACGAGTTCCGTGGGGGTAAGCACGCCGTCGGACGCAGTGCTATGGCTATGTAAATCATATTTCATTTAATTATCCTTAATCCTTCCAACCATAACAATATACCATTTTGTAGGGACACACTGCGTGTGTCCATTCGTTCCAACAAAAACCGCAATTCGTATCAACAGACATACGTTGACGGACACACGCAGTGTGTCCCTACGATTATTTTATTTATTGTTGTTTTTCACAAGATTTCACAGAAACAGACCATTCTGCCCCTGATTTAATTTTGTATTTTCCCGCAAAATTATCCATATTTAAGGCAAAAGAAACATTCAATAAACTATTGAGGTACATCAATGGTCTGCCTTCTTCGACATCACCGAAGCTACTCTTATATGGCATTGAGCCACTATAACGCACTTTGACCTCATCTGCCGTCGTTTCTTTGATTTCAACACAGACTTTGCCATCTTTTTGAATACCTGACTGTTCAAGTAATTCGTGGCTGATATTTGTCCAAACATTGCCATATTGAATATCTAGTACAGGAATGTTGCCCTTTAATGTACCTTCTTCAATAGCAGGTTTTTGGTAGCTAATTTCGATGACTTTGGCAGGTAACTCTGCACCGACTTCTTCAAAACTGATCTGCCCAGACGCTAATTTTGCTCCTGTATAAGCATAGACATCGCGTCCGTGGAAAGTATAAGATTTTTCAGAACCTTCCAAGCGGTGTTTTGTTTCATCAATTTCACGAATGCTCTCAATCCCTAAAAATTCAGCCACTAACGTTAATGTGCCATTATCAGGGGTTACAAAATAGTGTCCTGTTTTAGTTTTTAATACGACCGATTTACGATCTGTGCCAACGCCTGGATCGACAACGCTAACAAAAACGGTGCCAGCAGGCCAATAGGTTGCGGTTTGATATAAACGATAAGAGGCTTCCCAAATATTATATGCAGGAATTTCGTGAGTTAAATCAAACATTTTTAACTCACGATCAACCCCAAAAGCCACCCCTTGCATTGCAGATACTGCACCATCTTTTAAACCGAAGTCTGTTTGTAATACGAGGGCATTTGCAGCTTTTGTTTCCTCAGAAGCGACCGCTTGTTTTCCGTTTGTTGTTGCAAAAGAAGTTGCAGAAAAAGCCACAAGGGCAAGAGCAAGTAATGTTTTATTCATATCGTTTTCCTTATCGTCGTGTTTGTAAAAATTGGAGTGATAGTAATCGTTTGCCTAGCCATTGTCTATAGCGAGAACAAGTTTATTTTTTATTAAGCAAAGCCCCAATCGCTTTTAATTTATCCGCTTTACTCAGCCCTTGATCAGCAAGTTGATTTAATTCCGATACTAATAGCTCTGAAGCTGGTGAATTGACGGACTTGGTGGCTTTAGGCTGCATTAATTGTGCTGCGTAAGCGGTGAGATCTGTCAATAATTTTATCTTTTCAGGATTATCGTGATATTGAGCCGATAACAGATCAACCGCTTGTTCAAAGGCCTCTGCTTTTGTTTCAAGTTGTTGATAGCAATACTTTTGCCAGCGTACTTGTTCTGCGCGTGTTAAGGTTTCTGAGTAATGTCTTGCTCGATAATGGAAAAGTAGAGGTTCAATTCTTGGATCGCTAAATTTCAAGCCGTGATGTGCAAGCTCTTCAGGTTTTAGATTTCGCAAAATCGCCATATTGTTTTTATCTGCAGGTTCAAAAAAGCCATCGTATAACGTGGTTTCTATATTATTTGACGCTGGATAATTCCTTTCCTCAGAAAAAATATCAATAACCTTTTCTCGCACAAGGCTTTTTTGGGATTTTAGCAGTTTTAAATTTTCTAAACAGGATTGACGATCGATGCCTAAACGTGTTGCATTTTCAGACAGTAACGTTTTGGCTGGAGCTAAAATTGGGCATTTATTAATATGCACGAGTTTTAGTGGAACAGCATAAAGCCCTTGAGCTTCTAATTCTACTTTTTTGGTATAAAGACGTTCACGCAATATTTCGCTTGGCTCATTCAATAGGTCGTTTATATTCCCCGATAGATCACATACAATCACTGCGTTTCGATTAGTCGGATGCCAAGCCAATGGCACAACCCAAGCGGTGTTACCTCGATAGTTGCCTAACATTCCAGAAACGTGAACAAGCGGTGTCATTTCACCGACATCAATCATCTCTTCTAGGGCTTTTTTACCTCGATTTTGCAGGAAAAAGTCGAATAATTTAGGTTGTTTTTGTTTGATTAACTTTGCCATTGCAATAGTAGCATACACATCAGCCATTGCATCGTGAGCGTTGTCGTGAGCAATACCATTTGCTTTGGTCAAATTTTCTAATTTAAAGCTCGGCATACCTTCATCATCATACGCCCATTCTATCCCTTCTGGACGTAAAGCATAACAGGCACGCACAACATCAAGAAGATCCCAACGAGAATTGCCGTTTTTCCAGCTATATTCATAAGGATCGAAAAAATTGCGGAAAAAGGTATAACGGGTCATTTCATCATCATAGCGAATGTTGTTATATCCCATTACGCAGGTGTTAGGTTGGCTAAATTCGGCGTGAATACGAGCGGCAAATTCAGGTTCAGGTAGCCCTTGTTGATTACAAAGCTGTGGTGTAATCCCTGTTACCATCACAGCTTCTGGTGAAGGCAAATAATCTTCTGTTTGTTGGCAGTAGAACATTACGGGTTCACCGATAATGTTGAAATCGCTATCGGTGCGGATCCCTGCAAATTGTGCAGGACGATCTGTAGCAGGATCGACACCAAAACTTTCGTAATCGTAAATAAAAAAGGTGGTTTGAACCATTTATTCGCCTCGTTATCTCATTAATTTATTAAGTATTTCAATAAGATATAATTTTTTAAAATTTTTTAGAATTTTATTGAACTAAGTTTCATTGGGGTAGTCTTAGAATACGCATAATGTGCTAGTTTTATTTTTCATTTCCTTAGGTAAGACCTCCCCCGATACTGTTTTTTGGTATCGGTTTTTTTTTATGGTTTCAAATTATATTTTTATAAACGTAATTGTGCTTTTTGGTAAACGTCGTTGCGCTCCCTTTTTCCCAGTGCAACCACTTTGATTACAATACGTTCATCAATCACTTGATACACCAAACGATAGCCTGCATTACGCAATTTGATTTTATAACAATCTTTCATTCCACGAAGTTTAGCACTTTCTACACGCGGATTTTCAGCTCTTTCTTTAAGTTTTTCGATAAATTGTTTTCTTAAATCTAAGCTTAGTTTACGAAACTCTTTTTCTGCTGATGGGATAAATTCAATGGTATAGCTCATTTTAATAAATCCGCTAAATCCACTTTGTAGCTTTTTTCGTGTTGGCGTTCTTCCACTAATTTTGCTAATTCTGCATCATCAGCAAGCTCAATGAGATATTCATAAATATGCGGTGGTACACAATAAAAAGCGGGTTCATTTCGGTTTAAAATTGCAATTGCCTCACCGCCTGCCGCATTGAATGTCGCCATTGGATTTGTCTTTAGCTCTGTAATACTCGCAACAGTATTGGTTAAAATAATACTTGGCATAATAATCCTTCCTTTTTTGGTATCATTTATCGCTCTTTTTATAGGTCTTGTCAAGGCGGTTCATAAGTAGAGAACATAAACAACAGATTACTTTGAGTTTCTGTACTTGTTGGTTCTTAAGACCTCAACCCAACCCCTCTCTCAATTAAGCCATAAACCCAAGCGTAAAGTGCTAGGATAAATAAGATTAACACAGCAAAAGTATAGTAGATCGACACATCGCTAATACCTAAAAAGCCATAGCGAAAACCGCTGATCATATAAACAATCGGGTTAAATTGGGACACTTGTTGCCAAAATTCAGGCAATAAGCTAATGGAATAAAACACACCGCCAAGATAGGTTAAGGGTGTTAGTACAAAGGTAGGGATAATGCCAATGTCATCAAAGGTTTTCGCAAATACCGCATTAATCAATCCCCCTAGAGCAAAGGCAATAGTCGTCATCAACATCGTAAGGATAATGATGCCCCAAGAGTATATTTGATAAGAAACAAAGCACAATGTCACCGCTGTCACAAGGATACCGACCATTACGCCTCGCATTATACTGCCTGCCACATATCCCCAAATAATCGTATGGGTAGATAGCGGTGACACAAGCAACTCTTCAATGTTGCGAACAAATTTGCTTAGGAAAAATGATGAAGCTGTGTTGGTGTAAGAAGCGGTAATTGCTGACATCATTATTAACCCAGGAGCAATAAATTGCATATAGCTTACACCGCTCATCTCACCGATACGGTGTCCGATAAGTTTACCGAAGATTAAAAAATAGAGTGTCGTTGTAATAATTGGCGGTACTAATGTTTGTCGCCAAATGCGTAAGACACGTTTTGTTTCTTTTATTGCGAGTGTTGAAAATCCGATCATATATTTATCTAATTTTATTGGCTATTTTAATTGCATAAACAACTCTTCCAAGCGGTTGGACTTATTTCGCATACTTAACACTTCAATATGTTGTGAACTAAGCTGTTGGAATAAGTTGTTTAACCCTTGTTTTCGGTTTACTTCTACTTCGATAGTGGTTTCATCTACCCATTTAAACGGATAACCGTCAATAACAAGCGGTCGGTTTTCACTTAAATCTAGCAAAAAGATCTCCGTTTCGAGTTTTGCCAATAACGCTTTCATTGAGGTATTCTCGATGATTTGCCCTTGCTGAATAATTCCGATATTACGACACAGAGTTTCCGCTTCTTCTAAATAGTGCGTAGTCAGAATAATAGTTGTCCCTTGCTGATTAAGCTCTCGCAAAAAATCCCACAAACTACGGCGAAGTTCAATATCTACCCCTGCTGTTGGTTCATCTAAAATCAGCAGTTTAGGGTTATGCATTAATGCACGGGCAATCATCACTCGGCGTTTCATACCGCCTGATAATTCACGGGTAAAATGATCACGTTTTTCCCATAAGTCTAATTTTTTCAACCAAATTTCCGCTTGGATTAAGGCTTGACTACGCTTAATGCCATAAAATCCTGCTTGGTTAATTAAAACGTCGATCACTTTTTCAAACTGATTGAAATTAAACTCTTGGGGAACTAATCCAATCTGTTGTTTTAATTGAATTTTTTGTTTATCAAGATCGTAGCCAAACACTTTTATTGTCCCACTTGTTTTATTCACTAGTGAGCTAATAATTCCAATCGTCGTGGACTTGCCAGCACCATTATGCCCAAGCAATGCATAAAAGTCTCCCTGTTCAACACAGAGATCTATGCCTTTAAGGGCTTGAACACCTGTTGGATATTGTTTGATTAGGTTTTTTATTTCGAGTGCGTACATATTTTCTACTCCGCTACTGCCCGAATAGTTGCTTCGTCCATTTGAGCATCAAAGGCTTGTTGTAAAAGTTTTAACTTTTCGTCCGCTTGTAGTGCTTGTTTAGCCTCTTGCGTGAGCTGTTCAAAAATAACTCGACGAATTTCTAATGGGGTTTGGAACTCATCACTTTCGCCTATTCGCATTTCACTACTAAAGCCTTGTTGTGAGAGGGCATTGTATAAACTTTGGGTCGCTTCATTGCTGTTTAAATGTGCCATTGTGGGGTTTAAAACCAACAAAAGATGATTGTTGTTATGGCTTTCTAAATAGCTGTTTAAAGCGAGCTGACGAGAAACTCCGCCCAGTTTTAAACTGTTTACAATTCGGCTCCATTTATCTCGTTCACAACCAAGCTCAATCGTTTTTTTAACTAGCTTAGGTGTTCGCTCTTGCAAAATGGCTTGCTTAATTTCTGAAGGCTTCGGGGCTTCCTCTTGATTTTCTAACTCAGGATTAAGCCAAGTCCAACGGTAGTCTTCATCATTTTGTGAAGCGATAGTTTTTTGAGGTGTTTTTTCGACTTGTTGCCGTTGATCTTGAGCGGTCACTAGGTTCATTAAACCTTGTTGAACGCTCTTTTTATTCACCGTTTGGGGTGGTTGAATGGAGGTTAAATCAGACTTTTTTTTTTCGTCTTGTTGCTCTTGTTTCGCTTTTAATTGCTGACGAGCCTGCATTGCTTTTAAGGCTGGCGATATACTTTCTGCACTCACTTCAGTTGGGGTAGCGGGTTGTTGGGCGAGATTTTTTGCAAACTGTTGTTCAGTTTCGACCGCTTGTGTTGTCACTGTTTGAGCTGAATTTTGCTGTTGAGCTAAACGTTCTCTTAACTGGCTAATACTATTTGGCGATTGCATAGGTGCAACGGGCGTTGTTGGTGTAGGTGTAGCAACTGTTGTCGTGGTTGCCATATTTTTAGGGTGGAAAGCCAAGGCTCTTAAAATAGTCATTTCCACGCCTGAACGTTGCTCAGGGGCAAAAGGCAACTCTTTTTTGCCTGTAAGCATTACTTGATAGAAAAACTGCACATCTTCTGGAGAGATCTGTTTCGCTAAAAAATGCAGTGGGGTTTCTTCTTGATGAGGATGTTTCAACAACTGCAACATCGCAATTTGGTGCAAGGTTTCTGCCGTATCGCTTAACAGTTGTTGCCAATCGACACCTTTTTCCGCCACAGACTGAATTACTGCCATTGCTTTTTCGCCGTCCGCATTTGCAAGGGCTTGCACCAATTCTAACGGTTGATGATCGTCAATTAAGCGGAGCATTTGGCTTACAATCGGCAAGGTGATATTCACATTACTGACAGCAATTGCCTGATCGGTTAAGCTCAACGCATCACGAATACTGCCTTGTGCCGCTTTTGCTAGTTTAGCAAGTGCTGACAATTCATAGGGAATTTGCTCTTGGGTTAATATAAATTCAAGGTGTTGCTGAATTTGCGATTGTTCCAACGCACGCAAATGGAACTGCATACAACGAGAAAGAATGGTAATCGGCAGTTTTTGCGGATCCGTGGTCGCAAGTAAGAATTTGACATATTCAGGCGGTTCTTCAAGGGTTTTTAATAACGCATTGAAGCTGTGACGAGAGAGCATATGCACTTCGTCAATCAAATAGACCTTAAAACGTCCGACGGTTGGTTTGTATTGCACATTGTCGAGCAATTCACGGGTATCTTCGACTTTTGTGCGTGAAGCAGCGTCGATTTCGATCAGATCGATAAATCGCCCTTCTTCAATGGCTTTACAGTTCGCACATTGACCACAGGGATCAGCACTGATCCCCGTTTCACAGTTCAAGCCTTTCGCAAACAGGCGAGCAATTGACGTTTTCCCTACGCCACGCGTTCCTGAAAAAAGATAAGCGTGATGTAACCGCCCTTCTCGCAAACCATTTTCGAGAGCGGATAAAACGTGTTGTTGCCCGACCACTTCGCTAAACCGCTGTGGTCGCCATTTGCGTGCTAGAACTTGATAGGACATTTGACCTCTTTAGATGTTGCGTAGCTCTTGAAATCCCCCCCCTCCCCCCCCCTTTTACAAAGGGGGGATTGCAAAGGGAGAAATATAAGATTAGTGACCTTCAAAGCTCACTAAGGTATAAGAATTGACACCGATTTTCTCTAAGCGTTCTTTACCGTCAAGATCAGGCAACCAAATCACAAAGGCTGCATTCTCAACTGTACCACCTAAACGGCGAATAAGTTGTACTGTTGCTTCCACCGTACCGCCTGTTGCAAGTAAATCATCAATGACAAGCACATTATCCCCAGCTTGAACAGAGTCTGTATGGATCTCTAAGGTATCTTCGCCGTACTCAAGGGCATAAGATTGCGAAATTACCGAACGAGGTAATTTTTTCGGTTTGCGCACAAGTACAAAAGGCACACCTAAAGCTAATGCCACTGGCGCACCAAAGATAAATCCACGAGATTCGGTCCCCACAATTTTGGTGATCCCTTTATCTCTAAACTCAGCCACAATTGCACCAACAGAGGCTTGGAATGCGGCAGGCACTTCTAATAAAGAAGTAATATCACGGAAGATAATGCCTGCTTTTGGATAATCAGGAATAGATTTAATGGAAGATTTGATTAACTCAAGTTGTTGGTTCATTTTTTGACCTTTTAAACAAGAAAAACAACCTGTGGAATGTAGCAAAATTTGCAGGAATTACAAGGAAAAAATGATAGAAGCGGTCGGTTATTGCAAAAAATTTTATATTTTGTAGCTGTTCCACAAGAAAAGAAATGTAGGAACACAACTCACCAAGTATTCCTACAATATTTAATTAGAAAGCGCCCTATATTTATATATTATTTACCTCTTCCAACTTGACCATCGCTCCTTGAACAGTATGTTGAATTTCAACGGAGATCAATCCTCTGATCAACTCTTCAATAGATTGAACTTTTGATACAATCGTATTGCCTTCTTCATCAAAATACCCCTGCTCTTTCAATGTAGCGCTAAAAGTCGAGAACAATGCTTTATCAAAGAACTCTGGAGCATTAATACCGTGTAGCACAGACAGACGTTGTGCAATTGAACGGCTTTCTTGCTCAAGATGATTTCGACTAATTTCAGGTTGTTCAATCAAAATACTCAAGCTGATGTAATAACGTTGTAATAACTCTCGCACACCAGAAGAGTGTAACTGCAACGAACGGATACGCTGGCGGTTAATCACAAACATTTCACTTTCGTTCTTAATCAGATTTTGAGCAACAAATTCCGCTAAAATTGCCTCAACATGCCCACGAACTTCCTCTGTTTTAAAGTGCATAAAGAGTTCTGCTTGTAAGAACGGATAAATGCGATTAACACTCTGGATAATCAAATCTTTGGATACCGTCTCGTGATGTAACACAATACTTGCGACCAATGATGGAAAAACAAATAAATGCTGAATGTTATTGCGATAATAGGTCATTAATACTGCAGATTGACGATCTAAACGGATAATTTCACCAAAGTTGTCTTTTTCTGAGATAACACCTGAACGAGGTAAATTAATAACATGATCTAACATCGCTTCAGCTGTATCCGTTGGCAAAGTGACCTCCGCTGTATAAGGTACATTTTTGAACAGTTGCATATAGCTTTCAACCTGCTCAATAAGCTGTTCACGCGTTAAAGAACGTTGGCGTGAAGCAAGCAACACAGAGCCAATGAGATTTTTCGCATTGACTGCGACGACATTATTAATATGCACCATCACTTGTTTAGATACCGCTTCAACGGCACTATTTAACCATTTTGGACGACCGTTTTCATCTGTAAGCGGTTCTTTCCATTCAGGAAAATACTGATTGAGATAGTGATTAAGTGGAATAGGTTCGCCAAAATTCACATAGCCTTGCCCTAGTTTTTTCAGTTTCTTAATCACACGTAACACCAAGCCAGCATTCTCTTTCTCTTTCTCTGCACCTCGTAATTCTTTAGCGTAAGTATCTACTTCTAAAACGTGTTCATAACCAATATAAACAGGCACAATACTGATCGGGCGAGTTAAGCCACGTTGCAATGCTTGTAACGTCATCGACATCATTCCTGTTTTTGGATCAAGCAAACGCCCTGTGCGTGAGCGACCGCCCTCAATAAAGTATTCTACGGAATAACCACGGTAGAACAGCTCTGCAAGGTATTCACGGAAAATCGTAGAATACAGACGATTGCCCTTGAAAGTACGACGAATAAAGAATGCCCCCCAACTTCTAAAAATAGGACCTGCAGGCCAGAAGTTTAGGTTGATCCCAGCAGCAATATGTGGCGGCACTAAGCCTTGATGATACAGAATATAAGAGAGAAGCAGATAGTCCATATGGCTACGGTGGCACGGCACATATACTAACTCGTGTCCTTCTAATGCCAATTTACGCACACGCTCTGCATATTGCACGTTGATCCCTTGATAGAGTTTATTCCACAACCAACTTAACACACGATCTGCGCTTCTTAAGCTGTCGTGACGAACATTTGCAGCGATTTCATCCAGAATTTTCTCAGCTTCTTTGCGAGCTTTTTCAAGCGAACTTTTTGGTTTTTTCGCTTCATCTTCAATCGCAGCCAAAATTGCAGGGGATTGCAGTAATTTATTGAACATCGCTTGACGATCAGGCAGTTGAGGACCTGTTGCCGAATAACGCTGTTTAGCAAAATGCATTTTTGCCACACGGGCCAATTTTTGAGCCAGATTTTCATCGGTTCCGTGATTGGTAATCATATAGCGTAAAGAAACCGCTTGTGAAAAACGGATAAAATTATCACGTCCAAACCAAAGCATTGTCACTAAGCGTTGGAAAGTTCCCAGCAGACGTAATACTGGCAAACCTTTCTCTTTACCCGGTGCGCGTCCCCAAAGCACAGAGACAGGAACAACTTGAATGTCTAACTGCTCATCATTACGGTTTAAATCTAAATAACGATAGAAAACCAACTCTGTTTCACTTTTCGCCCCTTTGGATTTAAAGAAACGACGCCCTTCATCTAAAAAGACAAAACGAGACAAAGATACCCCTTGAATATCATTATTTACCAGCGGATCAGGCAAGTTCAGAGCTTGGCAGTTTTTTTGCAAAATTAACAGATCCGTTTGTGAGGTGTAGGGCAACACATACACAATAGGTTGATCTAACTTCAGCCCTAATTCATTCACAGGATCTGTAGGAATTGAACGTGTTTTCACTAACAGCGAAAGCGGTAGGTTCAACGCTTTACGATACAGGTTTAATAGCATAGACATTTTTATATCCTTTTATAGTTATGATCGGATTAAAACGATGCGCAGTTTAGCATAAATTTCTTAAGGAAATCTGAGTTTATTCATAAAAGTTGAGGAATAAAAAAACATCGTACTTCTTCAAATACGATGTTTTATAACATGAAATGACAAGGCCTCATTCCCATTTCTCTCATACTAACAGATTACTCTCTCGTTGATTTTTCTACTTTTAATCCATCACCTTCGTAACCTTGACAAAAGCCTTTTAAAAATAGGTTTAACTTATCCGTATTACGTTTAAAGGCTCGGCAATAAGGACAAAGCATCAAATGGATTTTTAGTTGAATATACTGGCTTTTACGAAGAGATTGCTCTTGTTGTAAAGAGATTAATTCACTAATTTGTTGACAATTAAGCATTTTATTCTCCAAACCATTTTTGTGATAAACAGACTTGTAGTTGTAGCCTAGCTCTATATAACAAGGTATGTAAATTGCTGGTAGAAATATCACACTCTTGGCAAATCATCTGGCTATCTAACTCTAAATGATGTCGCATCATAAATACACGAGCTTGTATCGCAGGCAACTGATTAATGCAATACTCAAAAATTATCCAAAACTCTTTGCGATAAAGACTTTGTTCTACTCCCTGCCATTCACTTGGTTGAAAGGCATTATCGTCCCATTTCCCTTGCTTAAAAATCTGCTCTGCAAGATGAATATTATCGTACTCTAAGTCGCTTTCAGTCACCCATTTCTGTCGCTGTCTTAGATTATCTATGATTTTGTTTTTCAAAATAGCAAAAATCCAAGTTTTGAGAGAGGCTTCTCCTAGAAATTTATCGGCATATTGGTAGGCACTGCTTAATGCCTCTTGAACCATGTCTTCAGCGAGAGATTGATCATTAAGTTGCAAGCGGGCAAATTGCAACATTTGCTTGCGAATTTTTCCTAGTTGCTCAGAGGGAATGCATGTTAAATAGTCAGTTTGCATTTTTTACTCGGCTTGTTGCTTAATTTGAGAAGGAAAAATCACCTGTGCGTTAATCCACTTTTGCCAAATATTCTGAATTAAAGGTATGGAGATTTGTTCTACGGATAACAATTGAGTTAGCTCTTCCATTAATTGATTTAAACTTAAGGGTTGCTCTTGTAAACAGGATAATAAATAAAAATCCAACTCACTTATTTCTTGGTAGTAAACATCAAATTTACGATTTCGCCAAATGATAAGATAACTTGGTTGGGAAATTATTTGCTCAAACTGATTTTTCAAAAAACTTACATCATAATGTTTGAGGTAAGTAACAGGTGAAAGTTGCATTAGTGTGTCGGCATCCCAAGAAAAATGTGTAGGGATCTCCGCAAACGCCACTTCGGCAAGTAGCTGAGAATATTCAAAATCCATTAATGCTAAAATATCAGCACTTACTCTCTGTTGTTGCTGACAAAAATGCAAAAATTCAAGTGCAATTTCTTGGAAATATGGTGAATGAGCTTGTCCCGTTTGGATAAAATCTTCTTGAAGCTGTTGCCATTGCTCAGGATCACAGTGCTTTGGTGTTTCAGTAAAACAACGCTGAATAAATCCTAAAGTACTGTTACGAACTAACTGCGCATAAATATGTAAACGATGAGGCTCTACACCCTGAAGCAAAGCGCAATCTTTTGTTCTTATTGCATTGGCAAAAGCTCGTTGTGTTTGTGCAAGAGCAGTCTGTTTATCGGCCATTTTTTCCTCTACTTAGCGTATTGTCGTTGTAACCGAGCGATATGTTCCACCTCAGCATAAAGTTCCATAAACGGTGGAAAATTAAAATCACGTTCTAATAATGTTGGCGGAATATGGGGTAAACGTTGATAAGTGTAAGCAAGCAAATCCCATACAGAACCTTTAACCTTCTCTCCGTGAGTGTCAATTAACAATTGCGGTAAATGACGAAATTCACCTTGAACTTTATTAAAGACTTCCTCACCTGTATTTACTTCGGGTAACACCTCTTGTTCTTCATTGTGTCCTGCAATATGGATATAACTTACCCTTTTATGATCCACTTGATCGATAAATTGATAAGGGTCTAACAAACCATGATTGACCCCATTTACATGAATATTGTTTACATCAAGATGAATGTCACAATCTGCTTCTTGAGCAATCGCATTTAGAAACTCGACTTCATTCATGGTGCTAGTGGGTGAATGTAAATAATATGAGGTATTTTCAAGTGCAATTTTTAAACCTAAATAATCTTGGACTTCACGAATACGTTGTGCCGTATGCAATACAGCTTCATCAGTAAAAGGCATAGGTAATAAATCATATAAATGCCCTTCACATTCGCAATAGCTCAAATGTTCTGAAAAAAATGTTGATCCATATTGCTTCATCAATATTTTAATTGACTTTAATAACTCCTTATCAAGAGGTGCTTGCCCCCCTAAAGAAAGAGATAAACCATGTACCGCAACAGGAAAACGTTCCGCAACCTGGTCAAATTGATAGCGAGCTGAACCACCCATCTTGACCCAATTTTCAGGAGCAATTTCAATGAATTGAACCGCACTTTGTGTAGGTAATTGTAAAAAACCATTGGCAAGATCACGGCGATAGCCCAAGCCTGAACCCACTAACATCATCATTCCTTATAATTCAATTTTATTCAAAAATAGTGAAATGGTAGGTTAACCCCACCATTATTTTCCCATCATTTACTTCCGCATTTACCTTCGCCACATTTGCCTTCTGCTGTTTTTGTAGCTGGCATTTTAGTCGCTTCAGCACCGCACTTACCTTCCCCACATTTCCCTTCAGTCGCTTTAGTTTTGACACACTTTTCACCTTGCATTTCCACACAAGTTTCTGCTGTCTTATCAGTTTGAGCTTGAGCTGAAACTGCCATTGATAATGCACCTGCAAGTGCCATTAATGTTGTTTTTTTCATTGAGATCACCTTTATAATGATTAACAAAATTTCAACCAAGTTAGTTTAGCTGAAAACCTTTTCTGTAGCCAAAAATCCACAGAAACCATACCTGCACCTTGAAACATCAAAGGCGCTAAAATTACTAGGTAAACCAGTGCCATCTTGTAACCATTTTGGCAGACGTTATACCCCATACCAGAATGTACTGCATACCAAGCTACGATAGTGAGTACAGATAAACCTAAAGCACTAAAGCGAGTAAATAGCCCTACTACTAATAACAGTGGGAATAACAATTCTGCTCCCATAGCAAATGCCCAGTTTATTTCAGAAGGTAGTAAATAAAATGGAAACGGAAACTGCTCTTGAATATCAGCAAACCAATTTTGCCCATACCATTTTTCTAACCCTGCTTCAAAAAATTCATAAGCAACAAATAAACGTAAGCCTAGTAAACCAAATCCTACCAATACATTTTTAATCATAATGTCCCTTTTGTTTTGTGGTTTTATTGATTAGACGAAGATAACAGAGATTTCTGACAAAATATTTTTAGATATTTAGGGAATATAGTCTTTATATGTGAAAAGTCAGTTTGGAGTATGGGTAAAACTTAGTTTACTGTGTTTGAATTTCTTACATAAATCTAAAATTATTTCGTTGCAAATGAAATTTTACTGTATATAATATCATAAATTTCTGTATATAAAGACAGTGAGGAACTTATGAAACGTCAGCACCTAACGGCTCGTCAGCAAGAAATCTTTGAATTTGTAAAAAATCATATTGAAAGTACGGGGATGCCGCCAACTCGTGTAGAAATTGCACGCGAAATAGGGTTTAAATCGCCAAATGCCGCAGAAGAACATCTTAAAGCTCTTGCTCGTAAAGGCTATATTGAAATGCTTTCAGGAACTTCGCGTGGGATCCGTATTTTAGTGGAAGATGAAGCCGCAAATGATGAAGAGGGTTTGCCTTTAATTGGTAAAGTTGCAGCAGGTACGCCGATTGAGGCGATTGAACATATTGAAAAACATTATCCTGTGAATGGAGCAATGTTTTCACCAGCCGCTGATTACCTTCTTAAGGTGAATGGGAACTCAATGGAGAAAATTGGCATCTTAGATGGTGATTTACTCGCAGTGCATAAAACCAAATCTGTTCGTAATGGGCAAGTGGTTGTCGCTCGTGTTGATGATGAAGTGACCGTCAAACGCTTAGAGAAAAAAGGTGACTTAATCTATTTACACCCAGAAAATGATGAATTAGAGCCGATTATCATCGATCCTCGTCAATCTTATATTGAAATCGAAGGCATTGCTGTCGGCGTTATTCGTAGCAACGCTTGGATGTAATCCTTCAGATTTCGATTGAAAAAATGTTCAGAAAAATCCAAAATAACGCCTTTCAAATTTTGGCTTTACGAAGAGATTATTTATGAATTTAGCAGAATTTCATCAAGCGATTGAACAAGTGTGGGAACATATTGAAGAACAACTTGAAGAACAAGGTTGCGATGTCGATTGTGAAACACAAGGGGCTGTTTTTACTATTACTTTTGATGATGATTCACAAATTGTCATTAACAAGCAAGAAGCTATGCTTGAACTTTGGCTGGCAAGTAAATTAGGAGGTTATCACTTTGCCTATCGTGATGGCGATTGGGTCAGTGCGGAAGGGCGTTCATTTTGGACACATTTAGAAGAGGCAGTCGCTCGTCACGGCGAAAAGATCTCTTTTAGCTAATGTCAGTTATACCGCTTGCCAAAGCTGAAACGGTTTTACATAACGTTTTCGGCTACCAATCTTTCCGACAAGGTCAATCAGAAGTGATTGAAGCGATCTTGTCGGGCAAAGATTGCTTGGTGATTATGACGACAGGGGGCGGAAAATCCCTTTGTTATCAAGTGCCAGCCCTCTGTTTTGAAGGCATAACTCTCGTGATCTCACCTTTAATTTCGCTAATGAAGGATCAGGTAGATCAACTGCTCACCAATGGTGTTGAAGCAGGCTATATCAATTCCACCCAAACCATTGAAGAGCAACAAGCGGTTGAACAAAAAGCGATTTCGGGACAACTCAAGCTACTTTACCTTTCACCCGAAAAGGTAATGACATCAAATTTTTTTCAATTTATCTCATTGTGCAAAATTAGTCTGATTGCAGTTGATGAAGCACATTGCGTATCTCAATGGGGACACGATTTTCGCCCTGAATACACTTTGTTAGGCGGTTTGCGAAAAACTTTCCCAAATATACCGTTTGTTGCACTGACTGCGACTGCCGATCCAACAACTCGCTTTGATATTATTCATCATCTTAAGTTAGAAGATCCCCATACTTATTTAGGAAGTTTTGATCGTCCTAACATTCGCTATACGGTGCAAGAAAAATTTAAACCCGTGGATCAATTAATCAAATTTATCAGCAGTCAGCAAGGGAAAAGTGGGATTGTTTATTGCAATAGCCGTAAGAAAGTTGAAGAACTCACGGAAAAACTTTCCGCTCGTCGTTTTTCTGTAATGGGCTATCACGCAGGAATGACGGTGCAACAACGGGAAACCGTTCAAAATGCGTTTCAACGAGATAATATTCAAATTGTCGTTGCTACTGTTGCCTTTGGAATGGGGATCAACAAATCCAATGTGCGTTTTGTTGTGCATTTTGATCTGCCAAGAAGCATTGAAGCCTATTATCAAGAAACAGGACGAGCAGGGAGAGATGATCTTCCTGCGGAAGCGGTGTTATTTTACGATCCTTCGGATTATGGTTGGCTACACAAGGTATTACTAGAAAAACCAGAAAGTGAACAACGTCAAATTGAGCAACATAAATTGCAAGCCATTGGGGCTTTTGCCGAATCACAAACTTGCCGTCGCCTTGTGTTACTCAACTATTTTGGTGAAACACGCCAAGTTGCTTGTCAAAATTGTGACATTTGCCTTGATCCACCGAAAAAGTATGATGGCTTAGTTGATGCCCAAAAAGTGATGTCCGTTATTTACCGCACAGGACAACGCTTCGGCTTACATCATATTATTGCAGTTCTTCGGGGCTTAAATCAGCAAAAAATCCGTGAATATCAACACGACACTCTATCTGTCTATGGGATTGGCAAGGATAAATCGCAAGAATATTGGATTAGCGTAACTCGCCAGCTCATTCATCTTGGCTTTATTCGCCAAAACATTGTTAATCATTCTGCCCTACAACTCACAGAACAAGCTCGCCCCATTTTACGCGGTGAAACAGCCTTGGCACTGGCTTCCCCACGTTTAAGTTTTTCGGCGACAACTTATGTGCAGAAACAGCAAGCTAGCAAGCGGTATGATAAAGATCTTTTTGCCCGTTTACGCTTTTTACGCAAACAGATTGCCGATAAGGAAAATATCCCTCCTTATGTGGTTTTCAATGACGCTACCCTACAAGAAATGGCAGAATTTATGCCAACGACGGCAGATGAAATGCTTTCCATTAATGGGGTAGGTGAGAGAAAACTGGAGAGGTTTGGAGAGGCGTTTTTAGGGCTTATTAGAGAGCATTTATATCATATAGAAAGTATTGCTTGTGATTAACTTTAGGGGCTGTATTAGATTAGCCCTAAAGTTAAAATCAAACTCTTGCTTCACATATTACGATACTATAGTCGTAAAATATCCAATTAACTCGTCCTCACTCAAAATTTTCACTCCCAATTCCTGTGCTTTTGCCAATTTTGAACCAGCCTTTTCCCCTGCAATCAAATAATCCGTTTTACTTGATACACTGCCAGATACTTTACAACCCAATTGCTGTAATAAGGCTTTTGCTTGATCACGGGTGAGCTGTGTTAATGTCCCTGTTAGTACCACTGTTTTATCTTTTAATGGATTGTCTGCAATCTCTTGTGGCACCACATCTTGCCACTTCACCCCTTGAGCAATCAGATCTTCCACGACTTCAATATTATGTGGTTCTTGCCAGAATTGGAATAGACGGTTTGCCACAACTTCCCCTACATCTTGTACCTGTTTTAGCGTGTCTAAATCCGCTTGGCGAATCGCATCAAGCGTACCAAAGTGATTTGCGAGATTTTGTGCGGTAGATTCGCCGACATCTCGAATACCCAAAGCAAATAAGAAGCGGGCAAGGGTGGTATTTTTTGCCTTTTCGATACTTTGTAGTGCGTTATTGGCAGATTTCTCCCCCATTCGCTCTAAACGCATCAAGGTGGTGTGATCGAGTTTAAATAGATCTGCTGGGGTACGGATCAGCTCACGTTCCATCAGTTGTTCAATCAGTTTTTCACCCACGCCATCAATATCCATTGCTTTGCGTGAAACGAAATGCTTTAACGCCTCTTTACGTTGGGCTCCGCAGAATAATCCCCCAGTACAACGAGCAACCGCTTCGCCCTCGACACGCACCACAGCTGAGTTACACACAGGACAAGCGGTCGGAAAAGCAATTTTTTTTGCATTGTCAAGACGACGTTCAGCCACAACGCCCACAATTTGCGGAATAACATCACCTGCTCGGCGAATAATCACGGTATCACCAATTGCGATCCCTAAACGCTCAATCTCATCACCGTTATGTAAGGTGGCATTGCTCACCGTTACCCCAGCCACAAAGACAGGTTCTAATTTTGCCACTGGAGTAATTGCCCCTGTTCTTCCGACCTGAAATTCAACATCGTTCAGAATCGTCATCTCTTCTTGTGCAGGGAATTTGTAAGCAATTGCCCAACGAGGTGCTTTTGAGATAAAGCCAAGCTGTTCTTGCAGCACAATCTTATTGACTTTCAACACCGTGCCATCAATGTCGTAACCCAGCGAACTACGTTTGGCTTGGATTTTTTGATAAAACGCAGTCAAGGCTTGAGAACCTGTTGCTAAGGTAATTTCAGCATTGACAGGAATCCCCAGGGTTTTTAACCACTGCAAGCGGTCAAAATGTGTCGTAGGGAGTTCATCATCACTTTCATAAACCCCAATGTTATAGGCATTCAACATTAACGGACGTTGTCTAGTGATTTTCGGATCGAGCTGACGAAGTGAACCTGCCGCTGCATTACGCGGGTTAGCAAAGGTCTTCTCACCTTTTGCCAGTGCTTTTTCATTTAATTGTTCAAAGCCCTGCTGTGGCATAAAAACTTCACCACGCACTTCTAAACGATGTGGCGGATTACTACTTTTTAGTTTTAACGGAATATTACGGATCGTGCGGATATTGGCGGTAATATCTTCCCCTGTTGTTCCGTCGCCACGAGTTGCCGCTTGGGTTAGCACTCCGTCAACATACAGAATACTCACCGCTAAGCCATCAAGTTTCGGCTCACAACAAAATTCAATTTGATTACTGTTGATTGCAATACGATCTTCAATACGACGCAAAAAGCCTGTGAGGTCATCATCTGAAAAGGCGTTATCCAGAGAAAGCATTGGGGTTTCGTGGGTAATTTGAGCAAATCCATCTAACGGCTTAGCACCGACTCGTTGCGTCGGTGAATCGGACGTAATCAATTCGGGGTGTTGCCATTCCAGATTTTTTAACTCGTTCATCAAGCGATCATATTCTGCATCGGGCACAAGCGGATTATCTAAAACGTGGTAGTGGTATTCATATTCACGCAATTTTTCACGCAAATGTTCAAGTTGGGTTTCAATAGAGTGTGGCATCTGTAAATTTCTCGATAAAAAAGACCGCTTACAAGCGGTCATATTTAAACAATGTACTGCAAATTAATTGGCTACTCGTAGTAGATAATTTTGGCGAGATTCCTCGTTAAAAATTTGATGTTGTTCATCTAAGACAAAACCGCCAACAGATTGAGCAAAGCTCTCTACGGTACGAATCATTAATTTTAAATTAGCTAGATCATTACCTACTGAAGGTAAGTGCATAAAGAATACTAATCCCACTGTAGAAAACTGTTCCATTCTTGCTAAATCAAAGACTCCTGGTTGCATCATATTCGCCACGCTGAACAATACAGGACTTGCAGGATTATCTAAATGGCGGTGGAAGATCTGGTATTCACCAAAATGAAAACCTAACATTTCTAAATTTTGTACAATGGCATTACCTTGAAATTGAACGCCTTCTGGTGCAACAACATACAAAGTGATTATATTATGCTCCGTAGTTTGTTCTATTGTTTCAACTTGCTCTACTTGGACAGTCTGTTCTTGTATCTGATTTTGTTGATATGCTTCAGATTGAGATTCTGGCATAGACTCTTGATATAAAGGTTGAGATATTTCTTGAGTTTGTAAACTAATACGAATATTTTTGACACTATTCTCAACTTCTTGCTGAGATTGAATAAAATCAGCAGGTGTTTCAGTATTGAATGGTTGCTGAGCTACGACACCTTGAGGATTTAGCGTTGTTGGAATATCTGCTGTAATTTCATTGTTAATTGGAGATGAAGGCGGACGAGTGGAAAAGGTATTTGAAAAAATACGAGATTTTTCTCTGCGTGCAGACCAAATACTGTATCCAATTAAAACAGCGATTAATAATCCTGCTAAAATAAAGAAAAGAATATGAGTTTCCATTTTGTCCTCTTTAGCTCATAAAATCATCAAAATTGAAATTTAACACTTTGTGAAAATGTATGCATAGCTTACCATATTTCTTTTAAAAATTTGAATAGAAAGGTTAATTATGTCTTCGCTATTTTCTACCCCAGAAACACAAATTGGTGCTGGTTTTCACTATTTCATCTATGGTTGGCGATTAATGTTACAGCGTCAGTTAATGCCATTTATTATTTTTCCTGTAATTATCAATGCAGTGTTGATGATTAGCCTAATTTGGCTCTTTTTTGCCAATGTAGGGGGAATGTTAGATTCGCTCTTGCCTTCATGGTTAGAATGGTTGAGTTTTATCCTTATTCCATTAGCTTTTTTAATGGTTTTAGTCGCTTTCTACTTTGCTTTCACCACTTTAGCGAATTTTATTGCTGCCCCATTTAATGCGTTACTCGCAGAAAAAGTTGAGCAACAACTCACTGGTGAAAATCTCACGGAAATGAGTTTTAACGAAATGCTAAAAGATGTACCTCGTATGCTCAAACGTGAGTGGCAAAAGATGTGGTATAGCATTCCACGTTTGGTTGCCTTATTTTTATTAGGTTTTATACCTGTTTTAGGGCAGACTATTATCCCTATTTTGACATTTATTTTCGGGGCTTGGTTAATTGCAATTCAATATTGTGACTACCCTTTTGATAATCATAAAATTCAATTTCAACGTATGCGAAATGCATTAGCACAATATCGTACAATGAATTTTACTTTTGGGGCTTTGGTGAGTATTTTTACGATGTTGCCATTTATTAACTTAGTGGTAATGCCTGTCGCCGTGTGTGGTGCTACAGCAATGTGGGTTAATGAGTACAAAAGAGCTCTGCATGATTAACGGAAAGCCGACATTAACAGAGGAACTAATCTTATAAAGCAGTGCGTATGTTTTCTTCTCCCAAAAGACTAGTTAAGGGAGAGGAAACTTTAAGCATAGACTCGGCACTTAGCTATTCTAATTCTGGCTGCTTTCTTCCGAACCTGACCAAGTAAATTAAAGACTACTGCGAGAAGCCCAAAGTTTCCTCATAGAAAGACATCTACATTTATACTGTAGATGTCCTAATTATATGAGCTTATCTCAAAGAAGACAAGAAAAATGTCTACTATAAATAGCTATTTCTTACAGGGAATAGCTGCTCAACAAGACTTTAACTTATAAATTAATCACCGCAAAAATCACTAATACACTATAAAGTGCAGATAAACCATAGAAAATCCAACCGCCTGCAGGAACGTGAATTTTAAAGTCGTGTAAACCTAAGTGAACACGGTGCATACCACACCACATTGGGAAAATCAGTAATGCAAGAATTGCTAATTTACCGATCCAAGTGTGTGCAAATGCAATAATATTATCTGGTGTAATCAGTCCGAATGGCAGTAAGAAACCTAAGATTAATACAAGTACAGGGAAGAAGATTGCACTAATAGCACCGCCAGCACCGAAAAGTAGCCATACTGCAGGTTCATTTGAACGTGGAGGATTAAGTTTATCCATTTTTATGCTCTCCCTATACCAAGATTAAAGCTAAAAGGCTTACGAAAGCAGTAATACCCCAAAATACGCGAGAAACGAGTTTAACGTCAATACGTTCATTTTTCACGATAACGTTCATCATTTGAGGTGCCATACCAAAGAAGGTAAAGCTATTTAATAATACTGCACCAAGGGTAATAATATTTAAAACTACCACTAATGGATTTTGTAAGAATGGAATGAAATTCTCTACAAATCCGTTCTCTTTTCCTAAGCATGCTAAGCCGTAGAAAAGCACTAAACAGAACCAAATGGTAGGAACAGAGGTACTTTCACGCAAAACGTAGAATTTGTAAAAATCTAACGCTTTCCACCAAGTTGGTTTCACTTCACGCACATATTTTTTGCGTTTACTTGCTGTTGTTGTCATTTTACTCTCTCCTTACTTTTGCGGTTTTAACATTGCAAAGACATAATCTTTAGCACTTTCGATCTTACCTTGGTTTACCGCAGAGGCTGGACCAACATGCTTCGGACAAACTTCAGAGCAGTAGCCGACGAATGTACAGCTCCATACACCGTTTTTGCCGTTGATAATTTTCATACGTTCCGCTTTACCATTATCACGGTTATCTAGGTTGTAACGGTGAGCTAAGGTTAATGCTGCTGGACCAACAAATTCAGGGTTTAAGCCAAATTGTGGGCAAGCGGCATAGCATAAACCGCAGTTAATACACATTGAGAAGGTACGGTATTTCTCAAGTTGTGCTGGGGTTTGTTTGGTACGGCTTTTCGCAAGCTCTGCTGATGGGTGTGGTTTGCCATCAAGTTCAGGCGCTTTGTTGTCAATAATGTATGGCTTGATGCTTTCTAAACTTTCGATGAAGTGGCTTAAATCAACAACTAAGTCACGTTCAATCGGGAAGTTTGCAAGCGGTTCAATTCGCATATAACCCCTGTAATCGCGTAAGAATGTTTTACATGCAAGCTTTGGTTTGCCGTTTACCATCATACCGCAAGAGCCACAGATCGCCATACGGCAAGACCAACGGTATGAAAGCTCTGGCTCTAATTCATCTTTGATGTAGCCAAGTGCATCAAGTAACGAAGTTTGGCTATCGTAAGGTACTTCATATTTTGATAAGTACGGTTCGTTATCTTGTTCAGGGTTATAACGAAGTACTTCTACCGTCATTTTACTTTGGTTAGTCATCTTCTGTTACTCCTTTTTCGCTGCTTTTTCTTGAGCTTCTGCTTCTGCACCATAAACACGTTTAGCCGGTTGTGATGTGGTAATTTTCACGTCGCTGTATTTGATTGTTGGTGCGCCGTCTGCATTGTAGAATGCAAGGGTGTGTTTTAAGTAGTTCACATCATCACGTTCAACGTAGTCTAAACGTTGGTGTGCACCACGAGACTCTTTACGTTCTACCGCAGAAGATGAGATAGATTGTGCTACGTCAAGGATATAACCAAGTTCAATTTTGTAGAGCAAGTCTGTATTAAATACACTTGAGCTGTCTTTCACTTTGATACGTTTGTAACGCTCTTTTAACTCTGCAATTTTCGCTACGGTTTTTTCCATACTTTCTTGAGTACGGTAGATACCACAGCCTTCTTCCATTGAGTCGCCCATTTCGTTACGGATTTGTGACCAAGACTCTTCACCCTCTTGACGGGCTAAGGCATAAACACGTTCTAAGACATCTTTTGCTTGAGCGTCAATTACGGCTTGATTACGAGCGGTCGCTTCAACAGCACGTTTTGCAGCCATTTCACCTGCAACTTTACCGAATACCACAAGTTCTGCTAATGAGTTAGAACCTAAGCGGTTTGCACCGTGTAAACCAGAAGATGCACATTCGCCCACTGCAAATAAGCCTTTGATACAGGTTTCTGCGTGCTGATCAACTTCAATACCACCCATTGTATAGTGAACAACTGGACGAACTGGAATTGGTGCTTTCGCTGGATCTACGCCTTCGTAGGCTTGTGCTAATTCACAGATAAATGGCAGACGTTCGTGTAAATATTTTTCACCTAAGTGACGTAGGTCAAGGTGAACCACATCAACACCTTTGGCAGTTTTTAAGGTGTTACCTTTACGCCACTCTTGCCAGAATGCTTGGGAAACTTTATCACGAGGGCCTAATTCCATATATTTATTTTCTGGTTTGCCAACTGGAGTTTCTGGGCCTAGACCATAATCTTGTAAGTAACGGTAGCCATCTTTATTGACTAAGATACCGCCTTCACCACGACAACCTTCGGTCATTAAGATACCTGTGTTTGGTAAGCCTGTTGGGTGATATTGTACAAATTCCATATCACGAAGTGGCACGCCGTGGCGATACGCCATTGATAAACCGTCACCCGTTACGATACCGCCGTTGGTGTTGAAACGATAAGCACGGCAACCACCACCTGTTGCGATAACTACCGCATTTGCATTGATCTGAACGAAAGTTCCTTCCATCATATTCATTGCAACACAGCCACGCACTTGACCATCATCAACGAGAATATCCACGACAAAATGCTCATCAAAACGGATAATTTGCGGATATTTGATTGAGGTTTGGAATAGGGTATGCAATAAGTGGAAACCTGTTTTATCGGCTGCGAACCAAGTACGTTCAATTTTCATACCACCGAAACGACGAACGTTCACATCACCATCAGCTTTACGGCTCCACGGACAGCCCCAACGCTCTAATTGCGTCATTTCAACTGGCGAGTGTTCTACGAAATATTCAACAACATCTTGTTCACAAAGCCAGTCGCCACCTGCCACAGTATCGTGGAAGTGTTTATCGTAAGAGTCTTCCTCTTTAGCGACTGCCGCCGCCCCACCTTCTGCAGCAACCGTATGGCTACGCATAGGATAAACTTTTGAAATTAATGCAATTTTCAAATTCGGGTTAGCTTCTGCTGCTGCGATTGCGGCTCTTAAACCACCGCCACCTGCACCCACAATTGCAACATCTACATTGACAGTTTGCACGATTTCCTCCTTGGGAAAGTAAAGTATATAAACCTAATATGGAAGCATTTTGCCATTAATTTGGATATTTTATAATGAATTTTTACAATTTTGTAACACAAAAAAAATAGTTTTGTGATCTATCTCAAAAAATAATTTTCAGAATGCTATGTAGTGATAATTAATCTCATTAAGTAGGTGATTTTTAAGGATATTTGAGCATTTAATACGGAAATATCTTTCACTTTATTCTCAGATTTTCGTTTGATTTTTAGCATTTCATCTACATAATGATGTTGTATAATTGATAGCGTTCTAAAATGGAAGAGGATATACCAATGCAATATAAGTAGACAAAAGAGTTGGTTTTAATTATTTTTCCTAATTATTACCAACTCTTTTTATTTAAAAAATCCTTTATAAACATAATCTTATGCTTTTTCGTTAATCCATTATGAACCGATAATTTCTGCTTCAGTTCTTTAAATAACCCTTCCAACCGATTTGTTGTTTTTTCTATATTTAAATAAGTATATTCTTCAAAAGTGAGCTTAACGCCTTGTACTATAAGGCTTTAGCCCACTTTTTACCAACACTTTTGTCTACTATGCCAACTAGCGACAATAAGCAACCAAGTTTCCAAAAGATTTCCGCCTATTATTTCTAACTTTTTGGACAATTGACAATAAAAGTTGAAAAATTCTTGTTATTTTATCTTTAGTTTTGTGTCAATCATTGTTTTTTTTTACAATAGCGTGCGGGGACATTTGTGCACCCTGAAAATGTAAATAAAGGTTTACGATGTTTTATTAGGAAAAGCGGTAGAGAAGATTATTATGAATAAAATATTTAGAGTTATTTGGAGTCATGCTCAACAGGCTTGGGTGGTTGTGTCTGAGTTAGTAAAGTCTCATACCAAAACATCCGCTTACACGGATAAAAGAGCTCAAGTATGCACCTCACATTATTTTTTAGATAAACAGCAAGATAAATTTAAATTAAGTCTTTTAAGTCTAGTATTAATTGCCATCGGGAGTAGTTCAGAAGCGGAAGGGAGAACTGTTGTCTCAGGCGAAGGCGCCAATGCGACAGGTGAACAAGCAATTGCAATAGGTAACCTTGCTATTGCAAGTGGGGGACAATCTATTGCTATCGGGGCAGATACCAAAGCGACGGGGTATGGCTCCATATCAATCGGTGGAGATGATTTAAATACAACGAAATATCAAAATAGTAACTATTCCAGAACAACAACTGCGAGTGGTAAAGCCTCTATTACTATTGGGGGTATGTCTGTGGCTGTGGGCGAAGGATCTATTGTTGTAGGTCCTATAGCATATGCAAGTAATGTTGAAGGCATTGCTATCGGTGCGAGTAGTAAGTCTACCGCTGATTACGGTATTGCGGTTGGTGGTAATGCAAATGCTGGAAGCTACGCCGTTGCTTTTGGTAAAAGTGCTACTGCAAGTCAAGTAGGAGCTTCCGCATTCGGTGAAAACGCAAAAGCAACCGCAGAGCGTGCAACAGCATTGGGGAATAATGCGATAGCAGATACGAAATATGGCGTTGCTCTAGGTTATCAATCCAAGGCTAGTCGTGATTCAGAGCAAGCAGGTTGGACACCAGATAGTACAAATTATTCTATTAACGGAAGTACATTATCTGCTACGTATGCAGCGGTAGCAGTAGGTGATGGCACCACCGTCACTCGTCAAATTACCAGTGTTGCTGCAGGTAAAGAAGATACTGACGCAGCAAACGTGGCGCAATTAAAAGCACTGACTTTAAAGATCAGTGGCGATAAAAATACGCAGGGTCACACAACATTTTATAACGAAACGCTCTCAATTGTAGGGGCTGATGGTATTAGTACGGCAGTTGAGCAGGGAAATGGCAATACAAGAATTACCGTTACTGGCTCAAAAACGTATTTTCATACTAACTATGACGATCAGTCTCAAGGTCAGGGAGATCCTACGACTAATTTCGGCACAATTACTGACAAAGCTGGAGCTACAGGAACCTATGCAATAACAGCGGGGGTAAATGCCTCTGCGACTGGAAATTATGGTATTGCGATGGGTTATAAAGCCTCTGCCGGTGGTAGGAGCTCTGTTGCTGTGGGTGAAGAGGCAAAGACAACACCAGACAGATCAACCGCACTTGGTAATAATACCGTTGTCACCGTGGGCGGCGGTGTGGCATTAGGTTATGGATCTAATGCAAATATAGCTGGCGGTGTAGTGGGGTTAAAACAAGCTCATTCTGTCACAACGGGAGCAAGCACTGACGCTAACGGCTTTAAATCCACACAAAAGGTTGATGGTAATAATATTGGTGCGGTTTCTGTCGGTTTAGCAGGTAATAAACTCATCAAACGTCAAATCGTCAATGTGGCCGCAGGTACACAATTAACTGATGCAGTAAACGTGGCACAACTTAAATCTTTGACGATGAAAATTGCAGGCGATACAGGCAATTCTAATAATGAGACAGTGGGTATTTGGGATGGTACGCTTAAAGTGCTAGGCACAAATGGCGAAATCAAGACCAAAGCGTCTGGCTCAACCATTACAGTATCCCTAGATGATGCAATCAAAACTCAACTCCATAATGCTCGAGCAGGAAGTTTGATATTCAAAGGCGAAAAAACAGGTACAGGTACAGGTACAACAAATGATACTTCGGGTCAAAAATGGAAGGCTAACGAAGATAAGACCGTTACCATTACAAGTAACGCAACATACCAAAACGGTGGTGGTGTTCGATACAAAGGCGATAACATTGAAATTTATCGTAAAAATCTAGAATTCCATGTGTTGATGAAAGATGCACCAACATTCAGCAGCGTTCAATATGGCGATAATGGACCTAAGATTACCAGCACTGGCGGTAATCTAAAAGTAACAGGTGCAGACAGCACTTCCCCAGTTAAGATCACCAATTTACAAGCAGGTACACAAAATAACGATGCGGTGAACTACATGCAATTTTCAAATGCTGGTTGGAAACTTGCAATTGCTCCAGGAACGGGGGGTCAAGCAACTCCACCTGGGGCACATCTTATCAGAATGAACGATACCGTAACCTTTACCGCTGGAAATAATATTAAATTAGAACAAAATAACGGAAATATTACGATTTCTACGATTGGTAAGTTAATTAAAGAGACTAAAACCTTAGATAATGGCGATCTAAAAATTACCTATACAGATAATACGGATAGCATCATCAAAAAAGGTGAAAAAGGAGATACAGGTCCTAGAGGTGAAACAGGCCCTGCGGGTCCAGTGGGTCCAGCAGGTGCTCAAGGTCCAGCAGGACCACAAGGACCGCAGGGAACAGCGGGTGCTAGGGGACCTAAGGGTGACCGAGGAGAAACAGGCCCAGCGGGTCCAGCAGGGGCTAGGGGTGAGCGAGGCGAACCAGGACAAACGGGTCCAGCAGGACCACGAGGCCCTGTGGGTCCAATGGGGCCTGCTGGTCCAAAAGGAAATGATGGAGCTCCAGGTGCTAGGGGAGAGAAAGGTGAAACTGGCCCAGCGGGTCCAGCAGGTCCTGCGGGTCCAGTAGGTCCTAGAGGCGAAACAGGTCCTAGGGGTGAGAAAGGTGATACGGGTCAAACGGGGCCAGCAGGGGCTAAGGGTGACCGAGGAGAAACAGGCCCAGCGGGTCCAGCAGGACCACGAGGACCGCAGGGTGACCGAGGAGAAACTGGCCCTGAGGGTCCTAAAGGAGATGCAGGTCCTAGAGGTGAAACAGGCCCTGCGGGTCCAGTGGGTCCAGCAGGTGCTCAAGGTCCAGCAGGTCCAGCAGGTGCAACTGGCCCTGCAGGTCCAGCAGGGCCTAGAGGCGAACAAGGGCTTCCAGGGGTAGCAGGTCCTAGGGGTGAGCGAGGCGAAGCTGGTCCTGCTGGTCCAGCAGGACCACGAGGACCGCAGGGTGAGCGAGGAGAAACTGGCTCTGCAGGTGCAACTGGACCTACGGGTCCAATGGGACCACGAGGACCGCAAGGAATACCGGGTACTCCGGGACAGAAGGGGGATAAAGGCGAACCAGGACAAGCGGGTCCAGCAGGACCACGAGGCCCTGTGGGTCCTAAAGGTGATGCAGGTCCTAGAGGCGAAGCTGGTCCAGTGGGTCCAGTAGGACCACAAGGTGCAATAGGCCCTGCGGGTCCAGCAGGGGCTAAGGGTGACAAAGGTGATACGGGTCCTGCGGGTCCAACGGGATCACAAGGCCCTGCGGGTCCAGTGGGGCCTAGGGGTGAACCGGGTCCTGAAGGTAAGCAAGGTATTCAAGGACCTGCGGGTCCAACGGGACCACAAGGATCGCAAGGAATAGCGGGTACTCAGGGACCTAAGGGGGATAAAGGCGATCCAGGACAAGCGGGGCCAGTGGGTCCAGCGGGACCACGAGGCCCTGCGGGTCCAGCAGGGGCTAAGGGTGAGCAAGGAGAAACTGGTCCTGCGGGTCCTAGGGGTGAACAGGGTCCTGAAGGCAAGCAAGGTATTCAAGGACCTGCGGGTCCAACGGGACCACAAGGATCGCAAGGAATAGCAGGTACTCAGGGACCTAAGGGGGATAAAGGCGATCCAGGACAAGCGGGTCCTAAAGGAGAAAAAGGAGATACAGGTCCTAGAGGCGAACAAGGGCTTCCAGGGGTAGCAGGTCCTAAGGGCGATAGAGGCGAAGCTGGTCCAGTGGGTCCAGCAGGACCACAAGGACCGCAGGGAACAGCGGGTGCAAATGGTCAGAATATTTACAATATGAGCGTGTCTGGAGATTTAAGCGACATTACTTCAATTAGTAATGGCGATACTAAGGTATCTTTAGGTAAAGATGAGAAAGGAAATCCAGTTGTAAATATGAATGGATCAAGAATTACCAATATAAGCGATGGTAGAGAAGAGGGAGATGCAGTGAATGTGCGTCAACTAAACAAAGTGGTTTCTTCTGTGAATACAGGATTTAATCAATTATCAAGAGATATTGGTCGTGTTGATGTTAATGCAAGAGCGGGGATTGCTTCTGCTGGGGCGATGGCTAATTTGCCACAAATTTATTTACCAGGTAAAAGTGCTATTTCTGTTTCTAGTGCACAATATCGCGGGCAATCTGCCTATGCTATAGGTTATTCCAGAACTTCTGATAATGGCAAATGGCTTATTCGAGCGTCTGTTAGCAGTAATACTCAGCGGGATACTATGATTGGAGGAGGGGCAAGTTTTGTGTGGTAATCTAGCACCTATAAATTAGAATTTCATGCTCAATGCCATTGTTATTTTAACAATGGCATTGTTTGGCGTAGTAGACAAAAGTGTTGGTTTTAATTATTTTCCCTAATTATTACCAACTCTTTTTATTTAAAAAATCCTTTATAAACATAATCTTATGCTTTTTCGTTAATCCATTATGAACCGATAATTTCTGTTTCAGTTCTTTAAATAACCCTTCCAACCTATTTGTTGTTTTTTCTATATTTAAGTGAGCATATTCTTCAAAAGTGAGCTTAAAGCCTTGTACTATAAGGCTTTAGCCCACTTTTTACCAACACTTTTGTCTACTATGCCTAGGACAATCCCAATAAAAATAAGGCATTATCTTACAAAATATTAAGGCTGTGAATCACAGCCTTAATAAATTATGCTTCTTCAACAGATAAATTTTCTATACCGTCGTCTTCAATTTCACAGATTCGTTCAAGGCTGACAACATGTTCGTCTTCTGCGGTACGAATAATACGAACACCTTGGGTATTACGTCCTACAAGGCTGACTTCGTTTACACGAGTACGTACTAATGTACCGGCATCGGTAATCAACATAATTTGGTCATTTTCTTCAACCTGAACTGCTGCAACCACTTTACCGTTACGTTCATTCACTTTAATTGAAACCACCCCTTTTGTTGCACGAGATTTGACCGGATACTCACCTAAGGCAGTACGTTTACCATAACCGTTTTGGGTAACGGTTAAGATTTCACCTTGAGTATGTGGAATTACAAGGGAAACCACTTTATCGGTGGTTAAGTTAACACTTGAGGCTTCTTCAGCTTCTTCGTTTTCAACAGTTTCAATATCGACTTCTTCAGCATCATCGACTGAAATTTCGGTTGTTGCTAATTTAATACCTCGAACCCCTGTTGCAACACGCCCCATTCCCCGCACTGCAGTTTCTGCAAAGCGTACCACTCGACCTTGTGCCGAGAACAACATGATTTCACTCTCGCCATTGGTAATATCTACCCCGATTAATTCATCACCCTCGCGAAGTTTTAATGCAATTAGACCGCTTGATCTAACATTACTAAATGCATCGAGCGAAACTTTTTTCACCGTACCACTCGCCGTTGCCATAAAAATAAATTTATCAGCGCTAAATTCACCATTTGGAACGGGAAGAATTGCAGTGATACGCTCATTCTCCCCTTTTACAAGTGGAAGAATATTTACGATTGGCGTACCTCTTGCACCACGGCTTGCCTGTGGTAATTGATAGACTTTTAATTGATATAAACGACCACAGCTTGAGAAGCAAAGAATGGTATCATGAGTATTAGCTACCAATAATTTCTCAATGAAATCATCCTCTTTCATTTTCGTTGCTGATTTACCTTTACCACCACGACGTTGCGCTTCGTAATCCGATAACGGCTGATATTTCACATAACCAGCGTGCGATAAGGTCACAACTACATCTTCTTGAGCAATTAAATCTTCTAAATTAATATCGCCTGAAGCCGCAGTAATTTCAGTGCGACGCTCATCGCCAAATTCGGCTTTGATTTTTTCAAGCTCTTCACGGATGACTTCCATTAAACGCTCTGAGCTATTTAAAATGTGTAATAACTCGCTGATTTCTACCAATAATTCTTTGTATTCGTCTACGATTTTTTCATGTTCTAAGCCTGTTAAGCGGTGCAAGCGAAGCTCTAGAATTGCACGAGCTTGGTCTTCCGATAAATAATATTGCCCGTCACGTACGCCGAATTCAGAGGCTAAATCTTCTGGACGAGAAGCATCTACACCCGCTGCTTCAAGCATTGGTGCAACATTACCTAACGACCACGGACGATCCAATAAACCTTCACGTGCTTCATCGGCAGTTTTGGAATTTCGAATCAGCTCAATCACAGGATCTATATTAGCTAATGCAATCGCTAGACCTTCTAAAATATGTGCACGTTCACGTGCTTTACGCAATTCAAAGACCGTACGGCGTGTTACAACTTCACGACGGTGCATCACGAAAGCTTCAATAATCTGTTTGAGATTGAAAATTTTTGGCTGACCATGATCGAGTGCCACCATATTGATACCGAAAGTCACTTGCATTTGTGTGAGAGCGTACAAATTATTGAGTACCACTTCACCAACAGCATTATTTTTGATTTCAATAACAATCGAAATCCCTTTTTTATCAGAATAGTCTTCAATACTTGAAATACCTTCAATACGCTTATCACGCACCAATTCGGCAATTTTTTCGATTAAATTCTTTTTATTAACTTGATACGGCAATTCCGTGACGACAATCTGCTCACGGCCTTTTGAAGTTGTTTCAACACTGGCTTTGGCTCGTACATACACTTTGCCACGACCTGTACGATAAGCATCTTCAATCCCTTTACGACCATTAATAATCGCCGCCGTTGGGAAATCAGGACCGGGAATATGTTGCATCAACTCTTCAATCGTAATTTGTTCGTTTTCAATATAAGCTAAGCAACCGTTTAACACTTCATTTAGGTTATGAGGAGGAATATTGGTTGCCATACCCACGGCGATTCCCGAAGAACCATTAACAAGCAATGCCGGAATTTTAGTCGGTAATACATCAGGGATCATCTCTTTACCATCATAGTTTGGAGAGAAATCCACTGTTTCTTTATCCAAATCCGTTAACAATTCTTGCGTAATCTTCTGCATACGCACTTCGGTATAACGCATTGCCGCAGGCGCATCCCCGTCAATCGAACCAAAGTTCCCTTGACCATCTACCAACATATAACGAAGAGAGAACGGCTGAGCCATACGCACAATCGTATCATACACCGCAGAATCACCGTGAGGGTGATATTTACCGATCACATCACCGACTACACGTGCCGATTTCACATAAGGTTTAGATGATACGTTACCGCTTTGATCCATAGAAAAAAGTACGCGTCGATGAACGGGCTTCAAACCATCTCGCACATCTGGTAACGCTCGCCCAACAATCACAGACATTGCATAATCAAGATAGGAATTTTTTAGTTCCTCTTCAATACTGATAGGAATAATATCTTTAGCCAATTCACTCATTAAAATTTCCTAATTGCGTTGTAAACATACCTAATTATTTCTATAAGCTATTCAATTATTAAGTGAAAACCTTCTATAGAAAGAAGGTTAATTATAACATTTTAAATAATCAACTTCAATATAAAAGTTGATTATTTTTAAGATAAAAAACATATAAAATATATTACGAACTTACTTTTAACAGTGATAAATTTAGAATTATTTTTAATAGGAGGATCAATAAATATAAGATATAATATTTAATATCAATTTTTTATCAAAAAATTTTCAATCATAAGAATATAAAACCATTTAAATTAATAATGAGGTAAAAATGTCAACTAATATTAAATATAATGTTATTTCTAAGTACAATCATGAAAATAATATAGAGAAAAACATATTTAAATTATTAACTAGAAAACAAAGAAAAGAAATTAGAATCTTTGAATCTTATTTATTTGAACAAGAGAGAGCCCAAAACACTATCCGTTCATATATTGCTGGAGTTACTAAGTTTTTTATAGGCTATAAAGAAATAAATAAAACAAATCTTATTTTATATAAAAAATATCTCATTGAAAATTATTCACCACAAACAGTAAATATAAGAATATCAGCAATAAATTATTACTTATCATTAAAACAAATGGATCATTATAAATTAAAGCATATTCCATTACCTAAGTATCATTTTACAGAAGGAATCATGTCATTTCCAGAATACAAAACTCTATGCGATTATTTAAAGGAACATAATTTACGTTATTACTTTATTGTAAGGTTCTTAGGAAGCACTGGAGCTAGAATAAGTGAACTAGTAAAATTCACAATACAAGATTTAGAAAAAGGATATGCTGAATGCCATTCTAAAGGAAAATTTAGAAGAATTAATATTCCTCAAAGCCTGATTAATGAATCTCGTGAATTTTTTCAAAATCATAAAAAAGAATTATTCCTGAATAGATATGGAGCACCTATTTCAGCTAGAGGTATTGCTCATAATTTGAAAATATACGCAGAAAAGTGTGGTATCAGAAAAGATGTTGTCCACCCTCATAATTTTAGGCATTTCTTTGCTATACAATTTTTAAAGAAAAATAATAATATTGCTTTATTAGCCGATCTGTTAGGGCATTCAAATGTAAATATGACTGCTTTATATCTAAGACTATCTCATTCAGAACAACGTGAGGCTATAAATAATGCAGTGAATTGGTAATTTATTATATACTACTTCATATAGGCTTATTTCTATATAAAAAAATGGCAATATAGATTTATATATTGCCATTTCCAATATTACTATTTTAATTAGCCTTTGTAGTTGTAAACGTGAGCAACTAAGTCTAATACTTTGTTTGAGTAACCAGTTTCGTTGTCATACCAAGAAACAAGTTTCACGAATGTATCTGTTAATGCGATACCTGCATCTGCATCAAATACAGAAGTTTCAACTGCACCGTTGAAGTCTGTTGATACTACTGCATCTTCAGTATAACCTAAAACGCCTTTTAATTCGCCGTTGAATGTTTTACCTTCTGCTGCATCTTTGATCGCTTTTTTGATCTCTTCGTAGCTTGCTGGTTTTTCTAAGTTTACAGTTAAATCAACAGCAGATACGTTTGCTGTTGGAACACGGAACGCCATACCTGTTAATTTACCGTTTAATGCTGGTAATACTTTACCTACTGCTTTCGCTGCACCTGTTGAAGATGGAATGATGTTTTGTGCCGCACCACGACCACCGCGCCAGTCTTTTGCTGATGGACCATCAACAGTTTTTTGTGTTGCTGTTGTTGCGTGAACAGTTGTCATTAAACCTTCTTTGATACCAAATGTTTCGTGGATAACACGAGCAAGTGGTGCTAAGCAGTTTGTTGTACAAGAAGCGTTAGAAACGATGTCTTGACCAGCATAAGCGTTGAAGTTTACACCGTTTACGAACATAGGTGTGCTATCTTTAGATGGACCAGTTAAAACGACTTTTTTCGCACCAGCTTCGATGTGTTTACGAGCAGTTGTATCGTCTAAGAATAAACCTGTTGCTTCAACTGCGATATCCACACCAATCTCATTCCATTTTAAGTTAGCTGGGTCACGCTCAGAAGTAACACGGATTTCTTTACCGTTTACAACTAATTTGCCGTCTTTTACTTCGACAGTGCCATCGAAACGACCGTGAGTTGAATCGTATTTGAGCATATATGCCATATACTCAACATCAATTAAGTCGTTGATACCAACTACTTCGATGTCATCACGTTTTTGTGCTGCACGGAATACGATACGACCGATACGGCCAAAGCCGTTAATACCAATTTTAATTGCCATAGATTTTCTACCTATATTAAAGTTAAACAAAATTTGTTCTTTCCTAGAAATAGGAAAAGCAGGAGGATTATAACACAATCTTTCCCTTTTCTGACAACTAAAGAACAGAGCAAAATATAGCAGATAAATTTTATGTGATCTATGTCAAATTTTTTAAAACCCTCTCTTGCTTTTAACTAAAAAAAGTTAGAATAATTGGTAACAAACCAATAAGAGAAAAGGATTTAAAATGATTAAAGATATTAGTGAATTAACCGAAGAACAGATTGAAATTTGTTTAAATGCAGGTACAGAAAAACCTTTCAGTGGTAAGTTCCTAAAAGAAAATAGGGTGGGGACATATCGCTGTGTTCGTTGCCATAATGCGTTATTTCGTTCTGATGCCAAATTTGATGCTGGTTGTGGCTGGCCAAGTTTTTATGAAACAATCTCGGAGTCTTCATTACGTTATGTAGATGATTATAGTTTAGGCAGACATCGTGTTGAGATTCGCTGTGGCAATTGTGATGCCCATATGGGACACGTTTTTAAAGATGGGCCTCAACCTACAGGATTACGCTTCTGCTTAAATTCTATTGCATTAAACTTTAAGTGGGATCAAACTGGTGAAGAAATAGATGGGTAAAATAAAGTATAAAAGTTTCTCGGCATAATAAAAATGCCCGCTTTTGCGGGCATTTTTTAAGTTTCTTGGATTCAAAAGTGATTACATAGAAACTTCTTTTGAACCTTGAACTTGGATTTCAACACGGCGATCTGGTGCTAAGCAAACGATTAATGCTTTACGACCTTTAACTGCGTCACATGTGTTACCAGTTACTGGGTTAGCTTCACCGTAACCTACCGCTGTTACGTTAGCTGGGTTAACACCTTTAGAAACGATGTAGTTTGCTACTGTTTCTGCACGTTTTTGTGAAAGAGTTAAGTTGGCAGCATCTTTACCAATACGGTCTGTGTAACCGTTTACTTGTACAGCAGGGTTTGCTAAACCTAAATTTACGATCTCAGTGTGTGCTGCGTCTAATGTTTGTGCTGCAGCTGGTTTTAAGTTCGCTTTACCGAAGTCAAATAATACATCTGAGCTGAACGCGAAGTTTTTAGTTACAACTTCTGGTGCTGCTGCAACTGGTGCTGCACCTTGACCAAAGCGATATGAAATGCCTGCGGTCACAGAATGAGAATCTGGGCTATAGTTGTAAGTTGCTCTACGATTCTCTTTCATTTCAGCTTTAGTGAAGTTACCTACATTGCTCAACCATTGATATTCAACACGGAAAGCTAATTCAGGAAGAATCGCATACTCAACACCTGCACCAACGATTAATGAAGTTTTTAAGTTATGCGATTTAACTGGTTCTCTTGTTTGGAAGTAACGTTTGTAATCATTACGAACTAATGCAGCACCAACTTTACCGTAAACATCTAAACCGCTTAATACTTCATAGCTTGGTTTTAAGCTTAAGTGTGTACCGTGTGCAGAGTGTTTGAATTCACGGAATTCTTGTTTGTTACCACGAACACGACCGAAATAATCGTAACCTAATTCAACTGCTAAGTTGTCGATGATTTGGTAACCGCCAAACACACCGTAAGTTACAGAGTTACGGTTAATACCGTATCCATTAGCGCTAGTTGCATAACGAGCATCGTTCTTATATTTAGAGTTTAATTGGTTAATATCATTGTGGAATGTTGCCCAACCTGCTTTAGCACCAACATAGAAAGAGTCAGCTTGTGGAGCTGCGTTTGCTACTGATGCAACTGCTAAACCTGATACTGCTAATGCAATTAAAGATTTTTTCATTTTGATGATCCTCTATTATCGTCATCTAATTAAACAAAATTCTTAGCGTAATCATTACGCTAAGGCTTTAATTACGCTTTCTATCCTTCAATACGAAAAGAAAGTCGGAATTTAGATTATATTTTACTAAAAAAAATCCGAAATTCAAGCGAACTTTTTCAAAGAAACTGTTTCAAGGCTGAAATTTCTTACATTCCTGTCTTTTCTTTCTTAAAGATCGAGGCAAGAATATGCTTATTATCCCATTAACGTAAAAGAAATCAATTTATAAGCATTCAAGGATATGTAAGTAAATGTAATAAATTGCAACTTTTTAAATGCTTTGCTAATTTTTTTGTAGTAATTTTCATTAAATGAAAATCTTGCTAATATCTCGTTAAAATTTTAACAGATTAAAAAAACTATGATCCCACGCCTTGCAAACATCCCCCAACTGAATCCACTTGTTCAGCAATATTTAGCTGAACTCAAACAGCAACATTTCAGCGGTGATATTGCGTCAAACTATGCTGATCGCCTTTCTCTTACCACCGACAACAGCGTCTATCAGCAACTGCCCCAAGCGATTTTGTTTCCGAAATCCGTTGCTGATGTGGTGATTTTAACCAAACTGGCACAAAAAACCGCATTCCAAGCCTTAACCTTTACCCCGCGTGGTGGCGGTACTGGCACGAACGGGCAATCGCTGAACAATAATATCATTGTCGATCTCTCTCGCCATTTAACGCAAATTTTGGAACTGAATGTACAAGAGCGTTGGGTGCGAGTGCAAGCTGGCGTGGTGAAAGATCAGCTTAATCAATTTCTCAAACCGCACGGGCTATTCTTTTCCCCTGAGCTTTCAACCAGCAACCGAGCAACCTTAGGCGGAATGATCAACACAGACGCTTCGGGGCAAGGTTCGTTGCAATACGGCAAGACTTCCGATCATATTTTGGCGATTAAAGCGGTGTTGATGAACGGCGATATTTTGGAAACACAAGCGGTCAAAACCGATGATTTTTTTGCAAATGTCGATCAACTTAATCTCACGGCAAATGGTAAAAAATTACATAGCGAGATCTTCCAACGTTGCCAAGCGTTACGCCCGACCGTGCTGAAAGAACTACCGCAACTGAACCGCTTTTTGACGGGTTATGATCTGAAAAATGTGTTTAACGACGATCTCTCCGAATTTAATTTAACCCGTATTCTCACTGGCTCCGAAGGTTCTCTTGCCTTTATTTGCGAAGCTAAGCTCAATCTTCTTCCACTTCCTGAATACCGCACGCTGATTAACATTAAATATAATTCCTTTGATGCGGCGTTACGTTCCGCCCCTTTTATGTTGCAAGCGCAAGCCCTATCGGTTGAAACGGTGGACTCCAAAGTGCTGAACCTTGCCAAACAAGATATTGTGTGGCATTCGGTATCGGATTTACTCAGTGAAGATGAACACAATCCGATTTTGGGGATTAACATTGTTGAATATGCTTCAAATGATAAGGCTCAGAATGAAGCGCGGATTGCCAAGCTGTGCCAAGCTCTAGATGAGAAAATCCAAAACGGCACAAGCGGTATCATCGGCTACCAACTTTGCAACGATTTGGCTTCGATTGAAAAAATTTATGCAATGCGGAAAAAAGCGGTGGGTCTGCTGGGCAATACAAAAGGTTGGGCAAAACCGATCGCTTTTGTGGAAGATACCTGCGTACCGCCTGAACATCTGGCAGATTATATTGTGGAATGTCGCCAACTGCTCGACGATCACGGCTTAGATTACGGTATGTTCGGACACGTCGATGCAGGGGTATTGCACGTTCGTCCTGCCCTTGATTTATGCGACAAAGCACAGGTTGCCAAATTCAAGGCAATCTCCGACCAAGTGGTTGAATTGACTGCAAAATACGGCGGTTTGATTTGGGGTGAACACGGCAAAGGTATGCGTTCTGCCTATGGCGAGCGGTTCTTCGGCGAAACCTTATGGAAAGAGTTGCGTTATATCAAACAGCTTTTCGATCCGCAAAACCGCTTGAACCCGGGTAAAATCTGTACGCCGTTAGATAGCCAAGCCAGCCTTTATCCGATTGACTCGCAAATGCGTGCCGATCTAGACAGACAAATTCCTATTCAAGTGCGAGAAGCCTTTAAAGGGGCAATGAATTGCAACGGCAACGGTTTGTGCTTCAATTTTGATGTACACAGTACAATGTGTCCGTCAATGAAAGTGTCGGGCAACCGCCTATTTTCACCGAAAGGAAGAGCAACGTTAGTGCGTGAATGGCTACGTTTACTGGCGGAACAAAATGTTTCCCCTGATGAGTTGATCTTTGAAAAACAGCAAACATCGGCGAAATTAGTCGATTTTGCGAAGAAAATCCGCAATCAGTGGCGAAAATCACAAGAGTATGATTTCTCCCACGAAGTGAAATCGGCAATGGATACTTGCCTTGCTTGTAAAGCCTGTGCCAGCCAATGTCCGATAAAAATTGATGTACCAACGTTCCGTTCACAATTTAACGAACTTTATCACCGCCGTTACCTGCGTCCGCTGAAAGATTATGTGGTGGCAAACCTCGAATTTGTTGCACCGATAATGGCAAAACAGCCGAAGTTGTTTAACTTTTTCAGTGCCAACAAACTGGCTGAAACCGTTGTAAGTAAAACCATCGGAATGGTCGATCTACCAGCCTTATCCGTGCCGACATTACAGCAACAGTTAGTTGAAATCGGCTATCAAGGCAAAACCTTGGAAGAACTAGAACAGCTTGCGACAAGCGGTCAGTTAGACACAGAAATTTGCAAATATGTCCTTGTGGTACAAGATCCCTTCACCTCTTATTATGATGCCAAAGTGGTGGCGGACTTTGTTCAGCTCGCCCAAAAACTCGGCTTCAAAGCGATTGTGTTGCCGTTCAACCCAACGGGTAAAGCTCAACATATCAAAGGCTTTTTGCACAAGTTTGCCAACACCGCTCGTACACAAGCCGAATTGTTAAACCGTGTTGCCAAATTAGGCATTGCAATGGTTGGCGTTGATCCTGCCTTAACCTTGATTTACCGTGAAGAATATCGCCAAATTTTAAAAGACGACTGTGGAGAATTTAAGGTGTTACTGGCTCACGAATGGCTGTTGGCTCAACTGAAAAACGGCTCTCTAGACCATTGCAAAAAATCAGCCGAAACCGATCGCTTACCGTGGCACTTATTTGCACACTGTACCGAAAGCACCTCGCTTCCAAACAGCTTGAAAGAGTGGCAACAGATTTTCGCCCATTTCGGCGAAACCTTAACGGCGGAAAATATCGGCTGTTGCGGAATGGCAGGCACATTCGGACACGAAACCAAGCACCTTGCAATGTCAAAAGGCATTTACGCACAATCGTGGCAAGTTAAGTTGCAAGGCAAAACCTTATCCCGTTGCCTTGCCACTGGCTACTCTTGCCGTAGCCAAGTGAAACGAATGGAACATCAGCTACTCAAACACCCTGTGCAAGCATTGTTGGAAGTGATTTGACCTAGATAAAAAATAGGCATAAAATAAAAACAGGAACGGCGGTCACCATTCCTGCTCGGTTTCACTGCTTAGCCAGCGCTACCCTTAAGTAACAGGCATAGCAGAATAACAATTAACCACAAAAGAGTGCGTTTCATTGTTTTTATCTCCACGGATAACATTAAACGTAAAGATCTACTAAAACAGCTCGCTAGGTGCTTACTGGCGGACTGATTTTTCGCAGATCCGCCTCTGTTTTATTATGTTTAAACAATAAAACATTGGGAAAAATTATACACAAAGCCTGTTTATTTGAACAGGCTTTTGTTTTATCTATATACGGAAAACACAAAATGATTTGGAAAAAAAACACAACAATTGAGCAACTTAATCAACTCTGCCAACACTCTGCTATTTCGCATTTAGGCATTGAATTTACCGCTCAGCAAAACGATAGTCTAGAAGCGACCGTGCCTGTCGATCACCGCACAACACAGCCATTCGGCTTATTACATGGCGGTATTTCTGCGACTTTAGCGGAAACCTTAGGCTCTGCAGCTGCATTACTTTGCTGTGAAGAAAACCAAATCCCTGTCGGTACAGAATTGAATATCAGCCATTTAAAAGCGATAAAAAGCGGAAAAGCCACGGGCAGAGCAACACCGTTACATTTAGGCAAAGAGAGCCAAGTGTGGCAGGTGGAAATTCGAGATGATGCACAACAGTTATCTGCCGTGGCAAGATTAAGTATTAAGCTACTCTCCCAAAGATAAAAACAAAGCCCCAAACGACCCTATCCCAAATTCTGTGCAAACACCCATTTCAACTTAACGGTGATCGTCTAGGCGATCACCAAAATCAATCATAAATCGATTCATCGCCAGTTTCCAGTTCTGAATCGGCAT